>JAVLBT010000002.1:0-72331 GCA_031580945.1 Gracilimonas sp.
CTCGGTAGAAATTCGATTTTCAGTTCCCTCTAACTGGGCCTGGAGGTCTCTGAAATTTTGATTCGCCTGAAGTTCAGGGTATCGTTCAACCGTTACCAAAAGGCGGGACAGGGCGCCACTCAGCTGACCTTGTGCTTGCTGAAACTGCTGAAATGCCTGCGGATTGTTTAAATCGTTGGCATCAATATTTACTGAGGTTGCCCGACTACGTGCTTCAATGACATCTTGTAATGTTTGTGATTCGAAATCAGCTGCTCCACGAACAGTGTTTACTAAATTAGGAATTAAGTCCGCTCTTCGCTGGTACTGATTTTCAACCTGGGCCCAGGCACTATTTACCTGTTCCTCGGCGGTTACCAAACTATTGTTGACGTTAATACCAAAAAAAACAAGGAGTGCAAACACTCCGATCAATATCCAAATTTTTGCTTTCATGAGTTGATAATATGTGATTTATTTATGCCCTGTTTACGGACCTGATGTTTATTAGATTCATACCTTGCTAACAATAATCAAAAACTATTCCATTGTCACAATTGAATCCGAAATTCATTTATTTTGACTTAGATGACACGCTACTTGATCACAAAAAGGCAGAACGAGCAGGCCTTCGGGATGTACACGATCATTTCGACATGTTTAACGGCATTACAATAAACGAGTTACTCAAAACTTACCACCATATTAACAAGGGCCTTTGGGAAGAATATAGCCGTGGTGAGATCGGTCGTCATGAATTACATCGCCGTCGGTTTAAAGAAACCTTTCGTGACCTTGGATTGGATGAATCCATGCATAAAAAAACTGGAGAAGTTTACATGAATTATTACAGGGATCACTGGGAATGGATCGACGGGGCAAAAGAATCATATCTGAAGATCGCTGAGCAGTATCAGGTTGGAATCATTACCAATGGCTTTGCTGAAACCCAATGGCTTAAGATCGATCGGTTCAACCTGAAAGAAACAGCCAGCCATATTGTCATTTCTGAGGAAGTGGGTGAAATGAAACCGCATCCCAAAGTCTTTGACCATGCCACAGAACTCGCAGGAGTGGGCCGTGAGGATATACTTTATGTTGGTGATTCATATACCTCTGATGTAGTGGGTGGTTCTAAAGCAAACTGGCAGGTAGCCTGGTACACCAAAAATCCTATTGAACAGGGGCATAAGCTAGCCCATCTCATCTTTGATGATTTTGATGAGCTTTTGAAGGTGTTAAGTGTCAAATAGAATGTGACTCTCCTCCCCGAAAGTAATGGCGAGCTGTTCTTTCTGTCCCTCCAAAGGGACACAAGTTTTTGCGTTTGATGAGATCTTAAGATGGGATAATACATTATTCAGTGGCAAGAACCTATCTCTCTTCGGAGAGAGACCGAATTTGGCTTTAGCCACAATTCAGAGAGAGGACAGTGGTGCATTTGGCTTAGATAATCTAATTGCAATTATCGGGTTCTAATGCCCTATCATTCCGCCATCAACCACGATCCCTCGCCAAATAAGTAGCAACCCAATAATAATAGCGAAGTAGGTAGAAAAAGGACGCAGTTTAGAACGCATCCTGGGGGAGATAAAGCCCGGGGCCATGTTCATAAAAAGCATGACGGGCAGCGTTCCAAGGCCAAATAAAGCCATGTAGATGCTGCTGTGCAGGGCGGTATCTGTGACCAACGCAACAGCCAGGGCAGTCACCACAAATCCACAGGGAAGAAAGCCATTCAGTAACCCGATCAAAAAAGAAGAGGATAGCGTTCGTTTCTTGAAGAGCGACCCAATGGAAGAACTGATCATAGACTGAAAATCCTGATAGATCTTAGAGATAGCTCCGGGAAATTTGATTTTTGGAGCAATTGCAAAGATTACAATCAAGGCACCCAAAATAATCGAAAGCAAATTCTGGTAACCGGCTATGGTGGCACCCATTCCCAAAATGCCCAATCCAAATCCGAGAATAGCGTAAGTGAAGATTCTGCCTGAATTGTAAAATATCCCACGGAAGAGCATAGCAGCCTTTGAACTATTTTGTCCGGGAATACTAAGAGCAATAGGTCCACACATTCCTATACAATGAAAGCTACCCAGAAGTCCCAACGTAAAACCGGTCCAAAGCTCCATTATATGAAAATATTCTTCTCATCTATGAAGGTGAGGGTATCTTGCTGCCACTCAAGCGTAAGCTTCCAGCGACCTTCCTCAAAATCGGAAACAGGTATGGATTGTTGGCCATCTTTGTTGAGCTGCAGCTTATATAGTTTATCTAAGGATGAATCATTGGGGCGATAAAATGTGATCGTGCCTTTTAGTGAGTCGGCCCGTAAAGCAGTTGGGAAAGTGATCTTAATAGACTCGGTAGGTTCATCAAATAATATTAGAACCGGAGTATCCAGGTTTTTCGCATTTTGAATACCGTCAATGGTGTCTTGATACTCAACTCCCTCTTCATAGTGATTTTCAGAAACAAGGTAGAATTCAAGGCTGATGAGATAGCTTACTGTACTTAAGGTAGCAAGTACAAACACAACGATAGCAAGGGTGAGACCGGTTCCCCAGTTAAATTTTTCTTTTATACTCATGATTATTTATGATTTATGTGTTGAACCTACATGTACTAATCAATTCAAAAATATTGTTAAGTAAGATCTTTTTTTAGTCAAATAAATTAGTTCTGTGAATTTCCATTCGCAGGACCTAAAAATCCAGAAGTCACTGTTTCGAGTTTTTCATTTCCGGAGTAGATACCAAAAGTGAGTTCTGTTTGGGAACCTGTTAAAACAGAATCTGTAACCTGTACCATAAACCTGCCTTCTGCAGAGTTTTGAGCTGATACAGAGGAAATGGTTCCAAGTGAAACTAATTCACCCATTGGCTTTTCTAACCTGATTTCTACAGGTATTTCGTCAAAGGTCTTATTCAGCATTTTTACGTTATAGATGTTGCTGTATCTATTTCCTGGCAATTCCTGATATAAGGTACCGGGTTCACGCAGTATGGTGGTTTCAACATCAGGGCGTAGCATTAATAGGGTGATGAAAGTCGTCATCAGGATCAGCAGAATGCCGGAGTAGCCCGCTACTCTGGGTGTAAGTACCTTTTGTTCCCCTTTGCGAATGGCATCCTCAGAAGAATATCGAATAAGACCTCGTGGCTTATCTATCTTGTCCATTACTGAATCACAGGCATCAATACAAGCAGTACAGTGTACACATTCAAGTTGTGTGCCATTTCGTATATCAATACCCATAGGACATACTTTAACACACTGATAGCAATCAATGCAATCTCCGAATTGTTCGTTTTGGCTGAATCCAAGGTCCTCGAGGGTTGCTTTGCGATTTTCCAGCTGATATCGGTCTTTAACGCTTGCACGAGTTTCACCGCGAACGTAATCGTACATTACATTTATAGAGTTGTTATCAAGCATAACCGACTGCATGCGGCCATAGGGACATACAAAATGACAAACTTGTTCCCGCATGAAGGCAAAAACACCATAGAAAACACCACTGAAGATGATCATCATACTGAGCCCTGCAAGGTGTTCGGATGGGGGAGCAGTGATGATATCAAATAGCTGATCTTTACCAATGATGTAAGCCAGGAACAGATTTGAAATCAGGAAAGCCATAGCATAAAAAATACCGTGCTTACTGACCTTTTTTGTGATCTTCTCCAGATTCCAATCTTGTCGGTTAAGTCTTATCTGCGCAGCGGCATCTCCCTCGATCCAGTATTCAATTCGCCGGAATACCATTTCCATGAAAATGGTTTGCGGACACGCCCAACCGCAAAATAGTCTTCCAAAAATGACGGTAAACAGCACAATGAACAGGATAAACGTTAGCATCCCGAATACAAGTAAGTGTAAATCCTGCGGCCAAAATGCGACTCCAAAGATCACAAATTTACGTTCAAGAATGTTCAACAGTAATAAGGGGTTCCCGTTCACAGTGATAAAGGGACCACTAAAGAAGAAAGCGAGCAGAAGCACAGCCACTATGTTTCGGGCCTTGTAAAATCGCCCGCTGGGTTTTTTAGGATAGATCCAATTTCGTTTCCCCTGCTCATTTACGGTAGCGAGGTGGTCTCGAAAATTCTGTTGATCTATGCGTCGTTCTTCTTCTAAATTTGCCATTGTTCTTAAAACCTCATATTGCTCTCATACTGATGAATACTAACGCTCTTTTTTGAGGATTATGTGAAGTTAGTGATATGGTGAAGGGTGATATAGTTTAAATCTAACATCACCATATTACAATATCGCCATACCACTATATCAACAATCACTCCAAACTACAAGGTTTTGCACGATCTATGGGTGCTTTTGCATTTGCAGGTTCTGTTCCTTGTATGGATGCTATATAACTGACCAAACTTTGAACTTTCTCATCCGGTATTCGAGCACCGCTGCCGTATGCGATCATTCCCCTGTCTGGATAGCCATTTATAATGCTGTTTGCAACATCTTTGGCCGAGCATCCGTGAATCCATAGATCGTCGGTTAAATTGGGGCCAACTAATCCTTCACCATTGGCGCCATGACAGGTATAACAAAGATTACCGTTACTCATGTAGATTTCACGTCCTTCTTCAATTCGATCCTGATCTTCAAGAAAAGCCCATGTGAAATCAGCTGCTTCTGTTTCGCCACCATCACCACCTTCTGGCTGAAGATCAAACTGCTCAGCGGCTGCGGCCATTTCGCGTTCGTAAAGTTCTTCCTGAGTGGGCCCACCAAGCATATAGTAATACACCATATAGCCAACTCCCCAGGCTATCGTAAAATAAAATAGCCATAACCACCAAACAGGCATATGGTTATCCAGTTCCCTGATTCCATCATACTCATGATCCATCAGCAGATCTTTTTCGTCGTCAAATACTTTCATTGTTCTGATTGTTTAAAATTGATATTGTCATCATCTTCGAGCGGAAGACGTTCAGCATCTTTCCAGTAATCTTTTCCTTTTATGATCAAATAGATCACCAGCCCTACAAAAAATCCAAAGAACAGGATCAGTGAAATACTTGGGTAAATGCCGATATCTTCAATTGCGCGCAATACATTTTTATACATGGTTTATTCGCCCTCTTGCTGTGGTTTGAAATTGGCCTGAATACGATCACTTGATGGCAGTTCTTCCCAGGGATTTTTATTCCCTTTGATATCAATCCCTAATCTTTGCATGTAGGCGATGATCGCTACGATCTTCTTATCAGAGGTGATCTGAATGCCTTCGATCTCATCAAATCCATTTTGGCGAAGTCCGTTTACAATTTCATCTGCCTGGGACTCGAGATCTTTAATAGCGATCTCATCATACCCTTCCACATATGGAACTCCCACTTTCCGAAGTGCATTAATGCGGTTTGGGATGGTTTCTTTGTCCATATCCTGTGTAAATAACCATGGATAGGCAGGCATTATTGAACCAGGAGAGGTAGATGTTGGATCATACATATGACGAACATGCCAGCTATCAGGATACTTACCTCCAACACGATGCAGGTCTGGTCCGGTTCGTTTTGATCCCCAAAGGAAGGGATGATCATACACAAACTCTCCAGCTTTAGAATACTCTCCATATCGTTCTGTTTCTGAACGGAAGGGACGTATCATTTGAGAGTGACAGTTATTACAACCTTCTGCGATGTATATATCTCTTCCTTCAACTTCCAGTGGAGTGTAAGGTTTAACACTTGCAATCGTGGGAACGTTAGAATCAACTAAAGCAGTAGGTACATATTCAACAATTCCACCGATCAGGATAACCACTAAGGTAAGGGCAGTAAGTTGAAGCGGACGACCTTCCAGGCGACGATGCCAGCTTTCTTTGTGTCCGGCTGCAGGGTCAATAATAGGCTGTGCTTCATCCACTTCCTGTGCGTTAAAAGAGCCTTGGCGTCCGGTCTTATATAAATTATAGGTTCCAACGACTGCACCAATGATGAATAATGTTCCACCAATTGCACGAAGACCATACATTGGAATGATCTGTGTTACAGTTTCCAGGAAGTTAGGATATTGCAGAAGACCTTCTGTAGTAAATTCTTTCCACATCAAACTTTGGGTGATGCCGCCCCAATACATGGGAATTACATAAAAGATCGCACCAAGTGTAGCAAACCAGAAATGTACGTTGGCTAACTTGATAGAGTACAGTTTGGTTTTGTAGATCCTTGGTGTAATGTAGTACAACATTGCGAAGGTTAGTCCGCCATTCCAAAGCAAAGCACCATTATGTACGTGGCCAATGATATAATCAGAGTAATGGGCAATCGCATTAACATTTGCGATAGATAACATAGGCCCCTCAAAGGTTACCATACCGTAAGCCGTCACACCAACAACCAAAAACTTGAGTACGGGATCTTCTCTGACACGATCCCAGGCACCTCTTAATGTAAGTAGTCCATTAAGCATACCGCCCCAGCTTGGTGCTATCAACATCAAGCTGAAAACTGTACCCAATGCTTGCGCCCAGCCGGGAAGTGCTGTATAAAGCAAATGGTGAGGTCCTGCCCATATATAAATAAAGATGAGTGACCAAAAGTGTACAATGGAAAGCCGGTATGAAAAAATCGGCCTGTTTGCTGCTTTTGGGATAAAATAATACATGATCCCCAAAAACGGAGTTGTTAAAAAGAAAGCCACAGCGTTGTGTCCGTACCACCATTGAACTAAGGCATCCTGTACACCCGCATAGATAGGATAACTTTTTAGGAATGTAGCAGGCATTTCAAAGGAGTTTACCACATGAAGAACGGCAACAGTTACAAATGTGGCGATGTAAAACCAGATGGCCACATATAAATGTTTTTCCCTTCTTTTCATGATCGTCATGATCATATTGACCCCAAAAATTACCCAGATTATGGTGATCGCAATATCGATCGGCCATTCCAGCTCCGCATATTCCTTACTGGTATTTATGCCGAATGGTAAAGTCAAAACCGCAGAAACAATAATTGCCTGCCAGCCCCAAAAGTGTAGCTGACTCAGTTTTTGACTCCACATGGGGGTTTTGGTTAAACGAGGTAACGAGTAGTAAACTCCGTAAAAAATTGCATTCCCTGCGAAAGCAAAAATTACCGCATTTGTATGCAAAGGCCGTAATCTTCCATAACTGAGTTCAGGAATAAAGCCAAGAAAATCTGGCCAAATGAGTTTTAGAGCTATGGTAAGCCCAACGATAAAGCCGATAAGTCCCCAGATTAAAGCTGCGACCCCAAATTTTCGGACGATCTCGTTATCGTAATGAAAGGTTTCTAAAGTTGATGATGAAGACATTTATTCATCCCGATGTTTTTGGTTGTGGTTTGATTTTTTTGATGAAGAATCTTTACTGTCAAAGAGTACTCGCATGGAGGGAGTGTGTTGGTCGTCGAACTGTCCGGATCGAACGGCCCAAAAAAACAATCCCAAAAAAATTAGTGCTACCAGCAGGCTGAATCCGATAAGCATATAGATCACTTCCATATCGCTAAGCCTCCTTTACGCGCAAAATATCGTGTCGTTAAAAAAGTGAATATCATAACGCTGATGGAGCTTAATGGCATTAAAATGGCAGCTACCAATGGAGATAAATTTCCTGTTACTGCAAATCCAAGTCCAATGGTATTATACAATAGCGAGAGTACAAAACTCGCAATGATGATATTCATGCTCTGATTTGAAAATTTGATGAAGACGCCCAGATTTTTTAGTGAATCTCCTTCTAATATGGCATCGCAGGCTGGAGCAAAGGAGCTAATATCATCAGCCAGTGCAATGCCAAAGTCTGATTTTTTGAGCGCACCGGCGTCGTTTAATCCATCGCCCACCATGATCACTTGATCGCCATTTTCCTGCAGCTGTGTGATGAATTCGAGCTTCTCCTCCGGTTTTTTATTGAAAAGGAGGGAGTCTTTTGAGCCAAAGTAATGCGTAAAATCTGACCGCTGGGCCTCATTATCCCCGGATAGTAAATAGAGGCTAAATTTTTCTTTGATATTTTGAAGCAGTTCGGAAATGCCATTTCGCAACCCGGCTTTGATTCCAAAAAACCCTCTATACACCCCGTTTATGGAAAGATGTACCGTTGAACCCTTAAAGTTAGTTTCAGGAATTTCATTTAGTTTCATACCTGATTGCCCAGCAACAAATGATCGTGAACCAAGACAGATTAATGCTCCTTCGATCTCTGCATAAATGCCTTTTCCCGGTTGTTCTTCAAAGTTTTTCAAAATCGCACGGTCATCGCGAGGAGCATCGATGGTTGAAGTAGAACTCGAAAATTGTTCGACGAAGCGATCTCCCTGAATCGAGCCAGTTGCCATTGAGGGGAGATTGACGCGAGGTTTGTTCACTTCGTTTACCGAACCTCTCGCAATGACATCCTTTAGATAGAAAGAAATTTTACGGCTCAGTGGATGTATAGAGTTTTTACAAGCTGATTTTACCCAAATTTCTTCTTGAGAGGATAGTTCATCTCCAAATAAAGTAACCTCAGCAGCCTCACTTTCAGTAAGCGTACCGGTCTTGTCAAAAACAATAGAGGTGGCTTTGGAGAGATTCTCGATCAATAAATGGTTCTTCACAAAAAGGCCGTTCAGCGATAGCAAATTGAGTGCTGAACCCAAGGTGAACGGTGTGGAAAGTGCCAGGGCACACGGACAGGCGATGATCAAAACCGCGGTAAAAACGGACAGAGCAGGTTCCACCCCAGCTGTTTGAAGCCAGTATAAGCCGGAGAAAAAAGCAATCCCCAAAACTGCCACTGTAAAATAGGGGCTGATCTTATCGGCAAAAGTAGTGAGCTTTAATTCCTTATCATTGTTTTGGAAGGCTTCATGATTCCAAAGTTTAGTAAGATAGCTGTTGGTGACTTTCTCTTCCGTTTTAAATAAAGCGGCATTCCCGATCAACCGCCCCCCGGCAAATATTTGATCGCCTTTTTTTACACGTACCGGCTCAGATTCTCCCGTGATAAAGCTATAATCCATGAAGGCCTCATCCGATAAAAGGGTAGAATCACAAGGAACAAGCTCTTGATTCCGAAGTCGTATTTGTTTGTCGGGCGTAAGCTTGTCAAGAGATACGGAATATTCTTCTCCATGCTCATTTAAAACATTGACGGCAATGGGTAAGTATGATCGATAATCCCGATTAAAGGAAAGACGGTGAAAAGTTTTTTGCTGAACCAGTTTTCCGATCAAGAGAAAAAAGATGAGTCCTGTGAATGAATCCATGTAACCGGTTCCTGTCAAAGTAACAATTTCGTATACGCTGCGCGTAAAAAGTGCTACTATACCAATTGATATAGGAACATCCAGGTTGACCCCGCGCTGACTTAAAGCGGCAAATGCGGACTTCAAATAATCACTGCTGCTGTAAATCAAAACAGGCAAGGCTAAGATGATATTTAAAGCCCCAAAAAAGAGATGAAAGTCCCCACCCAATCCACTACCAGTGGTATCGAGGTAATCCGGAAAACTGAATAACATGATATTTCCAAATGCGAAACCGGCCACTCCCATTTTTAACCATAACGAACGATTTTGATGAGATTTTTCCGTTTTGGAATCCAGTTTCTCTAACCTGATCTCAGGCTCATACCCTATGGTAACAAGTTGTTCTACAACATTTCGAAGGGAGGTATTATTAGAATCGATTAGAACCGATAGCTCTTTTTTTAGAAAGTTAACCTCACTTTGTAAAACACCGGGCTCAAGTTTCTGCAGGTTTTCTAAAAGCCATACACACGAAGTACAATGAATGTTAGGTATGTTCAAGGTGACTGAAATTCTGCTGTCATCCTGATAGTCAGAGATCCGGTTTATGACTTCCTCATCTTCCAGATAATCAAACCGCGCCCTGTGCTTGACATTTTTTAGGTTTATGCCAGGATTAGATTCGAGATCATAATATCCGCATAAGTCACTTTCATCTAATATTTGATAGGCAGATTTACAACCTTGACAACAAAAATTTTTTTCATCGAACCGTACAGTATCAATCACACAATCTTCACCGCAATGAAAGCATATATCGGGGGATATGACGGTGTTTGTTTTCATTATTTAAAAGAGGGGATACTGTTTGAAAATTGCAACCGCTGATCAAACCATGTTTGGGTCATATTTTGGTCAACTTGTTCAAAAGTGGTTTCACGAAGCCATTTTTCGATCTTTTTACGTTCAACGGACCAAAATTCATGAAAAGGGCAGGGTTCAATATTACCGCAACCTTCAATGCCCATAAAGCACTTGTCGAAGAACTCAGTACCATCTATGGCTGCAATTACATCCATCATCGTGATCTTATCAACAGGTTTGGCAAGGTATACGCCACCGTTTAGTCCGCGCTGAGATTTTAAGATCCCGGGTTTTTTTAGCTTTGCCAATACTTGTGAGAGGTAGGCCGTCGGGCAGTCCAATGATTTTGATAGATAAGTGGCAGAAATTGGACCTCCTTCAGTATGCTTCGAAATGGCAATAATAGCCGATATGGCGTACTGAGCACCTTGTGAAATCAACCTCATTCGGTAAGATTTAAATCAAATATTCTAATTCTAATAACGATATTAGATTTTACGGAGAATTCTTAAAATTATCAATGGGAGGTTGAATTTTATTTTATCAGAAATGTATAGTGCGATAAAATTAGGATTGATCGTATTTGAAAATTTGAGTTGATTTATTCTAATATGAAAAGGAAAGAAATATATAATACTGTAAAAAAAATACTTTGAGGAAAAACCGGTTAAAAAGGTGTCCATTTGCGGCTCATATGCTTCAGAGAAAGAGAGAGAAGAGTCAGACTTTGATATTTTGATTGAACTAAAGCATCCAGTAGGGTTGATGGAATTATCCAGGTACAAGAATGATCTCGAAGAGCTTATTGATGTTCCAGTTGATATTGGTATAAATTTGGGGTTTTCAGAATATGTAGCCAATGAAATGATAGACAACTCGATAGTAATTCAAGAAGACTTTTAAATTGGTATAAGGCAATGCTGGGCTCCTACTATTCCATAATGTTCTTTTGTACCGACAAAAGAACCAACCCCGAGCAGTCGGGGCACCTGCGAAAAAATTGCTAAAGCTGACTCTATTCCACTAAAAGAAATCAAAGCTCCTTATCTGGGCCCGCTGGTAATTATAGAAACATGCGGTACCCTTAATGCTCGGGGTTTCTTAACGTTTCATTCCGTCCTCTTTTTCACGCAATTTTTTCTAAGGGTGAATATTTTTATCCCTAATTGATAAACTCACTCGGAAATAAGTTTAATTAGAATCAGTGAAAACTCGCTAAATCCGTGTCATCCGTGTTCCATTCCATTATTTTCCTTCAAAGCATAAAGCATAAAGCATAAAGCATAAAGCATAAAGCATATTCCCGTCTCTTTAAGAAAAATTCATAATGCTTCGTTATTATCGGATATAAACAAAGATAATTGGAGTTCTATGAGTAAGTATATGACAGCAGCTAAAGCAGTAAAGGAAATTAAATCAGGAGACCGGGTTTTTGTACATGGTGTATCGGCTACACCGGTTCAACTTATTCAAGCCATGACAGACCGCCACCAGGAATTAAAAAATGTAGAGGTGATTCATTTACATACAGAAGGGCCGGCACCATATGCTGCTGAAGAATACAAGAATAGTTTTTTTGTAAATGCATTATTCGTTGGGGCAAATGTGAGAAAAGCTGTAAACCAGGGAAGAGGAGATTATATACCTGTATTTTTAAGTGAAGTACCCAGCCTGTTCCGGCATGGAATTTTACCTATAGATGTTGCCTTGATTCACGTTTCACCGCCCGATATCCATGGCTTTTGTTCACTTGGTGTTTCGGTAGATGCTGCTGTTGCCGCAACACAAACTGCAAAACATGTGATCGCTCAAGTTAATCCAAAAATGCCACGAACACATGGGGATGGTCAAATTCACGCAAGCAAAATCGATGCGTTTGTTGAAGTGAATGATGACCTGCCGGAACAAATTGTGCCCGAACCAGACGAAGCCGAATTAAAAATTGGACAGTTCTGTGCCGAGTTGATCGATGATGGGGCTACTTTACAAATGGGAATTGGAGCTATTCCAAATGCAGTTTTAAAAAGCCTGACCAGTCATAAAAATTTGGGAGTACATACCGAGATGTTCTCAGATGGGGTGATTGAACTTGTAGAAAATGGTGTCATCAACGGAATGAATAAGAAAATTCATCCTGGAAAAGTGGTAAGTGGTTTTGTGATGGGTTCCCGAAAAACCTATGATTTCATAGACGACAACCCATCAGTAGCCATGCTTGATATCGCCTATATCAATGATACCGCTGTGATTCGAAGAAATCCCAAAGTTATTGCCATCAATAGTGCAGTTGAAGTTGACCTCACGGGTCAGGTTTGTGCAGATTCTATTGGAACGTATCATTATTCAGGGGTAGGCGGACAAATGGATTTCATCCGTGGAGCTTCGTTATCACCTGGAGGAAAGCCGATCATCGCACTGCCATCAACTACGAGAAAGGGTATTAGTCGAATTGTACCTTTTTTGAAACAAGGTGCAGGTGTGGTAACTACCCGGGCACACGTACATTATGTGGTAACTGAATATGGAGTTGCTAATTTGTATGGCAAGAATTTGGGACAGCGAGCCAAAGCATTGGTTGAAATTGCCCATCCGGATCATCGAGAGGAATTGGAGAAGGCGGTTTATGAACGGTTTAAGGGTTGAACATCGAACATTCAACTTTGAAGTTTTTAAACACCCATAGCGCAAGCGTCGCGGTTGTGCGGTGTTTGACTTGCAATAATTTGCCTATTACCGGCTCTATTGTTCATATTGTCTTGATTCCCAATCAACCGAAAATGGTCCAAATGAACAATTCCGATCATTGGACCCTAACCCTGTGCCTCCAGGGACACAGGTTCTTAGCCTATGTCATAAAGTTTGACCAAGTTAAGGTAGCACGCATTGGCAAGAACTGTCTCTCTTTGGAGAGAGTCAGGATTTAGTTTTGTCCCGATTTATTCGGGAAGAGAGGACTGTTGTTTGGCTCAAGCTCATCAATTTACCATTAACCATTCCACAAATAACAAATTCCCCGCTAATCCAATTAGAGCCTTTTCTTAAATAATCGTACCTTCAACTCCGTCTTAATTCATCCGGATATATTTTCTGGATCAATCTCAATTCTCAACATTCAACAATGTCGACGAACCTCACTCCCGACCCTGAAGTCACTCTTGGACTTGCATTAGAACACGGACTTACCGAAGAAGAATTTGAAATGATCAAAACCCGCCTCGGTCGTTTTCCGACCTTTACCGAGCTGGGCGTTTATTCGGTGATGTGGAGTGAACATTGCTCCTACAAAAACTCCATTGTGGAACTTAAAAAACTTCCTTCCGAAGGAGAGAATTTGCTGGTAGGTGCCGGAGAAGAAAATGCCGGTTTGGTTGACCTGGGAGATGGACTTGGATGTGCTTTTAAAATTGAAAGTCATAATCATCCCTCTGCAATAGAACCCTATCAGGGGGCAGCAACGGGTGTTGGTGGCATTCATCGCGATATTTTTACCATGGGAGCACGACCAGTAGCTAGCCTGAATTCACTTCGTTTTGGCTCAATGGAAAATCCTCGAGTTCGCTATTTACTGGATGGCGTAGTGCGGGGAATCGGAGATTATGGAAATTCATTTGGGGTACCGGTAATTGCCGGTGAAGTGGTATTTGATGAAAGCTATGAAGGTAATCCACTGGTAAATGCCATGAGTATAGGGTTGGTGAAAGAAGGCGAAACAGCTTCTGCGATTGCCAAAGGAATAGGGAATCCGGTGATTATTGTAGGTGCAAGTACCGGTCGCGATGGAATACATGGTGCGACTTTTGCCTCTGAAGAAATAAGTGAAGAGAGCGAAGCGAAAAGACCCAGCGTTCAGGTGGGAGATCCCTTTACCGAAAAATTGTTACTGGAAGCGAGTCTCGAAGTGTTGCAAACCGGTGCGGTTGTAGGTATGCAGGATATGGGCGCGGCAGGGATTGCGTGTTCGTCTTCTGAAATGACAGCCAAAGGCGGACAGGGAATGCGTGTCGATCTCGACAAAGTACCGGCGCGGGAAGATGGAATGACGGCTTATGAATTGTTGCTTTCTGAAAGTCAGGAGCGCATGTTGATTGTTGCTGAAAAAGGTCGTGAGCAAGAGATCATCGATGTATATGAAAAATGGGATCTCCATGGCGTGGTGATTGGGGAAGTGGTGGAAGGCGATAAAGTCACTTATTGGAAAGACGGCGAGATCAAAGCCGAAATTCCTGCAGAACATT
The DNA here is from genome assembly GCA_031580945.1 of Gracilimonas sp. Classification (GTDB taxonomy): domain Bacteria; phylum Bacteroidota; class Rhodothermia; order Balneolales; family Balneolaceae; genus Gracilimonas. Next base: position 14,309 of record JAVLBT010000002.1, read on the forward strand.
TGGTGCTGGGCGGCGGCGCACCTCAATATATTCGTGAAACTAAAAAACCGAAATATTTAGACGAGGTGCAGAATTTTGATACCGACTCATTGGATCATCCAGAGGATCACACCGAAACACTTAAGAAATTATTGAATTCGCCCAACATTGCTTCGAAACGATGGGTCCACGAGCAGTACGATACCACCGTTCGAACTAATACGGTGACTCCTCCCGGCGCATCTGATTCCGGTGTGATCCGCATCAAAGGAACCAAAAAAGGGCTGGTGGCTAAAACCGATTGTAATGGTCGTTATGTATATCTTAACCCCAGAAAAGGGGGGCAGATTGCGGTGGCTGAGTCTGCCCGGAATGTAGTTTGTTCAGGGGCAAAACCCATGGCTATCACCAATTGCCTGAACTTCGGTAACCCGTACAAACCGGAAGTGTATTGGACATTCAAAGAAGCCTTGGGTGGAATGGGAGATGCATGCCGAACATTAAACACTCCTGTTACGGGTGGAAACGTAAGTTTTTATAATGAAAACCCAAATAGCGCGATCTTTCCATCGCCGATCATTGGAATGTTGGGTGTGATCGAAGATGTAGAAAAACATGTAACTACACCAGCATTCAAAAACGAAGGCGATATTATACTTTATATAGGAGCGGATCGTAAAGGCCTGGGCGGAAGCGAATATTTAAAAGAGATCCATGGCCTTACAACCGGAAATGCCCCGGAACTGGACCTGGATTTTGAGGTAAAATTACAAACGGCTTTGCTTACTGCCATTCAAACTGGATTAATTACAGCAGCTCATGATATTTCGGATGGGGGTTTAGCAACTACACTTACCGAAATGGCCATTTTTGGTAATAAAGGAGCCCAGCTTTCAGTTGAAACTTTATCAGGTTCACGCCATGAAATCTTGTTTAGTGAGGCTCAATCCGGAGTCGTTATCACCATTTCAGCTCCCGAACTACAAAGGGTGAAAGATCACTTTGAAAAATCAGAAGTTCCGGTTTATGAATTAGGGGTCGTTAAAAATGATAAGCTGGAGATCAAAGATCTGATTTCACTGAAAGTTTCTACAGCCGCTGAGATTTATGAAAATGTGATTCCAAAAGCGATGGAAGTTTAATTTATTCCACTTTAAAATGGTGTTCTTTGTTGGAGATCGATAAAGCTGCTAACTTTGGTATGCTGAATTTTTTTTCGAGAAGTTCTTTGGGTGAAATGCCAATAATTTTTTTGAAATCCTTGATCATATGACTTTGATCAAAATAACCCATCTCATAGCCGGTTTCAGTCAGGCTGGAATCTGAGAATAGTATCTTTCTGATGAGATAATTAAATCGGATCAGGTTGGCATATTGTTTAGGAGAAAGACCTGTGTAGCGTTTGAAATTCTTTTCGAGGGTGGATTTATGAATACCCATTGAACTACAGAAATCTTTAATAATTATTCGTCCTCTGCTTCGGATGCAGTCACTGACAAATTTCTGTATCAGAAAATTTTTGTTGCTATTCTTCTTTTTTGAAAGGACCCAGGTGTTAATTTTATCTATGATATCAGGGGCTGGTTTATTACTCATTGCCTCATCCATTGCCAGGTCAGCAAGTTCAGGAATTAGTTCCTGCAGTGGATAGGTTGGATTTTTTAGCTCTTTTTGGCTTATTCCGGTTAACTGCTCAAAACCCCCAGGTTTAAATCGCATAACCAGGCAGGAAGTATCAGGCTTTTGGTACACTTTTACAGCTTCATGAAAGGCCGGTACAAGACTGCAATATTCGACGAGGTGCTTATCATTTTTACGTTCATCTTTTCGGAGATAGTTTCCATTCAGCATAAAAATAGCATCAGTACTACCATCCGGTATTATATAGTCATGATCCTGATTGAAGTCCTCAGCATGCAAAGTATTGGTCCAATAACACTCGATCAGATCTGCAACTTCCTGCGGCGGTTGATATTCTTTATAGTCCATAACATAGTTTTCATACCTCGTTTGATATAGAATAGCGAATAATCGGGAAGTATTAAAATCTTCTTTTTTACAATTTTTCGTTCAAATCCGATATTAATCTCAACAGATCATTGAACAGAACTTTGCACCCAAATGAAAAAAATTCAGGTATATCTTCTTTTTTTTCCTTTACTAATAGTTTCATCCTGTGAGTTGCTGAATGCAGGCGATCAACATACTATAAAGGAAGAAACAGTAGTGGTTGAAGCAGAACTAACTTCGGGGGATCTATTTCAATACAGTTTAGGGCATTTTGGAGATGAAGAAGAGGCTGAGATTCTAAAAGCACCGGATCATGCAACCATAAGTCAGCTTTCCATTAGCCCCGAGGAAATCCAATATAAATACCAAGCAATTGCAGGGTATACAGGGGATGATGACGTAATTATTCAAAGCAGAAAAGGTTCAGACGGTGAAAAGCCAAATGACCAAATTTTAAATACCATTATAAGATTTCAAATCAATGACTCAGCTGAATAGATTATTACTGATTGCTGTGATACTGTTTGCGGCTTCTCAATCAGTCTCCGCTCAGGATACGGTATGGGTTCAGCCCGATAGTGCTTTACTTGAGGGAAGTTTTATCCAACCTTACACCAACCAATGGAAAGTCTCAGTTATTGATTCATCCGGGAATAAACAACATATGCGGTATTGGACTGATTATGCACAAATTCTTGAGCTGGATGGAGTATCCTATTTGCATAGGGTGCAGGATCTGTATAGTCCTGAATACGGCCTTCAGCAGACATGGATCAATACGGTACAACATGCCGACCTGACTCCCCTTCGATATTCTCTGGAAAGCACAAACGGTAATTTGCTACACTTGAATTTTGACGGAAATAAAGTCACTCAGAGAGCTTTTGTGGAAGGTGAGTTTAAATCAGAAGAATTTGAAACAGAACATCACCTTTATGACTGGAACTTGTATGGGATATTATTAATTGGGCTTCCATTCCAGAAGAATATCAGCTATAAAATTCCATACTGGTCTCAACAAACAAAAACGGAGGAGATACTAACAGCAACTCTGGAAGGGCAGGAACGAGTTCAAACACTGAGTGGAAACAACCATCTTACCCAAAAAATAACTACCGACAAAGGGCTCACCTTTTGGTTGACTAAACAAAAGCCTTATGTGATACAGCTTACACTGGCTTTGCCCAACGGATCTACGATGATCTGGGAGATGATGTGATCAAAAACGAGGGAATAATGATAAAACAAACTATGCTAATCATAATAATGGCCATTGTAGGTACCTGTACAGTATCTGCTCAAACAAATAGTGCTGATTTAGAACCTGAAGAGTACTTCGATTTTTGGGTCGGCGAATGGGAAGTCACATGGGATGAAGGAGATGGAAAGATCGGCAAGGGAACCAATCTTATTGAAAAGACGCTGGACGGAAAGGTGATACAGGAAAACTTCAGGATCACCGAGGGACAACAAAAAGGCTTCAAAGGAACCAGCCTCTCCGTATATCAACCCCGGTTTGAGCGATGGAAACAAGCCTGGGCCGATAATAGTGGCGGATATTTCGATTTCACTGGCAAAACGGATGGCAACAAACGGATCTTTCAAACCGAGGTTTTTGAACTGGAGGACGGTCGCAGGTTTACCCAGCGGATGGTGTTTTATGATATAAAGGAAGATTCGTTGATGTGGGATTGGGAGGCATCCAATGATGGGGGAGAAACCTGGACACTGAACTGGAGAATCAAATACAAGCGGCTTAAGTAAATGTACACCTATTTGGTCAAGTCGACGGCAAAGTATGGCATCTATTTAGGGCTATTCCTGTGCTTTTTCACTCTATTTATGTGGTTATCAGGTTTGGATACCACGCATTATCATATCGGGAAAAAGATCGAGCTTGGAATATCCATCGTACCCATCGGCTTTATTCTATTCGCCATTTATAAGATGAATAATGAAGTTGAACTTACCATCCTAAAAAGGATAGTGATTGGCTTAACAGTAGGATTAGTATCAATTGGAATTTCAGCTCCATTTATTGAGATATATCATCAATTTATCAACCCTGATTGGTTTGAAGCCGTTCTTCGAATTAATGAACAGCAGATGGAAGCTTCGGGAGCTACTCAATCTGAAATTAGCGCCCGCTTAGAACAACTACAGGCTAATAATACTCCGCTGAATGCTCTTGTAAGTGCATTACTTTCTGGGGGTATCATTTTTCCTGCTATCGTTTCTTTGGCTTCCTTGCTGTTTATTCTTTCCACAAAGAATGCAGAACAGAACTGAACTGAACATATTCAAAACCAAATCCTATGAGATCTGCAGCCCTGATAATAGTTTTTATACCATTCCTATTCTGGATGAATAGTGGTAAAACTCTACATAAAGCCCAAAAGCTGGGTGAAGGTGTAATTACAACCGGTATGGAATTATCTCAGGCCATTAGCCCTGCCGGGGATGAAATGTATTTTGCAAGAATGGCGGAACAGGGCGATTGGAATATTTACTATTCTAAATGGAACAAGGGTCAATGGACGGATCCTGTGGTGGCTCCATTTTCAAGTCCCTACACCGATGCCGATCCGTACTTTACTTCAAATGGGAAAAAGATCTTTTTCCTTTCTGATCGACCCATAAAAGAAGGAGGAGAACCATTTCAGTTTCCGGATGTTTGGTATGTAGAAAAAACTACTGATGGATGGAGTGCACCGGTATATGCGAAAGAACTAAACACAGCATTTGGGGAAGGTTTTATGTCGTTAACCAATGAAGGGGATATCGTTTTTTCTTCCAATCAAGGAAACGGAGATTCCTTTTCAATATTTAAAGCATCACATAATGGAACCACGTTTGAAACCCCACAACCAATGGCACTGCCCATAAAAGTAAAAGATTATGCAAATCCGTTGATAGCCAGAGATGGAAGCTATCTGATCATTGACAGCGATATGAAAGAGGGAGAAGGTGCAGATGACCTGTATATCCTGTTCAAAGAAGGCAATGGCTGGACGGAGCCCGTGAACCTTGGCCCAACGGTAAATTCACCGGACAGTGAAGGCGCCCCTTATGTGACGTTTGACGGCAAACATTTGCTGTTTGGCCGTATTAAAGTCATAAATGATCAGTTTAGCAGCGATATTTATCAGGTTTCCTTTCAACCTTTGCTTAAGAAAGCCAAAGAAAAGGCAGGATTGAAATAAATCAAATTAACTTATAAGACATGACCAATGTAAAAATACTTCTCACCGGATGTTTATTGATCGTATTCGGATTCCATGCACAAGCACAACATGCTACAACCACCGGTACCGAGATCCTGGAAAGAAGTAAACAGAAGCACGATCCGGATGGGCAATGGAGCAATACCGAACTTTCGATTCACATTCAGGAACCGAGAATTCAAAACAGACTTCGATATTCTCAGTTGGCCATGTATACCAAGACTGGATATTTCAAATTGGTGAGAGATTCTGAACCAGGAATCATAGAACGAATCATTGATCATGAAGGAAATGCTCAGGTCTTGTTAAACGGTTCCCCGGAAATTGCAGATGATATCAAGGAGAAATATCGGTTAGGAGCTGATCGAAATACCGGCTACCGTTCATTTTATCGATTGATGTACGGCCTTCCCATGTCACTCACCGAAGATGTAGTTGAAGAGATCGGTAAGCCGAAAGAAAGTAATTTTGCGGGACAAGAGGTGTATTCACTGGAGATCGAACTGAAAGAACCTATGATCAGTAAAAAATGGGAGCTTATGTTGGATCGCGTTGATTATTCTATGGTAGCATTAAAGTTCGATCATGCTGATGATTCCAATCGGCCGAATGAAGTGATCCTTTTTGATGGAAAATACCGATGGGAGGGCATCAGTATTCCCAGGTTTCGACATTGGTATCATGAAGATTCTGGAGCGTATCAGGGAAGTGATGTGATTGTGAACAACCTTGATCAGTGATACCCACTAATTTGATTGGAACCAAAGTAAGCCGTTCGTTCGATACCCACCCTGAGAATGGAAAGTTGAACATCAAGATAACCTGGAAATACTGCTTAGCTTTTTATTGCATGACCATGTTGTATGTATCGCTGCATGAATTGGTTCATCATTTTGCAGGAGCAGCGATTTGCGGGGATTGGGGATTCAAAACCTTCAATTACTTTGAAACTGCTTGTAGTGAGGATAGCAGAATTAAGTACCTGGCTACTTTTGCAGGACCGGTTTTTACCTATGCCGTCATGTGGGTCGGGGCATGGATGTTACGTAAGCCCCAAGCCTCCCAATACACCAAACAATTGGGTTTCGCTTTGATATTCGCTCAATTGCCTCTGCAAAGAATGACTTCCCCGATCTTTAGAATGAATGATGAATTTTATGCATCAGTACAGCTTTGGGGAGATAATTCTTTGGTCTATTGGGGAGTTCTGGTCATCATCTGGCTGATTTGTCTGCCACCTCTGTGGATCGCTTACCGGAACATTGAGAACAGGTACAAAATCCTGTGGTTCTTATTCTATCTGGTACTTTTTCCCTATTTGATCTGGGGGCCGGTTTTCGGAGTATTGGAGTTTTTGTTGATTAGTAGGGGAGTGTTGGATGGGACGATCATCGGAATAGCGAATTTATTTATCCTCAATGAGATCGTGACCATCATCGGGTATATCTATACAAAGAATTATTTTGATCCTGCATTGAACTGAAGAGCAATGATACAGATGAGGATTCATGAACAGAATCGCTCTTTTTACAATTCTGAAGACGCATCTCTATCTACATTTCAGCGTTTTCAAAAATAGTTAAATTAAAGTGGGTTTACGATCAATATATTTCTTTTCTGAACTATACTTCTACGTTGTGCTGTGTGGTACTTCCATAACTTTGAAAACTCTTCAGTTTTTAAGGTTCAAATTTCACGATAAATAGCGTGGAGGAGGATGTATACCAATGCCTGATTTCAAGAATTCAGTATTTGCCTATATCATCCAATGCAGAAGCAAAAAATACTTCTCCATTTTCTATTGGGTCTCCCGTGCTGCCATGGGAATAGGTTTTATTGGCTCAGGAGTGAGAAAATTACCCGGAGTGAAATTCACAGTTCTTCCGGTAGAAAATCCTGTAGGTCACTTTTTTGAAGCGATGTACCAGACAGGATTTTATTGGAATACGATAGGTGCTATTCAAATTCTGCTTGGGTTGATGATCTTCTTTGACCGAAGTGTTGTTGCTGCTACACTCGTCATGATGCCGGTAACGATCAACATCTTTTTGGCATCTGTTGCTCTTCAAATGACAGGTACGCCCATTATTACATCAGCTATGCTATTAGCAAATATCTTCTTGCTACTCTGGCACTTTGAGAATTACTTGTCCATTATCCAAAAACCTAAATACCTGACCGATGATATACCTGACTAACATCAAAAATTTCATACGGGAAGATATCGTACGATTTACTCTGCTTATCCTGATCATGTTCCAATATTCCAACTTTTACCGGGTAACGATGCGTTGTATTTACGAAGGAAGCGAATTTCAGTGGATGAATACCTGGGGGGTGAGTCTGTTAGGTGAGGAACGGGCGATGCGGATTATGGGAAACGGACTTGAAGGACATTTTTTGATCGTCTTTCTATTAGCTGTTTTATTTACAGTGATCATTTTTGGGCTTATTCGACGACCTAATGATCCATTGGTGAAAATGCTTACAGTGGTTTTTGCTGGAGCTATGGTGGCAAAAGAGATCATGCTATCGTTGGCCTATGGTGATCAATATCAAATAGCTGGAGAGACTTTCCGGTTACAGCTCAATTATTCAATTCTTGGGCCGGCATTAAGTTTGATCATATTTGGCTTGGCCCTTTTTTGGGTATACCAGAATAAATTGATCAGGGTACCTGAAGCAACCAATTTAAAAGTCATGGTCATTATTACAGTGCTTATAATACCATGTTTTCTGTTTCTTAGATTGGGACCTCAACATGGCTGGACCGATATTGTGGGCATTAACCTGATCTACCTTCAGTTCACACTGCTCATTTTAAACTGGATGGGTTTTTTTAAACAAGCGCTTGAAACGGAGCCTTTTAACTTCCAGAAAGACCGTAGCTAATCTTCTTATTTACAATTGGAATACCAATTGTTGCTTTAGATTGGTGGAGGTTCTTGAATATGTACTTTTTAGACAGATATTTGAATCAACAAGATCTATTGATTATGGAGAACAAGCAATTGACTGCAAAAAAATCAGATGATGGAAATGGGGCGCTCAGTAGATTAGTCATCAAGAAAGGGAATACCTATCACATTGTTAAGACAAAGAAGATCCATTGGCTTGAATCAGATGGTAATTATGTGCGAATTTACAGTAACGGTCAAAAATATTTATTGAGAGCTACACTAAAAGGACTTCTTCAAAAATTAGACAACACAGAATTTCAACAAATACATCGGTCTACGGTGGTTAACATTGAATTCATCCAGAAGATCAAAAAAACAATGTATGGGGAATTTATAGTCATCTTAAAAAACGGAGAAGAACTTAAGATGTCCCGCAGTTATACCGATCTGTTAGAATCCATTTGATTCCATCACAGTATATGTGGCCTGACCACATAATATTACGGCTTATCACAATCGGTTAAAATTTGTTATTCAGGCCTCTTATTTAATGCCTTACTCATTGCACTTAAAAATGAGTTCAAACATTTACTAATCAAATAAAAAGAGGTTTGTATGATTAAAAAGCTACTAATAATGCATCTTGCTTTGTTTGTCACATCTGCTGTGGCTTTTGCACAAAGCGGAAATATATCAGGTACTGTTAGCAGTTCTCAAACAGGAGAGCTGTTAACAGGAGTAAATATATACGTGGTTGAGCTACAGCGTGGAGCAGCCACAGGTATAAATGGTGAATATTCTATTGAGAATATTCCTTATGGTGAATACACCTTCAGAGTATCTTTTGTGGGATTTAATACCCTCACAGAAAATGTGACTATTGACCAGGCCAATCAAACAGTGAATTTTGAGATATCAGAAGATCTGATGGGATTGGAAGAAATCGTTGTTACTGGTCAGGGCTCAGGAATTCGCAGGGATAGATTATCAACGACCGTAGATGTCATATCTGCGAATAAGCTGGAAGAAATTCCTTCTGTACAGTTAGATCAGGTACTACAGGCAAATCTGCCCAATTCCCAAATACGGCTTAGCTCCGGACAACCTGGAACAGCTTCTTTAATTAGAGGAAGGGGAATAGGGTCAGCTCTAACATCCACAACACCTGTTATTTATGTTGATGGAGTACGAGTGGATAATACCAATAGTTTTAATATTAACACCGGTACCGGAGGGGCACAAAGTTCGGCCATAGCTGATATACCCATCGAGAATATTGAGAGAATTGAATTTGTGAAAGGGGGTGCTGCTACCACACAATTTGGTTCTGATGCTGCCAACGGCGTTATCCAGATTTTCACCAAAAAAGGAGTTCAAGGTTCTTCTCAATTTTCACTGGAAACTCAACTTGGAGCCACTGTTGGAACCGAAGATTTTCTAAAATACGATCGGACGGCTGATATTCTATATAGTCCGGGTACCATTCAGGAATACCAATTAACAGGATCAGGTGGATCTGAAAATTATACGTACAGTTTTTCGGGCTCAATGCGTGGCAACGAAGGATTCAAGGCGCAAAATGAAGAAATTCGACACAACCTTAGAGCCGGGTTTACAGCAAATGTAAATGAATATATGTCGTATGAGGGATCACTTGGGTTTACCTCAAATGAATTTGAAAGGGACTGGAATGCAAATACTTCAGCCTCCATTTTTGCTGGGCTGGAAGGGGGTTCGTATGGAGATCTGTCTGAATTGGATTCGGATGATTATGATGCCCTCAGTGAAGAACTCCAAAATGCAGTTTCACTGGTTGATATTTCTGAAAACGTAAAAAGGTTTCAGACATCCAATAAGCTAAAATTCAATTTGTCTGAGGGACTTTCAGCGTCTGCACTTGTTGGCTTAGATTACAGAAATAGCGGCCAACGAGTCCGGAATACGAATGAATGGCTGATAGCCATGGGATTTGCCCCTGAAGGCACAACCGATTTAGGTACCTTAAGGCAATCGGACCGTGATTTTCTTGCTTTGACCTTAGAAGCATCAGCAAGATATGAGAAGGATTTCGGGGACATCTCAACAATTACAAACGCCGGAGCTCAACTATTCAGAAATGATGAAGAATCTATTGCCATCACTTCCAATGGCCTTCCGGATGGTTCTTTCAATGCAGATAATGGAAATGAAATTACGGGAACTGATTTTCAACAGGTGCTGGTCAACTATGGTATTTATGTGCTGGAGAATATCAGCTATAAAAACACCTATGTAGTAGAACTTGGCCTGCGTGTGGATAATAATACTGCTTTTGGAGAAACCGTAGATCCGCAAATTTATCCAAAAGTAGGCCTGGCATATAACCTGTCTTCAGAACAGTTTTTCCAGGACAATGTACCCAATTCCGTAATTTCAAATCTTAGATTACGAGCTAACTATGGCTTTGCCGGGAACTTTCCCACTCCTTTCTCTAATCAAGTGCTTGCTTCCATTGACTCTTATTTAGGAGGGGGTACCATAGAGTTTGGTACACCAGGAGATATTGCTTTAAAGCCAGAAAGAACCGAAACCATAGAACTTGGGTCTGATATTGCACTAATTAATGATAAGGTCAGTCTTGGAGTTACTTATTATCAATCCGAAACTACAGACGCCTTATTTACAGCACCATTTGCCCCTTCAACTGGTTTAGGGACTGCACTGCAGAATTTGGGAGTTATTGAAAACTCTGGTTTTGAAGTTTCAAGTACATTCAATGTGGTACGAAATAAAAACATGAGTATTAATTTAAATGCTTCTGTAAACACCCTGAATAATGAGGTGGTTGATAATGGAAATAGTGCGGCCTTTGCAGTGGGTGGTTTTGCATTCCTTGGCTCTTATGTTGATGAAGGACAGCCAGTCGGTTTTTTAAGAGGCAACAGACCTATTTTTGCTGAAGACGGATCATTGGCTGATGTTGAACCTAATGCAGTATTGGGAACTCCCATACCCGATTATTTTGGTTCAATATCATTAAATGGATCAGTCAAAAGCTTCTCATTTAATATAACCTCTGATTATCAAGTTGGTGCGCAAGGGGTTGCCGTGGATGATGTACTTCGGTATTTCGGAGGCGTGAATGATGAAGGTAGAATTCCGGAAGCATCGGCTGCTGAAAGCTTTTTTGATCTTGCAGGCGTTTGGGTAGAAGATACCGACTACTTTAAAGTGCGGACAATTTCATTAAGCTATAATATTGCCGGGACCACATTTGATAATGCTGTTAGAAGTGTAAGGCTGGGCTTTTCTGTGACAAATCCGCTTAGTTTTGCAAGCTCATCTTTCGATCCTGAGGTAACAGGAGCTGGTATTGCCCGCGGACAAGGAGGATTAGGTGTTGGAGGTTTTGGCTTTGGTACGGAATCTCCTCCACGAAACTACGTGGGAAGCATAAAAATTAACTTTTAATGGTCACTGAGATGAATTACAAAAAGAAGAATAGTATGAAAAAATTAGTATGTATTATGATAGGTCTTACTGTGATGATTAGCAGTTGTGACCTGATCGATGGAACCAACGTTCGAAATCCAAATCTTACACTGGATGATGCAGCAGCTCAACAGAATTCGGCGACAGCCTGGGTAAATGGGTTGGCACAGCGAAATGCGGTTGTTTATAACTCATTACTTACAGTAGCTGAATTGGCTGGTGATAACTATGTAAATAAAGCAACATTCTTTAATCAAAATGTTGATAACGGTGTTTACAGAGATACCGATCCAAACTTTAATACGGCCCAACAAAATATCGCCAGGCTACGAGAACAGGCTGAATTTGGGCTGAACGATATTCTGGAAAATAATCCGGATGCAGCAGGCACTGAACTGGAGGCTGAAATGCATTTCTATAAAGGATGGTCACACTTGCTTGCAGGGGAATATTTTATAGCATTATCTGCAGAGGAAGTTGGCGATCCTCAATCCCCTGATGCACATTTCCAGCTTGCGGTAGAATCATTCACAAGAGCAAATTCAGTTAATCCATCCATAAGTTATGATCTTGCTTTGGCGAGAGCCCACTATGCGTTAGGAAATCAAAGTGAAGCTGTTTCTTTTTCCGAAGCCGTATTATCTGCAGACTCAGACTTTGTCCGCTACATTGAATACGATGGCGTAAATGGCCCGACAAATACCCTTCAGGATGCCGTTTATGATCGACAAAGCTTCAATGACTTTCAACCCTTACCCCGGTTAGATTTCCTTGACCCGAAATATGGAGACCTTGGAGGGACCAATGAATCTCCGGTGGTACTTCAAAAAGCAGAGGAGGCACATTTAATTGTTGCAGAGGCACAACTGGCAGATAATGATCTGCCTGCGGCACAGGGAACAATGCAGTCCATTCTTAGCTTGGTGAATTCGCGACCAACCCGGGATATTGATGATACCGAAGAAGGTCGTGCCGGAACGGTTGACGGCGGCACAAATGTAAGGCCCAATTCTTCATCGTATGAGGTGAGAGCAAGTTCATCGGCTCCTTTTATAAGCGGCCTGATCTTAGACAGAACAGCAAATACGACGGTTCCAACGGTTTCGGGAACGTCATTGACATCCACCGATATTACCAATTTATCTAACGGTCAGGAAGCACTCAGGGCTTTGTATCTATTACGTCAAGAGATCTTTTTTGGCGAAGGACGCAGAATGGTTGATCTTGGTATTAAGTGGCCTATATCTGAAGTCGAAGCTCTCAATAATCCAAATATTGAAGCTTCAGAACGACAAGCTGTAATCCCATCTTATATTCCTGCAGAGTATGGAGATATGGATGCTTTTACAGTAGATGATACGAATCAGCAGGTAACGATCACCGTGGATATGAATTCTGTAATTGCCTCAGAAAGAGGAAACAAGTTTGATTAGCTCATACACATAAATAAGTATAACCAGAGGGGATTTAGCAATAGATCCCCTTTTTTTATTCCCGTAACAAAAAAGTAAATAGAAGGCATAAAAAAATCCCGATGCATTGAGATACACTACTATGTTAAGGAAGCTACTCCTATGGGGTTGGTATATTCAGTATCTGCATCGGGACTAATTTAATCTAATACATAACAATCCATAATTTAAGCCTATGTGATTAGTTGCAGTATATTGTGATGAATACCTCTATTTGGAACATTTCGCAATCAGAGGAACGAAAGATTCTGAATTTCAATTTTTTCTGTTGACTATTCACAAATAAAACATGCAACATGAAAGGTAAAATAGTACTTATTGTCGGAGGCTCCGGCGGAATTGGATCAGCAACTGCAAAGAGATTTGGAAAAGAGGGCGCTAAGGTTGTTTTGGCAGCGCGGAACAAAGCCAAGGCAGAGGAAGTGGCCAAAGAAATCAACGATGACGGAGGAGAAGCCTTTGCCATAGAGACTGACGCTACAAATCCAAAGGCTGTTGAAAGAATGGCATCCGAAATTGAAAATCAGCTCGGAAAAATTGATGTATTGATCAATGCCTTCGGTCAGGGAATTATTCAGCCATTTATGGACATTGATCCCGCAGATGCTAAAGAAATCATCGATGTCAATGTTTACGGCACTTTCCTCGTAACACAAACGGTAATGAAGCATATGAAGGAAGATGAGCCAACTTCGGTAGTCATGTTTCCCGGTACAATGGGGAAATATGTAATGAAGAATGCTTCGGTTTATGCAGCTTCAAAATTCGCCATACAGGGGTTTACAAAAGCATTGATAGAAGAACAACGACGTGGTAAAACCAAATTTTCATTGCTCTATTTAGGGGGTGTGGATACAGCTTTCTGGGACGACGAAAGGGTGAATATGCGTGTCAAAAAAGACATGATGCTAACTACGGAGGAAGTCGGAAATGCAGTCTATTATGCCGTAAACCAACCTTCCGGTTCTGTGTTGAATGAAGTCGTCATTCAGCCGGAAAGTCATCAGTTGGTTTGAACTTAAACTCTGCGAAACTCAGCGCTTCATCAGTGTGACTCTGTGTGAAAAAGATTCCTTTATTAAGCTTTTTGAAGCAGGACTGTGACCGTTCTTTATTTCTCGCAGATTTTCGCGGTGTTTGTCGCTGAGTTTCGCAGAGGTAGTTAGCTTGCAACCGGGCAATCGCTCAGGCATTTCTTATAAGCTTTTTCCAGGATGTCTAATCCTTCATCAATATGTTCCTGAGTGATGGTGAGAGGCGGACGGAAACGCACCGTGTTAGGTCCACAAGCTAATATCATCAAACCGTTGTTTACGCATTCTTTGATTACAGCATCACGGGAATGACCATCGGGCAGGTCTATTGCACAAAACAAGCCTTTACCACGTGGATTTGTAAAATACTCATGATGGTCTGCCAGAGCTTCCAGCCTTGTTTGAAGATAATTTCCGACTTTGGCTGCATTATCCACCAGGTTTTCTTCTTCGATCACATCTAATATTCTGCCAAAACGAACCATATCCACCAAGTTCCCCCCCCATGTCGAGTTGATTCGGGAGGATACATGAAAACAGTTTGTTTTAATGTCGTCAACACGTTTGCTGGCTAAAATTCCACATACCTGGGCTTTCTTACCAAAAGCTAAGATATCCGGTTTTACAAAGTGTTCATGAGCCCAAAATTTTCCGGTCATCCCAACTCCTGTTTGAACTTCATCATAAATTAGAAGGGTTTCGTGCTTGTCAGCTAAATCCCGAAGCGCCTGATGAAATTCTAACCTAAAGTGACGATCGCCACCTTCACCCTGAATCGGTTCAATCAATATAGCAGCGATATCATCTTTATAGATCTCGAAAAAACGTTCTGCCTGTGCGATAGCTAATTGTTCTTGCCTTTGAGTCTCGCTCACATTTTCCTTGGTTGCAGGGAAGGTCATGGCAGGACTGATCACTCTTGGCCAGTCAAATTTTGGAAAGTATTTCACTTTGTTTGGCACTGTATTGGTAACGGAAAGAGTATACCCGGTTCTTCCGTGAAACGCCTTTTCAAAATGTAGAATTTTATGTCCCTTTTCTTCCCTGTATCCTTTTTCGAAATTTTTTTGAACTTTCCAGTCAAAGGCAACTTTCATGGCATTTTCTACGGCAAGAGCTCCGCCGGAAATAAAAAATGAGTAAGGCATATAGTCGGGTATGCCAACACGATCAAATGATTCCATGAATTCAGCCATATCCCTGGTGTAAATATCTGAATTCGATGGTTTGTTAATGGCAACACGAGCTAATTTTTGAACAAAATCATCATCCTGGGCTAATTTAGGGTGATTCATGCCTAAGGGATTCGAAGCAAAAAAGGTGAAAAAATCCAAATATCGCTTACCAGATTTTGCATCATATAAATATGCACCTTCGCTCTCTTCAAGATCCAATACCATTTCGTACCCATCGGTAAGCATATGTTTACTTAAAACAGATCGAACCTGATCGGGGGTAATAGTCATTGTGTCTCGCATATACATCTCCAGCTTTTTTGGTGCATTTTATATTCAGTGTAAGCTCGATAGAATAAAAGGGAACCTAATTATTCCTAATTTATCCCTGAAAAATAATAAGCATTCGAGTCTGAGCCGCAAAATAACCTAAATACTTTACGCAGATCATTGCTGTATCGAACTAACGGCAACTACAATGAAGCTACCAAATCCGCTCGAGTGCCTCAATAGCGTTTAAATTCACTAAAGTTGGAAATGAGTTTTAGAAAGTAAATTGCTGAGCGAGACAGACTCATTTTTTGAACGCTTTAAGTGTTTTCTTAATGATCGAAACACATGCATGGAGCTGCGTTTCAGTCATTACCAATGGGGGAGCAAACCGAATTATATTTCCATGAGTTGGTTTTGCAAGAAGGCCGTTATTTTTAAGAGCTACACAAAATCTCCAGGCAGTATCGCTTTCAGGATTATCATTAATGATTACGGCATTAAGTAATCCACGGCCCCGAACGTTTAAAAATAATTCCGATTCATCTACTAAGTTTTGCATTTCGCTCCTAAATATTTCGCCTAATTTACGGGCATTTTGAGCAAGACGTTCATTTCTAACTACTTCCAGGGCAGCTATAGCTACTTTACAGGCCAAAGGATTCCCTCCAAAGGTTGAGCCATGCTGTCCGGGTTTTATAACGTCCATGATGTGGTCATCTGCTAAAACAGCAGAGACAGGATAAGACCCTCCTGAGAGCGCTTTTCCAAGTATTAGCATATCAGGTTTGGTATAGGTGCTTTGACGTTCACAGTGTCCTTTACATGAGCAATCTCCACAAACCGCGAGCAGACTACCGGTTCGTGCAATTCCGGTCTGTATCTCATCTGCTATAAATAGAACATTATTTGCCTTACAGAGTGCAGCTATCTGGCGGATATAGTCATCATCAGGAACTACAACTCCAGCTTCCCCCTGAATGGGTTCTGCCAATACTCCAGCAATATTTGGCTGAGAAAGCGCATTTTTTAGAGCTTCGGGGTCATTATATGGGATTTTGATAAAACCCGGTGTATAAGGTCCAAAATTTTTCCGGGCATCGGGATCATTAGAAAATGAGATAACTGTGGTAGTGCGCCCATGAAAGTTGTTTTCGAGTACAATGATCTGGGCTTGTTCTTCTGGAATACCTTTTTTTTCATAAGCCCATTTTCGACAAATCTTTATTGCTGTTTCAACTCCTTCAGCGCCTGTATTCATAGGCAATACTTTATCAAAGCCGAAATAATCAGTGACATATTTTTCGTACTCACCGAGCACATTATTATAAAAAGCTCTCGATGTTAAACTTAAAGTGGATGCTTGATCAGTAAGTGCTTTCGTAATTGAAGGATGACAATGTCCCTGATTAACAGCTGAGTATGCAGATAAAAAATCATAATACTTATTACCTTCAGGATCCCATACAAAAACGCCTTTTCCTTTTGCAAGTACTACCGGCAACGGATGATAGTTGTGAGCTCCATATTGGTCTTCAAGTTCAATTGCTTCTTGAGTTGATATCATATAAATAATTAGAATGTGTGTTCACCCAAAAATAGGAAAAGGAATCATCAAGATTGAACAAATAAATGTGAAACTTACCTTGATATCGGTTGGATTTTAGTCGTATATTATAAGCCTTCATCGCGGGGTGGAGCAGCTGGTAGCTCGTCGGGCTCATAACCCGAAGGTCGTAGGTTCGAATCCTACCCCCGCCACTACTCAAAGCCTTCTGATTCAGTTCAGAAGGCTTTTTTTATATCCAAAATATAAGTGGATGGGGCTAAATATGTTTACAGTATATGCACTGTATTCACCGAAATACGACAAAATATATGTTGGGTACACTTCAAATCTGGAACAACGATTATTGTCTCACAACAAATTAGGCAAGAAAGGGTGGACTATTAAGTATCGGCCTTGGGAAGTAGTCTTTACGGAAGAGTTTGAGACTAAAAAAGAAGCCATGAAAAGAGAAAAGCAGTTGAAATCAGCAAAAGGCAGACAATATGTTTGGGAACAGGTAAATCAAAAGTATAAGTAGCTCGTCGGGCTCATATCCGCCGACTGGCGGACGCACCACTCTAAAGGCTTCTTGATTAACTTCATAATGCCTTTTTTATATCTACACTGAAGGTGAAGCATTTTCAAGAGTCTGTAGTACTTATTTTCAGGATTATAATATCAACTGTTGTGACAACTCCGAGCGGTACTTTGTTGATTTTAGTTTATGGGTATTGAAGACAATTGGTGCCTTGGCCACAGTCCTCCCTGGAAGTAATGAGCAAGCTCATTCTTCCTGCCCCTCCAAAGGGACACAGTTTCTTTGCTTTGTTAAGATTGTGGAAGGAAAGCAAAGGTTGGTAGCGTTGTCACGTTTTCTGTCCCTCTTTGGAGAGGGGAATGCGAAATGAGCTTGCTCATACAGCGAGGGAGAGGACCTTTAGGGCAAGGAATTTCTTCTATGCATAGTACTCATTTTAGCCCAAATATATATCCCCGAAGACTACATATTCAGCATTAAAGCATTTTGCACATCTAAAACATTTTAAAAAAATAAATATCACAAAACCCGCTCTGAGTATTTGAATTAATCAATTCACCGTTGGAAAGCTGTTGATCAGAAGTATTAAACGTTGAGATACCGTTGTATTTGCCGGCAGGCAGGCCCCTAAGGGACTCAGGATTTGATTCGTTGGTAACTATAATCATGAAGTGTTGATAAAAATTCATGAACCAAAAAAAAGCCCTGAGCAGAACTCAGGGCTTTAAATAATTTACTTAATCTGAATGATTACAGATTTGGGTTGTTATTTCGTTCACTTTGAGTGACTGGGAAATAATCCCAAGCAGTAGCTGGTAAATGCCAGTTTCCTGTTCTTCTTTGGTCAATCATACGAATACCTGTATGAAGAAGTTCTTTATCTCTTTCTTCGAGAATAATGGCTTCTGTAATTGTACCTGTAAGAGCAGGAATGCCATATGCAGCTCTAACTTCATTAACTAAAGTGAGAGCATCAGATGTAATGGTTTCACCATTCACTTCTGCTTCAGCAAGCATAAGATTATTCTCTTGCCAGCTAATGATATTTAAATTTGCATCAGGACCTAAAGAAGATCTCCAAAAGGTACTACCGTTTGTTTCTGCCTCGTCAGTAAGTTCATTTGGATCGCTCACTTCTTCTATTGCTAACCTATTAGCTTCAGTAGGTTCTGCAGCAATATAATCTGCGAATCGTTGGTTCACAGAAAACTGAGTACGACTTGGACCTGCCTGAGCATAATAGTTCTGCTGAGATTCCAGACTATGGATAGATTGGAAAGGTGCGTCACCAGATTGCAATCCATCTTCTAAATAAGGAACAGCTGCAGCAAATTCGTTTTGGAAAACATGTATTCTTCCAATTAATGAATTTACTACTCGTTCTTCATAAGCAGAAGGTGCACTTGCTAAAGCTGCTTCAAGAAATGTTTTGGCATTGTCATAAAGTGTTGCAGCTGGGATTGGGGCACTGTTGTCAATAGGTGCAGCACCACCTTGTCCTAACTCAACACCAAAGTAAGATGCATAAGCAGCTCGGGTTAAACCGGCATACAAGTTACCAATATAAGTAGCTCTTGTTTCAAGAGCGGCATCAGTAAAGGTAATCGCATCAACTTTTTGCAGAAGGTCATCAGCTAAGAAACGAGCTTGACCTAAAGTGTTGTAGGGTCCATCCACACTATTGTTATCGAATTGGATATCTCCTTCATCGATATCTCCAAAAGTAGGGAATGTTGCATCACTAACTGTATCAGGTTCGAATTCCCAAGCGTCTGAGAATCCGTCTGCAATTACAGAAAGTGCGTCATGATTGATATTAAAACGTCCAATTACACCATCAATAACAAATGGTATCTGATCTTCGGCATTCAGGTTTTCCTGAGGTACGAGATCGATCGGATCGTCAACATCCTGTACGTAGTCTTCGCATGACACGGCTGCAAATAATACAACAACCAGTGTCAATAATAATTTGTTAAGTTTCATAATAAAATCCATATCTGTTTAGAATCCAAGATTTAGAGTTGCATAAAATACTCGTGGAACGGGCAGTGTTAAGAAATCTGCGCCACGGGTAAGGCTTCTTGCACCTGTGAAGTTAACTTCAGGATCGTTTCCTGGATAATCTGTCAGGGTAAACAAGTTACGGGCAGCTACGGCTAAACTTAAGTTACGAACAGATCCGCTAAGTGGGGTTTGTTCGATCAGGTTATTAAAGTTATAGCTTAAGCTTACCTCGCGAATCTTGATGTAATCCGCATCATAGATGAAGTTACCATCATAATTAGGATTCATGTTTGCCAAGTCATTAGCAGCATCTACATAACCATCATCACCAGGTGAGAGGCTCTGGAATCTGGATACAATGTCATTGTACTCCTGATCGTTTGCGAAGAGAATCTGGAAGATCTTGGTATTGTTATATACTTGCAGATCAGCAGCCCAGTCAATGAGTGTATAGAACTCAAATCCATCAAGGAAACTGAAATTCAATCTTACAGATCCGTTGTGTGTCGGATAAGGATTCCCTTTGTGTACTCTTTCTGAGCTCACATTTGGTCCAGCATAAGCACCGCTACCGTCAAAAGCAGCACCGTCAACATCTAATACATAGAAAGCAGACTTTGGAAGGCCTTCTTGAATTACGTTGATATCAAAGCCGTCAAATATGGGCTGAGCACCACCGAGGTCAGTAACTTCGTTTGTTTGATAACTGTAAAGAATATTGAAATCAAACTGGAAATTACGACTTCTGACTGGGGTACCATTAATTCCTAACTCAATACCGGATCCTTCAACTCCACCAACGTTTAATGGAGGATCATCGAAAGTCAAACCTGTAGAAGGAGATTCTTCAAAACCAATGATAGACTCGGCAGCATTTTGCATGTAGTATGTAAGCTCAAATCCGTAAGCGCCTAAGAAATCGGCATCAA
Source organism: Gracilimonas sp. (assembly GCA_031580945.1). GTDB lineage: Bacteria > Bacteroidota > Rhodothermia > Balneolales > Balneolaceae > Gracilimonas. The sequence goes on from JAVLBT010000002.1 coordinate 34,867, forward strand.
GGCCAAACTCATATTCACTTACTTCCTCTGGTTCGATCTCGGGATTACCAATTTGATCGGGAACTGCACCACGTCCAATACCATAAGTTGCAGCAGTCCAAAGTACATCTACACCATCAAAAATACCTGGTAGCTGTCCTGTAACTCCGTATGCAGCACGAACTTTAAGCAGGTCAAAGAAGTCTGGTGCAAAATCGAATTGATCTAAACGAACAGAACCACGTGCCTGTGGATAGAAAATAACAGGTGCTTCATTACCAGTTGCTGATGCGTAATCAAGACGACCACCAACAGAAATGAAATAAGTATCCATAATGCTAAAATCATGCTGAGTAAAAATACCAGCTTCTCTAACATTAAGGAAAGACTCATCGCCCTGTATGAATAATCCACCAGAACCTACATTTTTAATAGAGCTTGAAGCAAAATCATTTTTCTCAATGAAATTTGAAGTTACTGTTCTGTCGAAAATTTGTGAACCTACAACTGATGTAACGTTGATGTCATCATTTACATCAAAGCGGTAAGTTGCATTTACATCATATGTAAACTGCTGATTTCTTCTATCGAAAACTGAACGGGAACCATTGATAATTCCTGCATAACCGAAATCAGGGCTGTAAAACTGTGTTTGACGGAAATTACTTCCATCATATCCAACAGATCCTTTCAAGGTTAAGTTATCGATTGGTTGCCAGTTTGCAGATAAAGATCCTACAAAACGATTTGTTTCGTTGTCATCTTCAATTGCTCTAATGGCATCTTCAGCAGTAAAGTTGAATGTATTACCACCTGGCGCAAGAATAAGGTTACCTAACCAGCCAAAAATGTTATTATCATTCTGTGGACGGCTGATCTCATTCAGTGTAAATGAAGAATTAGCTTCAATAGTTAGTTGCTCGGTTGGAAATGCTTCAAAATTAGCTCGGAAACTTTGACGGTCCAGTGTGTTTTGTGGCCCGAGAGCTTCTTCGTGTCGTTGACCAATGGATGTGAAGTAACGAACACTGTTGTTACCACCGCTTACGCTAATTTGATTTTCCCAAAGTGGATTACTGTCAATGTATTCATTGGCTTCATCAGCACTTATTAATTCATCAGGGTCATAATCCTGTTGCTTGGTATTCATACCATAAACGCTACGGTAATCAACCTGAAGAGCACCTTCTTGTCCACCAATACCACGACCATCTTTGGTTGTGATCAATACAACACCATTAGAACCAGAAGTTCCGTAAAGCGCTGCAGCAGCAGGACCTTTTAATACGTCTACACTGGCAATATCGTTAGGGTTAAGGTCAGCTAAGGCGCCAATGCCCTGTCCACCAACTCCAAAACCTTCTATCTGGGAGTTGTCAACGCGGGTTCCATCAATGTAAATGATTGGCTGTCCATTACCGCCAAGTCCACCACCACTACGTACAACGAAGCGGATACCACCACCTGGGTTTCCAGATGCAGGCTGAACGGTTAATCCGGAAACTTTACCACCCAACAATTCACTGATACCAGTGTAAGTGTTTGTTTCTTGGAGTTCTTCTGCGTTTACTTTAGAAATAGCCACAGGAGATACTGACCGTGATGTACTGGATGCAATACCAGTTACAACAACTTCTTCAAGTCCGAGGACGTCTTCCTCAAGTTCAATATCTAAAGTTAATGTTCCTGTTCCTACTTCGACGGAAGTCGCAAAGGAAGTAAATCCGACAAAATTCGCTCTTAGCGTGTAAGTGCCGGGCTCAACTCCTCTAATTTCGTACTCACCATCAAGGTTTGTAGCAGCACCCATGCTGGTTCCAGCAAGAGTGATGTTAACACCGATTAATGGCTCTGATGTAGCAGCATCAGTAACGGTACCGGTTATAGTCCCTGTTTGTGCATAAATACTTGTACTAAGTACAAACACAAAGAGGAACAATAGTTGTAGCTTTTTTAACATAGTAGCCTCTGTTTAATTGTTTGTGTTTAAAAATCCTGATTTTTTAAAAACAGGTCCCTCAAATATGAGGAGAAGTAACTTTTATTACAAGAAAATTATTAGCAAGTAATTAAAGCGTTAACATCAAAGATTATAAGTTAATATAGAACCTGAGCGCCAACGCTCAATTTGTTGATTTTGGAGGGTAAAATAAAAATTTGAGCGGTTTAATAAATAATTATCAAATGGGAAAAATTTATTATTTAGCTTGGTTCGGTAGAATGTAAAGTTCCTTTCCGGATCTTCTTTATCATACGCATAGGACCAATGCATTTGTTCGCCAAATCTATCTACATACCAGGGAGGGCCAAATAATATATACATCATTCCCGGGTCGGTTTTCCAACCTTCTTTAAAATTAGAGAACTGTTTGTTGGCTTCTTCAACCCGCTCATAATAAAGTGAAATTACAGATTTTGCGGTGCTTGCATTTTGGACATTAGCCAGCCAAAAACGGTCAATAGCTTGTTTTAAGGAGTCTGAGGTGCTTATTGACATCAAATTATCGTATTCCTTTTCTGACATCAAATAGGACAAAGGTCGCGCCAATTCCTTAGCCGTTCTAAGAGATGGGTAGTTGGGACTTTTGATTCCAAAATCTCTTCCTTTATATATTTCCTCATCATCTCCCTGTTTCGTGGTCACTTCCAACCGATAATTACCACGGTCTAAATTTTTAAATCCAAATTCAATGATTACGCTTCCGGTTTGATTTAATTCCCTCGTGGAAGATTGAATAATTTCAAAATCATCATAAACTATTCCTTTATATGCCATGCTCGATGGGGAGTAATCATTATAATTCATGGGGCGGGCAATACTGGTATCAGATTTAAATTTTAATAACCGGGAATTAAGATTTATTGGTACGTCGGGATTATTATTTGTGACCTGAAATGTGAATTTCAGAGAGTCTAAACTTGATTGTATGTCATAAGTAGTTGCTTGTTTGAAGGCTGGATCAGCGGCAGATGAGTCCTTACCAAGTATCCTGATCTCCGTTATATGGGGCTTGTTGTCTTGGGGATTAGGAAGGGAGGTTAACACAGACCTTTGGGATCGCTGTCCGGAAGCGCCGTCTGTAACACTTACGGTAATTTTATAATCACCGGGCCCCATGGGATATGTTTTCTCGAAAGAGAATACATCCTGACTATAAACAATTCTGTTATTCAGGCTAGTGAGCACTTCAGAATAGTTTTCATTCGCAACAACTTCAGATTCGTCTGTTTCAGGATTTTTTATAATCTGAACATCGATATCAATCTCAGCTTTAAATACATCATCTTTACCCGAATATATTAGACTTCCATACACAACATCTCCGGATACAATGATCTTTGGAGTATTGTTTGCATCAACGTGCCCGGTAGCTGCAAGGCGTAATTCAGGAAAACCCGGCCGGTAGTTATAGCCTTCACCACGATCAATATTATCATATTTGGTACTTGAGCAAGCTGCTATGGTAAAGAGTGTAAGAAATAGAAAGATTTCTTTTATTGAATATCTTTTTAGGAATGAAGGGTACATCATACTCTCAATTATTTGTATTCTATGCTATAATACTTAAAGAATGAACAAAGTTTTGCGAAAATCATTTCACAATGATTGTAACATTTAACCTATCTTTACCATCCGTATAAATCTCTCACTCACATAAATAATCACTCCATATGATATCTGCAAGGCGCCGTACGAAAATTGTATGCACTATTGGACCCAGCTGTAATACACAGGAAAAGATTGAAGATCTTTTACTACATGGCATGAATGTAGCCCGGGTCAATTTTTCTCATGGTACGCATGAAGATCACGCAAAAGTGATCCAATATATTCGAAATGCAGCAGAAAAGTATGAGTATAGCGTTCCTGTACTTATGGATTTACAGGGTCCAAAGATTCGTGTTGGTACCATGAAAGATGGAGGACAAGAGCTTAAAACCGGGTCTGTCGTAAAAATTACCGGAGATGATGTAGAGGGGAGCAGTTCTGTAATACCTATTGACTATAAAAATTTATTACATGAAGCAGAAGTCGGTAATTCCATACTTTTGGATGATGGGCTTTTGGAGTTTAAGATCATTGATAAAAAACCAGATTCACTCGAAGCAAAAGTGGTAGTTGGGGGAGTGCTAAAATCCAGAAAGGGAGTAAATTTACCCAATGTCCGGATTTCCATACCTTCACTCACAGAAAAGGACATTAAAGACCTTGAGTTTGGTATAGAACAAGATGTTGATCTAATAGCTTTATCTTTTGTGCGCACGGCAAAAGATGTACGTGATATTATTTCAAGGGTACGAGCTGCTGGAAGTCAGGCATCGATCATAGCGAAGATCGAAAAACCCGAGGCCTTAGACGTTATCGATGAGATCATCGAAGAAACAGATGGAATTATGGTTGCCCGAGGAGACCTGGGTATCGAGATCCCAACAGAGCAAGTACCCATTGTTCAAAAAATGATCATTGAAAAATGCAGAGTTGCAGGTAAGCCCGTGATCACCGCCACGCAAATGCTGGATTCCATGATCAATAATCCACGCCCTACGCGTGCAGAAAGTTCGGATGTTGCAAATGCCGTACTCGATGGTACAGACGCAGTCATGCTCTCTGGTGAAACCGCTGCAGGGAAATATCCAATGGAGGCGGTTAATGTGATGGACCGAATTTGTCGGTCGATTGAAGAAAAAAGGATGCAATTGTATAATAGTCTTGAATACCGAAAACCTGAGTGGAAAGAGAAACAGATCATTGAATCACTGGCTTTTTCTTGTGTAAGTATTGCGGAAAATGTAGAAGCTGGAGCTATTAGCACAATTACGCACTCGGGAAGCACAGCAAGGAGAATAGCAAAATTTCGCCCCAAAGTTCCTATTGTTGCTTTTACAGAAAGTCAAAAAGTACGAAGGCAATTAAATCTGGTTTGGGGCGTGTACTCGGTCCGGTTAGACGAGCTTTTTGATACGGATAAAAGTGTTAAAATGATGGAAGAGTATCTTCGTGACAATGGAATGGTCAAATCTGGAGACCGCGTTATTGTTGCAACTGGAATGCCTATAGCCAAACGTGGACGTACAAACATGATCAAAGTAAGTACGATTGAATAGATTATTGCGTTAGACAACCGATATGAAATTAACATACTTCATTTATAGTGTTCTATTTATAGTGTTGCTTTCTGGCTGCAAGACTACATTTAAATCCAAATGGACCAATTTCAATGCTTACTACAATACCTATTATAATGCTAAAGAAAGTTATGAAGCGGGTCTTGAAAAAAACCTAAATCAACAACGGGATTATAATCCTCTTCAGCCCATTCGGATCCATCACAAACCGTTGAATGCAGGTTCGCAGGATTTTGAAAAAGCTATCCAAAAAGGAGCTGATGTTCTTCGCAGATATGATGACTCAAAATGGGTGGATAATGCGGTTGGACTGATTGGGAAATCCTATTATTTCAGACAGGAATATTTCTCTGCCGATCAAAAATTCAAGGAGTTATTTGTTACCACTAAAGATGTTGACCTGCAGCAGGAGTCTATAATATGGCAGGGACGGGTACTTTTAGAAATGGAGCTGCATAATGAGGGCGTGGCTTTTTTATCGGAACAGTTGTCTCTACAAAGTGAAATTTGGTCTAAATCTCGCAGAGCTGAAGCTAAAGCACTGCTTGCACAACATCATGTGCAGTTAGAAAACTGGCAAATAGCAGCCACCGAGCTTTCTGAAGCTCTTCCCGAATTAAAGCAGAAAGAGTACCGCGAAAGGGGCTACTTTTTATTGGGACAGATCTATGAACGTATTGGAAATACAGAAGCTGCTTTTGAAGCTTACGATCAGGTTAGTGATCACTACGTAGAATATCGTGTACAATATCTCGCACAAAGAAAAAAAGCAGAAGTAGCCCGTGAGTTAGGTAGAAATGAGGTCGCATATCGCATATTTAACGATATGGTAAGGGATGATAAAAACCTTGATTATAAATCAGAGCTTGATTTTGAGTTAGCACGAACCCAACATGAGCGAGGCGAGTTCAAAAGAGCCGAAAGATCTTATAATAATGTGCTTCGTAACAAATTCAGTAAACCCTCTGCTGAAATAGCTGCAAGATCTTACAACGGATTAGCCGAGATCTACCGTTTTCAATATAATGACTTTAAAAAAGCCGCAGCTTATTATGATTCAGCAGCTCAGCGAAAAGTTCCTGATGAGCGGTTACCCGAAGAATTTAACGCCGGAGAGTTGGCAGAATCTTTTGGTAGTTATGCCCGAATCAAGAAAGATATTGCACTTCAGGATAGTCTGTTGCGATTGGGACAAATGAACAAGCAAGAGTTTGATTCTGTGATCACGCAGCTGCGTCAAAAGAAACTGGAAGAATTAGAAAGGCTGAGGGAACAACAAAAAGACCAGCAAAACCAATTAGTTAACGTAAATAAAAACGAGGAGAACACTCAGGAAGCAACGAATATGACTAATGGCTTTCTGAACGCAAATAATCCTGTGATGCAGCAAAATGCGAGGCAGCAATTTTTTGCAATATGGGGCGATCGGCCGCTGGCTGATAACTGGCGGGTGAGAGACCTTATCGACCTCTCAAGTATCAGTCAGGATAGCGCTGCACAAAATGGAGGGGATACCGGTAATCAACCTGAAATGCTGCAAGTGCAGATCGACCTAAGCAGGATCCCGTTCACTAAAAACGAACAGGATTCGGTAAAGCAAAAAATTGCAGCTGCTCAGTATGAATTAGGAAATTTATTTTTCCTTTCACTAAATATGCCTGATAGCGCAATTCACTACTTTAATAATGCTATTGAAAATCCTTCTTCTGAGAATGTGAATATGGTCTCTTTGTACTCACTCTCTGAGTTATATTCAAGTCAGGATGACAAGAATGAGGCAGTTAAATATGCTTACAGGCTTATCGAGCAGTATCCAAACTCTGTATATGCGACACGTGTTTCTGAGGCTTTTGGTTTGGAGAAGCCACAACAGGATTTGGAGAGCAAAGATATTATGGAAAGGTACCGGGCGATCATTACTTCAGATTCAGTTTCTACTGCTGTTAAAGCGGACTCATTAAAGTCCATGTCACTTGAAAACATAGATCATAAAATTGCACCAAGAGCACTTTTCGAGTCCATTCAGGCTTATACCCAAGATGGTAAAAAATATGACCTTTACAATTCAAAAGTTGATGACTGGATCAATAAAAGATATCGTTGGGAAGAGCGAAAAAGCAATCTACAAACAATAAAGGATTCAGCACGAACTGTGCTCAATGACACGACAGCTACTTTAACAGATGTGGAGCGGGATTCGTTACAGGCGTTGGTAGATTCGACGCTTAAGCAACCAGATTTTTCAGAAGATTTCCCTTACATAGGAGCAAGTTGGGATAGTGCGAGGGCCGCGGTAGATACATTTCTTGTTGTGTTTAAAAAGTCTGACCTGAAGCCCCGTATAGATAGATTAGATCAAGAACTTGCCATTCCAGTTAAAGAAAAAGAGCCCGTTGAGGTTGAAGAAACTCAGGATTTGCCACAAGAACCCCCATCAGGAAATACTGAAAATAATGAATATGTAAAATGTGCTGAAGTAGAAGAAGGTCTGGAAATAAGAGGAGGCATGGATGCATTTATGCAATACATAGATCTTCCAGAAGATATTCGGAATGAACAGGTCACCTATTTATTCAGGGTAAATCAACGGGGTATTTTGGATGAGTTTGTCCTACAAACCGATAATGTACCGGAGGAAATAACTTCTGCCTTTGAAACAGCTTTTGAGGAGGAAATTTCATTCGAGCCGATGTTGATCAATGGTCAGGCGGAAAAAGTTGAGTGCGCACTTAGTTTTCCGCTCAGGAATTAGTTTTATAATTCCGTAGACCTTTTTTCAAATTCCTTACCAATCCAGGGCCTTTGTAGATCATGCCGGTGTAAATTTGAATGAGAGAAGCCCCCGCTTCTAACTTTTTTATAGCAGCATCTGCGTCATCGATACCACCAACACCAACTATGGGTTTCTGACCTTCCGTAATTTCATGCAACCATCGTACGACTTCTGTACTTCTTTCTTGAATGGCTTTTCCGCTTAAACCTCCAGTACCGATCTTGGATATAATGCGCCCCGGTGTCTTCAATCCTTTTCTGGAGGAAGATGTATTGGTAGCGATGTATCCGCTTATTCCGTACGCTTCACATATTGAAACCAATTTTGCTAATAATTCACGTTCTATATCAACGGTAAACTTGACGAGTGTGGGTTTTTTATTCTCATCATTATCATCAGAAAAAAGAGCACTTAAAAGTTCATCAAGGGCAACAGGATCTTCAAAGGTTTTACCTTCGCCTGTGTTGGGGCATGATATGTTTACGGTAATGTAGTCAGCCACTGTTGAGGCTTTTTTATAACTATACACATAATCCTGAATTGCATCATCGCCTTGAATAGAATGATCATTGGTTTTTGCAATATTGACCCCCAGTGGAATGTCAAGATTCAAGTCTTTGAGCCGGTCAATTACGGCATCAGCACCGTCATTATTCAATCCCATCCGATTGATAAGAGAGTCATCCATGCTTAATCGAAAAGCCCTGGGCTTTGGATTTCCAACTGATGCCCGCGCAGTTATACTTCCCACCTCCACAAATCCAAAGCCAAGAGCCTGCATTGCAAGAGGGGTTGTGCCATTTTTATCAAAACCAGCAGCCAGCCCAACCGGATTAGGAAAAGTAAGCCCAAAATGCTCTGTTTGAAGTTCGGGGGTAGGCAAACCGTAAATAATATTTACGAGTTTAGCCAGGGTCGGGCTCCGCTGTGTTTTAGAGGCCAAATTAAGCGCAAGGTCGTGAGCTTCTTCGGCATCTTTATTGAATAAAATTGGTTGTATAGCTTTTTGATAAAACATATGAGTAATGATACGAAAAAGGATTCAAAAAGAGTGAAAGAACCCGTATAATCGAACGTCATCATTCCATGAGCAAAACAGACAAAGACATATCACAAATAGTATATCAATTGCGTGGCAGCGGCCCCGTCATGTTTTTGGAATCTCAAATGAAAGGTCATCCTTCCAGTGTAAGATCCTTCGTTGCTGCAGAACCTGCAGGGTGGATCAAAGCTTGGGGGAATGACATTGAGATCATGCAAAATGGGCAGGTAAGACGGTTTCAACAAAATCCCTGGCAAGCACTAAAAGAATTCAGAAAACCAAAAGAAGATTGGTTATTTGGATATCTGGGCTATGATCTGAAGAACCAGCTGGAAAATCTTCAATCCAGAAATAAAGCGCTTTATAAGGCACCTGATATGTGTTTCATAAAGCCAGGGCTGATCTTAGAAATTGATCTTCAAAATCGCATTAAGATTCTGAGAGGAAGTCTGCCTGAAAAGTATCGCACGATCCAAACCAATGGTGTATCTGTACGACCGAAAAGAAAGATAGATAAAGATAAATATATCCATTTGGTGGAGATGGCTAAGCAGGATATCCATGAAGGGGATTATTATGAGATAAATTTGTCGCATGCATTGGAATTTGAATTTGAGGGAGAGCCCTATGAATTATATGAATCCATGAAACGGGTAGGACCTGTTCCATTCGGAAGTTACCTGTATTTAGGAGATTATGATATCTGTTGCGCATCCCCAGAACGATTTTTGGCAAAAAAAGAAGACCGTGTTTGGTCGCAGCCAATAAAAGGCACAGCTTCGCGACAAGTTGAATCGGAGAAGGCTTTAAGGAAGCTAAGGGAATCTGAAAAAGAACGAGCCGAAAATCTTATGATCGTTGACCTTGTGCGAAATGATCTAAGCCGAATTGCCCTTAAGAATACCGTACAAGTGTCAGATTTATTTGAGATACAAAGTTTTGAAACCGTACATCAAATGGTTTCTACGGTGGAATGCAAGGTTGACAAGAAAGAAGATAGTATTGAAATTATTAAAGCCTGTTTCCCAATGGGGTCCATGACCGGCGCTCCTAAGATCTCAGCTATGGAAGCAATCGAAAAATACGAGAATTATAAGCGCGGCATCTATTCGGGAGCTATAGGATACATAGATCCAAATGGAGATTTTGACTTTAATGTGGTAATCAGGACTGCCATTATTCAAAACAATGATCTTTTTTATCCAGTGGGCGGGGCTATCACCAGCGATTCAAATCCGAATGAAGAATGGGAAGAGACATTGGTTAAAGCCAGGGCAATTACCAATATTTTACAGAACAGTGAAGGGGCTGAATGAAGTAGCTGATATGAGGGTTATAATGTCAGGACATCACAAAAATAATCACTGAATAAACGCAAATAGAATGAAGGCAACCACGCTTGGAGAGTTGAAGAAAAGTGGATGGGAATCGGTTTCGGTAAAGGAAGAAATTCGTAGAAACCTGATCAAGAAAATTAAAAATAAAGAAGATCTATTTGAGGGTATTTTAGGTTATGACAAAACAGTGTTACCTCAGATACAACATGCACTACTTTCAAAACATGACATGATCTTATTGGGCCTTAGAGGTCAGGCCAAAACGCGTATTCTACGTATGCTGGTTAACTTTATGGATGAGTATATCCCCATTGTTAAAGGCTCTGAGATCAATGACGATCCTTTAAACCCACTTTCAAAATATGCCAAAGACCTGGTGGCAGAGAAAGGAGATGATACACCGATCGAATGGTTACATCGCTCCTATAGATACGGAGAAAAATTAGCCACACCGGATACAACAGTCGCAGATCTTATAGGAGATATCGATCCTATTAAAGCAGCAACAAAAAAATTAACCCTCGCTGACCAAAATGTTATTAATTTTGGATTGATACCACGTACCAATCGTGGACTTTTTGTGATCAATGAATTACCCGATCTACAACCAAGGATACAGGTTGCTTTGCTTAATATTATGCAGGAACGGGACATTCAAATTCGGGGATTTAACGTCCGGATTCCTCTGGATGTATCTATGGCATTTTCTGCAAATCCCGAAGATTATACCAATCGCGGAAATATTATCACCCCCCTTAAGGACCGTATAGATTCTCAAATTATTACTCATTACCCAAAAGAGCTGGGTATTGGCGTGGATATTACAAGACAAGAAGCCTGGCAAGAACGTGAAAACGGCATAAGAATCCATGTACCTGAACTATACAGAGAAATTATTGAACAGGCAGCTTTTGAAGCTCGTGATTCAGAATATGTAGACCAAAAAAGCGGAGTCTCAACTCGTATGACCATAACGGCTTTAGAACAAGTGGTTTCATCAGCAGAACGCAGAGCAATTTTAAATGATGAAAAAGAGACATCTGTGCGAATAGCAGATCTTTATCACATGATTCCGGCATTAACCGGTAAGATCGAATTGGTATATGAGGGAGAACAGGAGGGAGCTATCAATGTAGCGAAACATATACTTGGAAAAGCAGTTAGTAAAACGTTTAAAAGACATTTCCCAGATCCCCAAAGTAAAGCTGAGGAACAAAAAGATAAGTACAAAGAAATCATGGATTGGTTTGCCAATGGAAATGAGATCAATATTTCAGACACGCTCTCAAATAAACATTATGAAAAAGCATTATCAGAAGTTGAGGGTCTGAAAAATGTACTAAAGAAATATGCAAAAGAGATCTCAAAAAAAGAATATCCGGTTTGGATGGATTTTGTATTAGAAGCCCTTCACCAAAACTCAATGCTTAGTAAACAAGACCTTGATGACCAAACATTATATTCCGATATGTTGGGATCAATGTTTTCTTCGTTAGGTGATTTTGATGAAGAAGGACTCGACGATTTTGAGTAATTATTTCATTGAATTCAGTTCAAGTTAATCTTATATTTAAAGCCTTTGCAAATTTCAAGCAAGTACAGCACAAGACCATGAAAAAAGGAATTCATCCAGATTACAAAGAAATTACGGTATTGATGAGTGATGGTACCGAAATCCAAACCCGCAGTACAATGGACACCAAAGATGGTGTTTATCGAAGCGAAGTTGATTCTAAAAACCATCCATTTTATACCAAGAGCAATACATTTACGTCTACAGCAGGCCGGGTCGACCGTTTCAAGCGTCGTTATGGCAAAAAAGACGATTAAATTGTTTTTTAACTATTTATAGAGGATGCATCATCAATAGTGATGCGTCCTTTTTTTTATTTAGGAGCATATGGATATCCGCAAATTTGAAGTAGGTCCTTTTCTGGAGAATACTTATCTGCTGACCAACAAAGATCAACATATCCTTATTGATCCGGGGTTTTCTACCGAAACGGAATTCAGGGATTTTAAACAATCACTGACTGGCGACCTGCAAGCAATTGTGCTAACACATGCACATGTAGATCATGTAATGGGAATTGACCGTACACTCCTCGATTTTGATATTCCAGTCTATCTTTGTGAAGAAGAACGTTTTTTGTGGGATAATTTTGGAAGTCAGGCAAAAATGTTTGGTCTCAATCAGGGGGGCTTTACTTTTAAACCTCATTCTTTGCCAAAAGAAGGAAACTTTGAAATCGGAAATTTTAGATTCGAATGCTTGTATACCCCCGGGCATTCACCAGATCATATCTCGCTTTATTTTGAAGATGAACAAGCCTTGATCGCAGGTGATACTTTGTTTAAGGAAAGCATTGGTCGGACAGACCTGTATCAAGGTGATTTCACAATTCTGGAAAAGAGTATTCAAGAGAAGTTGTATGTTTTACCAGAACAGACAACCGTTTATCCCGGGCATGGACCCACAACAACCATTGGCCATGAAAAAAAGTCAAATGCATTCGTTAAGGCTGGATCTTAATGCATTCGTGAATATTCCCTATACGGAATAAACCGACTGACATTTTATTATTTGGTAACAGTTTGAGATATATATGCTATGGTATCATGCGCATTGAAAGGAAGCCGATATTACTTTGATTTGTCACGTAATTTTGAGATCTGCTCTTTGTAATGATCCGATTTGTCCATATCTCTGTCTATGAGCCTTTCATACATTTTTATCGCCTCTTTATGGCGTCCTTGATTGGTATGAATTTTAGCTAAAGTTTCAGATGCAAGATCATCAATCTCCTCAGAATCTTTACTGAGGTCAGAACTATCAAAATCTTCATCTTCAGATGGTATTTGTATACGCTGAGATTCTACTTCTTCAAGCATTTGTATCAAACGGTCCAGGTCAAGAATAGGGGATGTTCTTGAAGCTTGTTGAAGTTTTATCCCGGTTGAAATGTAAGATTTGGTCGGAATAGCAGCTTCAAACTTTTCAGGATGAACCAGGAAATAATGCAGATGCTCCATGAGTGGACTACCCGGAGCATACGTTTTCGCTTTTAAAGCTTCTTGTATTGATTTTTTGTTTTCATTTTGTAAATGGTAGAACCAGGAAAGCAGAAAATGTCCAACGGCATCAGGCCCTCTTTTCTTCAAATGGCGTTTTAGCTTGGTAATGACCTGATCAGGTTCATCTTCAAACTTTTCAACATAAGAAGAGAGTGATTTTGGGATATGAAAAGGAAGTTCTTGCATGCAGTAGGTTTTTATAGCTGCACAATAATAAAGGGTAGGAGGCTTACAGTCAAAGTAAATTACCAATTACTTACTGAGTCATTGAACATATTATTTGCAATCTGTTCCAGAGCACTATTTGCCGCCTGATTCTCCCCGTTTATAGGATCTTCAGTGGGGTCAAAGGTAAATTTTCCAGTAAAGGATTTACTCCACTGCGGTTCTTCATCTTTTGTATAGGAATATGTTGCTCTTACGGTGATGCTAACTTCATTCTGTGTGGCTTGCTCCTCGCCGCTAATAGTGAAAGGGCGGTTACTGTATGCAGTTATAACTCCATCTAACACGGCATCAGCATCGGCTTCGGTATTCGCCAGGCTCAGGCTGCTTTGATTCACAAAACGGTTGATTAGGACGTCATTAAGCCGATTACTTAGGTCTCCCAAGCCACTATTAGATTGGTCGGGAAAAAATGGGATATAAATAGTTTCCACTCCTGCTGGAATAGATGCACCTGTAAAGCTATACCTGATACATCCACCAGATAAAAAACCTATGGCTATGACCAGCAGCAGCCAATACTTAATCGAGTCCATATTGGTCTAATTTTCTGTATAAAGTTCGTTCACTAACCCCAAGTGATTCTGATGCTTTTCTTCTATTTCCGTCAAACCGTTGGAGAGCTTGATGAATGAGGAATTTTTCAGCCTCTTCAATAGATGGAATTTCATCCCCGGAAAAGAACTGGGATAATTCTGATTCTTCTGACTCCTCATAATCAGGTTCTTCAGGCATAGATTGCATACCCAGGGGAGCATGGTTTCCCAAATTTACATCTACATCCGAAACGTTTGTTTTATTTACCTCATCTCGAACTGATGCGGGTAGCGCTTTAATATTCTTATTCGAAAATGTTGAATATAGAAAGTTGGCAAACATCTTTTTGACATCAGCAATATCATTTCGTAATTCAACCAAAGCGCGATAAACGAGTTCACGGTCGGCTTTGCCAAAATCACCATCATGGGCTTGTTCCCTTTGGTCTTTTGGAGTTACCATTGGAAGATTATCTGCACTGCCCTCGTGTTGCCTTCCCTTAAGGTATTTTTGAAGTTTTTCTTTGTCGATAAATTGAGATTTTTCCAATACAACCAATTGCTCGGCCACATTCCGGAGCTCCCGAATATTTCCCGGCCAACGATATGAAACTAAAAGTTCGCGGGCTTCATCCGAAAATCCTTTAAAAACGGAATCATATTCTGCTGAATATTCCTGAACAAATTTTCGGAAGATTGGTATAATATCTTCTTGCCGGTCTCGCAAAGGTGGTAATTTGATCTGTACAGTATCCAGCCGGTAATAAAGATCTTCCCGAAAATCCCCATCCTTTACCATTTTCCAGAGATCTTGGTTAGTAGCAGCTATGACCCTGACATCCGTAGTCTGAACTTTACTGGAGCCAACTCTGAAAAACTCTCCGTTTTCTAATACGCGAAGCAGCTTGACCTGAACATTTTTAGGTGTATCGCCGATCTCATCCAAAAAGATCGTACCCCCATCTGCTTTTTCAAAATATCCCTCACGAGAAGTTTCTGCTCCGGTAAAGGCACCTTTTTCATGTCCAAAAAGTTCACTTTCGATAATTCCTTCGGGAATTGCACCACAATTTACGATCACCAGGTTATTACGGCTTCTTTTACTCATGGCATGTATGGCCCTGGCCGTAACATCTTTTCCAACTCCACTCTCTCCCTGCAAAGTGACCGTAATATCAGTCTTTGCCACTTGCATGATCTTATCAATAACCTGACGCATGGGCTCTGAGGTGCCCAATAAACCATATTGCTCCTGAAATACTTCTCTGTCCATAAATTAATTACACTTTTTACTTTTATCTTCCAATCTTTGAATATACCTGCATTTCTTTACTGCCAGAATGACGTAATTTAATCATTCCTATTGTGGTAAGTAAACGAAAAGTAAGGTTGAAAAATTTGGGAAGTTCAGGATTTTATAAGCTCTGTAGCGTGTTCAACAGGAAGGGCACGTGTTTCCTTAAAACTTGATAAAACTAAGTTAGATCGTGTTTTGCTTACACCGTTCCAGGCCTGAATGCGAGAGAGTAAACTTTCAAAGGAACCGGTGTTCTTAGTCCGAACCTTTAAGAAATGAGAACCATCTCCGGTAATTGAATGGCATTCAAGTACTTCTTCTTCAGCTGAAGCTTTTTCTACAAAATTCTGATAATTTTCTGACCCATCTACTTGCACAAAAATAAAGGCGGTAATATCAAAATGAAATTTTTTACTGTTTAAAATTGCTTTGTAGCCTTCTATAAGACCTCTTTCTTCAAGCTTTTTCATTCGTTCAGAAACTGAAGGAACTGAAAGATTAACAAGATCAGCGATGGTGTTGCGTTGTGCGCGTCCATTTTGCTGTAAATGATTAAGAATAGCAATGTCAGTATCGTCTAATAAATGGCTCATGTTGGAGTCTTAGTTCCTAAAATTTATTTGAATGACTAAAAATAACCTAAATTATTTAGGTAATCAATGGTAGAAGCGCTTCCATTTATGTATTTACATTTAGGTGTATTATGACAAAAAATCTGTAACAAAAAGGCGAATACCTCTTATCTTTGCGATTCAAATTTCTAACTGAATTCAAAAGTTTCATGCTTGATATCAACTTCATACGCGATCACCAAAAAAAGGTGGAACAAGCAATTATTAATAAAGGAGAAAAAGATACTTCCGTAGTGCAGAAAGTTCTCGAGGCTGATGAGAAGTGGCGTTCAAAAGTGCATGAAGGTGATCTATTACGTGCGGAAAGCAATACCAAAGCAAAAGAGATCGGGAAATTGATGGGACAGGGCAAGAAAGAAGAAGCCCAGGCTATTATTCAGAAAACTTCTGAAATGAAGGAAGAGATCAAAGGCATCGAAGAAGAGGTTCGGGAGCTGAGCGAAAAAAGAGAAAATCTGTTACTTAAAATCCCGAATGTTCCGCATGAAAGTGTGCCTGTAGGCTTCACTGAGGACGATAACGAGACCTTCAAAACCTGGGGCGAGATCGACGAAAGGGAATGGCTGAAACCGCACTGGGAAATAACGGAAAAGCACGGTTGGATTGATTTCAAGAGGGGAGTAAAAGTAACGGGAGCCGGATTTCCCTTTTATGTGGGCCCGGTTGCTCAGCTTCAGCGTGCACTGATCAATTATTTTATAAATGAAGGCGTAGAAGCTGGATATACCGAGCTGCAAGCACCCTATTTTGTAAATGAAGATTCTGCGCGCGGCACCGGACAAATTCCAGACAAGGAAGACATGATGTATGAAATTCCCCGGGATGAATTCTTTATGATTCCCACCGCTGAAGTGCCCGTCACTAATTTTCACAGAGACGAGATTTTTGAGCTGGATGAAGTACCCCGAAAATATGTAGCCTACACGCCATGCTGGCGACGGGAAGCCGGTTCTTATGGCAAAGATGTCCGTGGCTTGAACCGACTGCATCAATTTGATAAGGTGGAACTTGTGAAGATCGTAAAACCAGAAAATTCCTATAACGAATTAGAGAGTTTGAGGGAGCATGCAGAAAAGCTACTCGAAGCCCTTGAACTACCTTATCGAACGCTGCTAATGTGTACAGGCGATATGGGATTCACCCAAAGTAAAAAATATGATCTTGAAGTTTGGAGCCCGGGACAAAAGCGCTGGCTGGAAGTAAGTTCTTGCTCAAATTTTGAAAGTTTTCAAGCCAGACGAATGCAACTTCGATATCGTAAAGATGAGAAAGATATTGAGATCCTTCACACGCTGAATGGTTCCGGCTTAGCCTTGCCGAGGGTCGTTGCTGCAATTATAGAAACCTATCAGGAAGAAAATGGGAAGATAAAAGTGCCTGAAGTGCTTAAACCATTTTTTGGCAGAGATCATCTTTAGGAATCTTGTCGCTAAATAATCCTTTAGCTTTTCCCATCATTTCATTTGGGCAGGATAATAGTATCTTAGAAACTTTATTAATCGATAACAATGGAAATGATGAAAAAAGGACTTATGATTATTCTGGGAATGATTTTAACCGTTCCTCTGATTGCGCAAAAAAGGCCAATGACGGCTGACGATGATCTAAATATGGTAAATTTGAGATCTGCCATGATCTCACCTGATGGAGAATCGGTTGTTTTTGGTAAATCAGAGCTGGATTGGAAAGAAAATAAATACGAAACAAAGTATTATTTCATTCCATCAGACAGCGGAAATTCTTATCAATACATCGGCGAGGAAGGAGCTTCGGATATGAAATATTCCCCCGACGGAAAGTATATTTCTTTGAAGCGCAAAGTGGATGATCATACGCAACTTTTTTTACTTCCAACCACAGGCGGTGAAGCGGTTCAACTTACAGAACATGATAATAGCATTGGATCGTACGAATGGTCGGCTGATAGCAAATCGATCTACTTTTTATCGGATGTACCTAAATCTGATGAAGAAAAGAAGAAGTATAAAGCCGGATATGATCAGCTTTTTGTAGATGAACCACCTAACGGGCAAAGAGAAGGAGACTGGAACCACATTTGGAAATTCGATATTGACTCGGAAGAGGAAACTCAACTAACAAGAGGTGAAATGATCATCGGAGAGTTTACAGTTTCTCCTGATGAGGAAAAAATACTTTATACCGCTCGATTTGAGAATCGCAGAAATCAGAACAATCTTTCTGAGATCTACCTTATGGAAGAAGGAGACACTACTGCTGTAGCCTTGACGAACAACAAAGCTCCTGAAGGACAATTAGAATGGTTTCCCGATAATGAACATTTTCTTTATTCTGCTCCAAGCGATGACGATTGGGAACTTGTACAAAGCAAGCTTTGGAGAATGAATGTACTTTCTGGGGAACATGAAATGGTTTCGGGTAATTTCAGCGGTGAGATGTCGGGTTATTTCATTGATGATGATGGTGGGACGGTATTTTTCGGAGGTTTAGAAAAAACGAACTCCAACTTGTATTCTTTAGATCTGAATTCTGGAAGTGTTACACAACACACAGAAATTCAGGGCTCAATGAATGTGGTTGATTTTGATAAGGAAAGAGAAACACTGATCTACACATTCGAAGATATTCAAACCCCACCGGATCTTTATGCTGCTAATATTTCGTCTTTAAATGACCCAACCAGGCTTACCAACATGAATCCATGGGTCACTGATAGTTTGCAGTTAGCTGATCATGAGGTAGTAACCTGGGAGAGTTATGACGGGCTGGAGATAGAAGGAATAAAATATATACCTTCAGATACAGATGTAGATGAAGAAACTCCATTCTTGCTTCATATTCACGGTGGTCCAGCCGGTGTTTTTAGGAATTCATTTCGCCCGATGTATCACATCTACGCGGGACTTGGATATCTGCAACTTGCTCCAAATGTACGAGGAAGCACAGGCTATGGAGATGAATTCTTACAAGGTAACATGAAAGATATCGGAGATGGAGATTATGAAGATCTGATGTCTGGTGTGGATATGCTGATCGACCAAAATGAAATAGATCCAGATAAAATGGCGGTAAGAGGCTGGAGCTATGGAGGAATTCTGGGTGGTACGGTAATCACGAAAACTAACCGGTTTAAGGCTGCTTCATTGGGAGCAATGGTGTCAGACTGGTTATCTGAATATGCTTTAGGTTTCAATTATGATGTGAAACTCTGGTATATAGGAGGTACTCCATGGACAAATCCTGAAGGATACCGGGAAAGATCGCCCGCAACGCATGCAGAAAAAGTAGAAACCCCTACACTGTTTTTGCATGGAGCAAATGATCGTGTTGATACACCTGCACAAAGCCGAATTTTCTTTACCTATTTAAAAGACATCGGGAAGGTAGATACGCGTCTGGTAGAATTTAAGCGGGAAGGACATGGACTCAGGGAACCAAGAAATCAACGAGTTCGGTATACGGAAGAGATCAAATGGATCCAAAAATATACCTTGGGAGAAGAGTGGGAACCATGGGAAAGAAAAGAAAATGAGGAATCAAAATAGGGTAGAAAGGGAAATTTTACTTTGGGGATTATTGGTCTCTTTTTGAGAGCCAGATAATTCCCCATATTAATCCAACCAGTGCCAATGCCACCCCGAATCCTCCAAGAAAGGCATAAAGGAGATAGGGTAAAATTATGCTGATCACAATACCGGAGATTACTTTGATTGGAGCAGCTGCGATAGCAGTAGCGCCAATTAGGGAGCTGAATATTCGAGCAAGACGTGAAAACATGATCATTGGGTTTGTTTAAAAGGAGATCGTTAATACGTCTGGCTTGTCCAAATGATTCAAATAAATAGACAATGATGTTTGTTATGCGACAGCATGAATTTCGGTCTCATCAAAGTTGAGTAGCAATTCCAGAATAGGACTCATTTCATCATGCTCCATAAGTTGCATCCGCAACTTTTTCCCGTTTCGAACCCCTTTCAAATACTGCCCGTAATGTTTTTTCATGATAATGACGCCATAGCGTTCTCCATGTTGCTGAACCGAGAGCCTGAGTTGTTCAGCACAAAGCTCTACACGTTGCCTTACACTTGGATCAGGGAGTAGCTCTCCAGTCTCCAGGTAATGTTTAGTTTGCTCAAAGATCCACGGATTACCGATAGCTCCCCGTCCGATCATTACGCCATCTACGCCGGTTTCCTTAAACATTTTTTCAGCCAATTCAGGGGATGTAACATCTCCATTTCCAATGATAGGGATCTCAAGACCGGGCGTATTTTTAAGTTTTTTGAGCCATTCCCAGCGGGCATCGCCTTTGTATTTTTGGGCCCGTGTTCTGGCATGAACCGTAAGGGCCTTCACGCCAAGGTTCTGAAGCATCAAGGCCACTTCTTGAATTTTGATGGTGTTATCATCCCAGCCTAATCTGGTTTTTACGGTGACAGGTCGGTCTTTTACTGCATCCACGACGGTTCCCGCCATACGTTCCATCATAGACAAATCTTTTAAGCAACCGGCTCCGGCACCCTTTTTTACGATCTTATAAACAGGACAACCAAAATTGATATCCACAAGATCTGGATTTTGGTTTACGGCTACTTTGGCTGCGCCTTCCATCGCTTCTTCACGTCCACCAAAGATCTGTACTCCAAAGGGACGTTCCATTTCTTCAAAATCCATCTTTTGCATTGCGATATCAGAGTCACGAATAAGTGCCTCAGAACTTATAAATTCAGTAAATACAATGTCGGCTCCCTTTCGCCTGCATATTTGCCGAAACGGGGAATCTGTGACATCTTCCATGGGAGCCAGAAATAATGGTTTTTCAGGAAGTTGAATAGGACCGATGTTCATAAATAAATGGTGTAATTTTTTAAAATAATTAGCTAAAGATACAGCTTTTATGATGTTTTTTGAGATCTAATACAATTCGTTTTATAAATATAAAAAGCCACGAAGTTTACTCCGTGGCTTCATCTTTAAGATCTATTTTCGCGTTTTAATTAATCTTGATCTTTTTAGCGGCTTTTTCTTTTACTTTTGGTATGGTAATGTTTAGGACACCGTTGTCATATTTTGCAGTAATATTATCTGCATTTACTGTATCAGTTGGTAAAGGCAACGATCTGCTGAATCTACCAAAGCGACTTTCTACTCGATGATAGCGTCTTCCGGTATCATCCTCATTCAATTTTCGCTCTCCACTGATCGTCAAGAGACCTGCGTTGAAGCTAATATCAATGTCATCTTTGTTCATTCCGGGTAGTGCAGCAGATACTTCAAATTCAGTATCGGTTTCATATACGTTCAACTCAGGAACAAATCCGGATGACCGTAATCTTGGCCAATTCATTGCATCTTCAAACACCCCATCTATCCAATTGGATAGTTTAAGTGGTGTAGTAGTCGTTTCGTTGTCCCAAAGGGTAGGTGTATTAGAGTTTGTTCGTATTAGCATAGGTTTTTCCTCCTTTTAAATATGGTTTTTATTTAAAGATCATAGGGTATAACCCAAGTCAACACAATGGTTGACATATTTAATGTTACAAATGTTGTGCCATTTTAGAATAACGAAAATCTTGTATGTCATTTTTTACAACCGAGATTACAAAATGACAAACAGGTTTGAAAAAGCGTCATATAAGTTTGAAAACCGGTGAGAGCAACTTTATTCTGTTGCTTGTTGTAGCTCAGTCCTCAAAGAAGAAAACCAGTCCGTTAATTTTACACGTGCTTGCTCGTTGAGTCGGGCATCAGAATGAGTCCAAGTGTAGGAGGGAAGCGGCATTTCTTCAGCGTCAACCAGTTCAATGGCTTCTTCTAATTTATGGTCGGCCCGGTCGGGGGAATAGTCGGCCCATAGTGATAAATTTAATTCATCCCGACCTTCCTCTATATGATCCTGAAGCCACCATGACACAGGCTCAATATTTGAATACCAAGGATAATTGGTTTGATAAGAATGACAATCGTAACAGGCCGATTGTATGATCGTGGATATTTGCTGTGGAGGTTGATGAACTGTTAGAAAATCCTTTGAAGTATCATATTCAGGAACGGTAGTATCGGGGCCGAAAAATTGTAGTATGATCAAAATAAGGGCAAAGCCAAGAAGTATTTTTGAGGAAAGAGATTTCATTAGGCTCCTTTTTTTGAAATGTATTATTAAAAAGGAGAAGAAGCGTGTAAATAATTATAAATGCAGATATTTAGAAAAGGACTAAATTAATATTTCACAATTTCATGCCCAAATGGGAGCAACGCCACAGTGGGCAGTTTAAAGTGCTGCTTGGCAAAGGGAATGCTAATAATGGTGATGAATAAAATCACCCCAAAAAATAAGATGCGTGACCGCTATTCAAATTCCGCTTATGAGAATCCAAAAATATTGATAAAGAGGGAAAAGCAGCCATCTGCTTTTCAGTAATGATGGTACTTTTACCAAAGGGGAATAGGGAAAGTTTAGCCAGCTTGAAAATTTGAATTCCAAAAGGAAAACCAATGATAGTAAGGCACAGAATTACGCTTGAAATCAGATATTCTACGGCTAAAACAAGGCCACAAAAAAAGAACCAAACAATGTTCCCAGTGGTACTCATGGCAGAGTGCTGATAAAAAAAAGAGATACAGCTTTAACGAATGTATCTCTTTGAAAACAAAGTAGCAGGTTATTTTAGTAATTATTTATAATTGGTCAATCACTTTCTTTAGCATTTTGCGGACAGTATCTGCTACTTCACCAAGCTCATTATTGTTGATTGCTTGCATAGAGGCAACAGGATCAACGGCCGAAACTTCCACTCTTCCATCCTCATGTTCCTGAACAATCACATTGCAAGGTAACATTAAACCAATATGGCCTTCAGCTTGTAAAGCTTTATAGGCATTAGGTGGATTACAAGCACCCAAAATGTGATAATTTCTAAAGTTGACATCCAGCTTTTTCTTGAGAGTTTCCTTAATGTCGATCTCAGTGAGCACACCAAAACCTTCCTCTTTTAATATGGCGGTAGTTTTTTCGATAGCTTCATTAAAGCCAACATCTAATGTTTTACTAAAGTGGTATGACATAGGGATTATGATTTAAAAATTGTTGATTATAGATTCCTTTAACGACGTAATGCATTCAATGCTTGTGGGCATACGATGAATACATCCAGACAAGTTTCTCTTGTTCAGTAATGTAATCACTCATCATTGCGTTGGTTCCTTCGTCGTCTGCATTATCTGAAAGATCAAGGATTTCTCGTTGCAATGTTATCAACGCTTTGAAGGCGTTCAAAATTTCATCCACGGCTTTTTCTCCATCGGTAACTTTTAGGCTTTCCTTGATCAAGGATTTAGAGACGTATTCTGAGTATCGGTGCTCTGGCGAAAAGCCAAGGGTGAGTATACGCTCTGCTACATCGTCAATCTTTACAAACAGATCGTTGTACAGTTCCTCAAATTTGAGGTGAAGCTCAAAAAAGCTTTTCCCTTTAATGTTCCAGTGATATCCTCTTGTATTTTGATAGAAAACGGTATAACTGGCTAAAAGTACACCAAGTTTTTCGGATAGTTTTTTAGATTTCTCTTTGTCTAAACCAATGTTATTTAACGTACTCATTGTCTTTTCTCTCATTTATGTTAATGTAATGCTGCAACTACTATTTCAGGCTTCAGCTTTATTTCTGTTTTGATGGACCGGGTGATGAGGCAGGCTTGTTCTGCTTTTTGTAAAATTTTCAGTGCTTTATCTTTTTGATCTTCATCTGTGATTATCAACTTTGGCTGTAATAAAATTTCAGTCATGGCAAATTTTCCAGACTCGTTATTCATAACGCCAGTTGCGGGTACAGTCAGTTCTTCGAATTTAAGTTTCGAATATTCAGCAATTGCAGTAAATGTGGTCATGAAACAACTGCTGACAGACGCAATGAAAAGATGCTCAGGACTCCAAATTCCTTCTACACCTCCGGGAAACTCAGGTGGAGTAGCAACTTCTATAGTATCACTCAGTTTGTAGGACTTTAGGGTACCTTTTCGGTCGCCGTCCCATTTCAGTTCAACATTGTAATTATGTTCTACTAATTTGGCCATCACTGCTCCAGCTTTTGTTCAATGATCTGTTTTAGTTGTGGCATCTGTACTACACCAGCTTGTTGCCAGAGTAATTGTCCTTTATGAAACAGGATCAGATTTGGGATACCCCGAACCTGATATTTGATAGCCACATCGGGATTACGTTCAGTATCAATTTTGATAATGTTCAGATTGTCGCCCATTTCACTTTTAAGTTGTTGTAAAATTGGTGTCATCATCTTGCAGGGTGCACACCAATCCGCATAGAAATCTACCAGGACCGGTGTGTCATCATTGATGATATCGTTGAATGATTTTTTTGTTGTTTCAGCTTGTGCCATGTTCTTTTACTTAACCTCAGTAAATTTGATTTCAGATTTTTCATTTTTCGATAATTCCTGTTGCTGGGGAATTCCACAGGATTGCGCTACCATACAACCGGTATTAGTAACGGCTTGAAAGAAAAAAAATACACTTAAAAAGCCAGTTAAAATATCCTGATACCAAAGGGCCATCACAGCCAGAAAAATTCCAGCCATTAAGGCTACCCACCGCATAGTGTGCCAGTTTGTAAAAAGTTTTGCTTTCGTATTCATATTCTTATCAGTAGATACTGTTTAATTGTGAAGAGCATATTAAATGGATTTTGAATAGAGCAGATAGTTGTTATAACAAGTTACAACATCCACACGATCCTCCCCACAAGTATCGAAAAAATTCGTTCTTACCGTCCCTCCATAGGGACACAGGTTCTTGGAATTTATGACAAAGTTTGCTTGAGAAAAGATTATTCACTCTGGCAAGAATCGGTCTCTCTTTGGAGAGAGACCGATTTCAGCTTTGTCCCGAATTCTCGGGAAGAGAGGACCGTGGTGGATTAAGCCCAAAATCCCATCAAAAATTATAACTAAATGATACCATCACATTTCGTCCGGCTTCAGGGATATTTCCAATACTGGTGTGGGTGTGATAATAATGATCCATGATATTATTCAGGCTGACTATAGAAGAGAGCGAATTATTCAGCCAGTTACGTTCCCATGTCACATTTAAAATCGCATATGCCTCGGTATTATCTTCTATAGACATTGTTTCGGCGATCCTGTTTTGAGCTGCAGCCCATTCTAACTCGGTCATCCACATATTATTATTATAGTGAATATGGACCATGCTATTCCCTTTTAAAGGTGGAATGAGTGGAAGTGGTTCTCCCCATGTTTGATTTTGTGCATAGAGGTAAGAAATACGATTTTCAAAACTAAAGACATGTGTGAAGTTATTCAGCATGCGAAATTCACCGCCTGAAATTGTTGCATCTCCCACATTAGCATATCTTTTGAACTGGAAGTCATTACTGCTTACATCCTCAGCAATAACACCGTCAATATAATTGAAATACTGTTTATGAAATAAAGATAAGGTGAACGAATGATTGTCTGTTTCCCATGTGGCATTTATATCTGTATTCAAGGATCGTTCGGTGTTGAGCCAGGGATTTCCATCGTAGAAAAACCCATCGGTGTAATTGTAGATGTAATGGCCAAAAAGCTCCATATGATTACCCATTCGTTCGGAATACACCAGACTGCCTGTTATATTCCAACGGTCATTTAGTATCCAAAGTGAACTCAATGACCCGGAGAGTAAAGTTTTTTGCCGTGTGTTAACATTTCTGCCGTACACCCCTTCAAAAAAAGATGCAAATCTGTCACTACTGGTACCAATGCTTTTAAATGAAATACTTTCTTCAATTTTTATCAGGAATGATTCAGATAGCCGAATTTGATGTTTTAGTCCAAATCCCAGGTTTCTGGTTTCAACATCGTCCAGGTTATAGATGTACATATCTTCAATGGTTGGATATATACTGATCATCTCCATATCTCCAAAAGCATTGGAAGAAAACCCATTCAAAAACCATTCAAATGAATGATCTAAAACTTTTGCCTTGCCATTCATTCTGGCACCAAATGTTTTTGTGGTGCCGTACATTGGCATATTCATACCCTGCATCACCTCTCGGCTTGCAACGTCTCGGTCTTCATCATCCATCCAGTGTCTGATCAGATTGGCATAGATCTGAATTTTTGAAAATCTGAAATCGCTGTTTGTTGGTCCAAAATTGAATTGAATCTGTCCGATGTCAGCAAGGGCTTTTGTAGCATCCATCAACAGGGCTGGATATCCGACATCGTAAGCTTTATCAGTAATATAGTTTGCTTCGATCGTATGATCGGAAGGCAAAGTATGCTTATAACTGAGATTGAGGTTTAATTTTTCATATTGTGTATTATCAATTTGCGAGTTATTACCAGCTGTAAAATCATCAGCTTTCTTATAACTGCCCGAGAACCGAAACGCATTCCGTTTCGCAGCGTCTGATGTATTTCCAGTAATATTGAGTGTTCTGTAGTTATCCGGGAAACGGTAAGCAGAGCTGATTTCCATTGAAAAAGGCGTGGATTTTGCCCGCTGAGTCACCAGGTCTACCGTGCTAAGTCCTGAACCATTTTGTGCTACACCAGATCCACTTTTATCAATATCTAATTGAGAAAGATTATTGGTTTCTATGTAAGAAGTAATGGGGTCCATTTTATCGACACAAGCTTTAAAAACCTGCATTCCATCGATCGTAAGGTTCATTCGCTGGTCACTTTGACCGCGTATTACTGGTTCCCAGGCAAATGCACCACGCTTATTGGTTGAAATACCATCAATATTATCCAAAAACTGATCCATGCCTTGAGTGGAATTCTGTTGATGATAGGCATGGACATTGGTTTCCCCATCGGAATGGGCAACCACTAAAAGTTCTTTTTGGTCCCGAAATATCTGTGAAGAAAGGTAAACAATTTGGGTTTTGTCGTTTAGGTGGACCTCTTTTGAAGAATATCCAATAGCTGATATAAATACATGTGCATGTTTTGCTGTATCTATTTTGAAATATCCATCCACATTAGTGACTGCAAGTACGGTGTTTGAATGCCCTTTAACATGGGCGCCCGCTATTGGCTGTTCAGTAGTCATGTCTACCACTTGAACAGAAATATCCTGTGCGAGTATTGGTTCAACCCATATTATGAATGCGAAAAAGAATATTAGTTTTTTCATGACACTAAGCCGTTTTTCTGATACTCGGAAAATAATTATTTAAAAAATGATCACTGCAAGGAACTATTGGCCCTTGCAGCAATCTGTCAATTTATTTTATTCAGCGCGGACACTGTATTCAAATACCACTTCAGGTAGCGTATCGTTTTCTGCGATTAATTCTACTGAGGTGGTCCATGTTCCACTCATACTGTAATTGATCGAACCTTCATAATATCCATTTTGGGTAGCTTCGGGATTGCTGAATTCAGTTGAGTGTCCATTTCCACCACCCATATCCATGTAAGGGTAAATCGACATTTTGAGATCATCAACGGCTGGAAAACTCATCATGGATTCTCTTGTATGGACCAAGAATTTGAGATCATTTTCACCCGTTACAGGGGTTTTGGGTTCATGCCAGGTAATAAAATATACATTGTCATTTTTGTCCTGAACACTGGTCAACCTCCATGATGATGCCACATCGATGGGTATGCTGCCAGAGATGACCTCCTCGTTTTGAAGAGTAGCCTCAAAGTTTAATGACCAGGAGCCCATCATCCCTCCGGGCATAATGAATACCACCATATTATTGAAATAACGCCCATCTTCTTCTGCTATTTGTGGTTTTGTATAGGGAGTTGAATGCATCATTTCCCCCATATCCATCATAGGAGTGATGGAGATGGATTGAGGTTTAATAATCTCACCATCCTGCTCGATCTTCCAGTATAGTTCATTTGAGCCGGTTTCCAGCTCTTTTTCAGATTCTACAGAAACAGCATATCCATCAACGGTAACAGAGTTTATGGGTATTAAGTCTAACTGAGGTTCAGAGTTGTCTGTAGTGTCGCACGAATTGGCAGCAAATACCAGAACTGCCATAGCCATAATTAGGCCAAATGGTTTTAGCTTAGTCATAATGATATTGTGATAATTAGTTTTGTTTAAGATTAGTAAATAAGGTTCAAAAGAACCTCGGGCGGGGCAACAAAACTAAGCTCGCGGTGGGCGTAAGAGGTCGGGTACTATTCCAGAAGGCAATTTATAATCATCTGCAGGTTCAACTAAATTAATAGCAGGGGGAGACCATCGTATGGTTTCATCAAATTCAGCTGCATTAAAATTGGTGACTGGGATCAAGATTTGTAATGAATTTCCACTGCTTGAATGTGGGTTGGTGTAATAACAGAAAGAACCGTGATGGTCATCTTTATGCTCTGTGTTATGCTGTAATTCATTATGATGGCAGGTGCAAATTTTTTCGCCTTCTTCCACTTCACAGGTGCAAAGTGCTATTTCACAATGTGCTTTTTCGTGATGTTTGTGTGCGTGATTAAGTACCAGTCCAAAACCCAACCATCCTACAATATTCCATAACAAAACCGCTATCACGGCTACATTTATAAATCTGTAATAAGAATTCTGTGGTCTCATAAGATGATTACAATTTTATACCGATACTAAGATATAAAAGCTTGCAAATAGATAATAGTCGTAAAAAGTAATAAAATGTTTATACGTATAAATCCTTCTCCCCAAAGATGCCAGCAACTTTAAGTGATTGGGTCAGCACAAGTCCATACACAATATGCATTAGAAGTCCGGCAAGGATGAGCTTTCCGGGCACCCAGGTGTTAGAATAAAAGATTCCAAATGAATCGCCCGCAGCCAAGGAAACTACGGGAGAAACAACCAGTCCAGCCACAATTGAAATTAAGATTCCATAAATAATTCCCTGTACAAACCAATTTCCGGGGATGCTATTTCTGAGATAAACCACCCAAATCATGGCCAAACCTATACCTATGATGTTGAAAGCCAGGTTTCCAAAAATGATATGATAAGGATCACCTTGATGAACATGATTAAAACTTTCGGTTAGGATGTGGCCTACATCAATCACAGGTAAACCAATAGCACCTTGTAAAAAAGCTACCATTGCCATCATAAAAGTTGCAATAAATCCACAAACAATAGTTCGGATGAAAACAGAAGAATTCATATGGTCACCATTTTTAGTCTGGTTTGTCATTTGCCTCGCTTTTTCTAAGGCGATCCAAAATTGGGTTAAGTGTTTTTTAGAATTGCTTAAGAATTCTTTTAACAAATGTAATCTTTTGGGAAGTAAGGGAAAATCGTAAATCTCAAATCATCAATCAAAAATCATTAATTTCATCACAACTCTTACAGTTCAGCTCCATGCCTAACTTTGATTTTCGTCCTTCTTCAGTAACCACCCAGGGTCGCAAATGCCAAGGCGGATCATGCCGCACATGCTGAGTGTGACCACATTTCAGATCAGCCACCCAATCCCCAACGTCATCTTTGTGAAAACCAATAATAGGTTGCTTCATAATAATAGCTAATGGTACATTTTGTTATGGAACACAGATGACACTGATAAAGCGAATAGTCGCTGATACATTCTTAAAAATCGTGGCAATCAGCCAAATCTCATCCGTGTTTATTAAATTATTTTCTTTACTGTTTCAAGCGTCCGCTTGGACCTTTAATTTAACTAATAAAACCATCTTGGGTTGCTTTAGTGCAGATTTCTCCGATTTGTTCTGCAAGTTCTGGTTCATTCATTATGATTCCATGGATTATTTAATGAAATATGTTAGACTTAATTAAAAATCATCAGCCTAAAAGCAAATACAAAAGGTTAGTCAATCAGAGATTATCAAAACGTATTGACTGAGGAAGCACAGTTAGAGGACCAAAGTTATATATGCCTGATGATCGTTCGAAATTCAGATATAAAAATCCTGTTTTAACTGAATGCAAAAGGTTAACTTTGAAGCTGTTCTACATGCTAAACTTTTTCTGTGGAAAACGTCAATCACTCAAACATCGAAGGCTTAAAATCGGGTCCCGTTACGGCGGTGGCGCATTCCAATATCGCATTGATCAAATATTGGGGAAAGCGTGCTATCAAAAAAAATTTACCCGCGGTTGGTTCCATTTCCCTCACTCTCGATGCCCTTCACACCAAAACCACGTTGCAGTTTGATGACACTTTAAAGAAGGATGTATTGATTCTGAATTCCAATGAAGCGGAAGGTAGACCGTTAAATCGTATTTCTGACTTTTTGGATTTTACGGTTGGATCAAATAAAAGAGCCAAGGCAAAGATCATTAGTGAAAACAATTTTCCAACCGGAGCGGGTCTGGCTTCTTCAGCATCTGGATTTGCAGCTCTTGCACTGGCTTTAAATGACAGACTTGGGTTGAACTTAAACCGGAAAGAGCTTTCAGGATTAGCAAGAGAGGGATCAGGCTCGGCGGCTCGATCTATTTATGGCGGTTTTGCAGAAATGAAATTAGGACTTAAGGATGATGGGAGCCAGGATATCGCGGTCCAATTAAAAGATGAATCTTACTGGGATGTTCGTTTGCTTGCAGCCGTCACATCCACCCAAAAAAAAGACCTCGGATCAACGGAAGGAATGAACCGGACAGCTGAAACAGCTCCCTATTATAATGAATGGGTTTCTTCACAAAACCAAGATATTGAGGATATGAAGAAAGCCATTGTAGCCAAAAATTTTGAAAAAGTCGGGGAATTGACCGAGCACAGCTGTTTTAAGATGCATGGACTTGCCATGGCTGCCCGACCTCCAATATTATATTGGAATGCTGCGACCACAGAAACGATTCATAGAGTATGGAAACTTCGACAATCCGGAATTCCAGCTTTTGTGACCATCGATGCCGGTCCGCAAGTTAAAATTTTGTGCTTGCCAGATTCGGTTTCCCAGATCAAAGAAGCGGTACTGGATGTTGAGGGAGTAGAACACATAATTGAAGCAAAGCCGGGGCCGGACGCATATATCGCTGACTCGGATAAAGAAATCATCACATAATGGACGATATTACCATCAATGTTTCATCACCGGGAAAGCTAATTTTACTGGGTGAATATGCTGTGCTTGAAGGCGCTCCGGCGTTAGTTGCCGCTGTAAATCGACCGTGCGATGTTCAAATTGATACGCTTTATAACAGCACATTCCAGGTGCGGACGCCTAATCTAAATATTCCCGAAATACAGTTTACCCTCGACTCAGATGGCGACGCCTATTTTCGAACAAATGTTGATGCTGAGACAGAAGAACAACTCCGATTTGTGTTATGTATTTTGAAATATGTAACCCAGAAAGTTGGTAAAATACCGGGTGCCCGAATTGAAATTAATACGTCTTCATTCTACCACCGCGTAACAGGGCATAAATTTGGACTTGGTTCCAGTGCCGCGCTCACGGTTTCTTTATTATCGGGATTGATGGATTATTTGGGCGTGGAAATGTCGTCCTATGACTTATATAGAGAAGCTTTTCAAGCACACCGATATGCGCAGGGAAAGATGGGTAGCGGAGTGGATATTGCAGCAAGTGCTACGGGTGGTATTTTAAGTTATACCATGCCTGACAATCCTGATGACCCCAATGGTACTATTAAGCGTATCGATAGGCCCACAGATCTTTACATGTCATGCATATGGGCCGGATATTCGGCCTCAACACGCCATTTTGTGCGAAGTGTGAACACATTCAAAGAAGAGAATCCTGCTGCCTATAATTCAATTATCACAAAAATGGCAGATCTCTCAAAAGAAGGAGTGAAGACTTTTGGAGCTGGCGATACGAGCGCTTTCCTTCAGGTTATTTCAGATTATGCTGAATGCGAACGAGAGCTTGGCAAACAAAGTGGCACGGAGATCATGTCGGATGTACACGAAGAAATTTATTCTATTGTAGAAAATCAGGGTGGAACCTATAAGCCGTCTGGAGCAGGTGGAGGTGATATTGGGATCGCTTTTTGTAATGATCAGGAAACCATGTACAAGATCAAGCGGGCCATCAATGAAAGTGTATTTGATCTGATGAATCTTGAAGTTCAACCCGAAGGTATTCAGATCTCCAGAACTCAGGATGTTAGCTGAACCAGTATTTTTATTTTTAGTATCGCCTACCTCATATTCCCCGAAAATTCAGATTCATGAGCAATAACGACAAATCCCGCATCCCCAAATTTTATAAGTACAGCGTTGAAAATCGCCTCGATATTCTGCGAGATAAAGGCATCCTGAATCAGGAAGATTATATTTCTCTCCGTGAGCAAATGCACCTGTTAACGCAGGATGACGCCGATAAGATGATCGAAAATGTGATCGGGGTATTTGGCCTTCCTATGGGATTGGGACTCAATTTTTTGATCAATGATAAACCGTACATCGTGCCGATGGTGGTAGAAGAACCTTCAATATTAGCTGCTGTCAGTTCAGCGGCCAAAGTGGTTCGAAAAGCCGGCGGATTTCAAGTGGAATCTGATGACCCAATATTGATCGGTCAAATTCAGCTCGTGGATGTGCGTCACCCCATGAAAGTTCGCCATGCCATATTACAGGATAAACAGGAGATCCTGAATCTTGCCAATAGTCTTCACCCCAACATGGTAAAACGTGGCGGTGGGGCTATTGACCTGGAGGTGATGATTCATCAGCAGGATCGCCACCCCGGCAGCATGGTGGTCGTTCACTTGCTGGTAGATACGCAGGATGCCATGGGCGCAAACCTGGTGAACAGTATGTGCGAAGGCGTGGCCTCCCTGGTTGAAAAGATATCCGGTTCCAAAGTATATCTTCGGATCTTGTCGAATTTAACGGATCGGGCCATGGTTCGTGCCAAATGTGAGATTCCTACCAAGTATCTGGACTTCAACGATTCTACCGGGAAAGAAGTGCGTGATGGAATTATACGCGCAGCCGAATTTGCTGCCGTGGATCCATACCGCGCTTCAACCCATAATAAGGGGATCATGAATGGAATCGATCCGCTTGCCATTGCTACCGGCAACGACTGGCGTGCCATTGAAGCAGCTGCCCATGCGTATGCTGCACGCACCGGACGTTATACATCACTCACCAACTGGTTCAAGAATGAAAACGGAGACCTGGTAGGAACCATCGATATTCCCCTGAAAGTGGGAACCGTAGGCGGATCGCTGAAATCCAACAAAGCCGTAGGAATTGCACATCGAATTTTAGGGATTGAAAAAGCGACGGAACTGGCTGAAATAATGGGAGCTGTAGGTTTAGCTCAAAACTTTTCTGCCTTGCGTTCATTGGGAACCGAAGGCATTCAGCGCGGTCATATGACCCTGCATGCACGTAGCGTGGCAAGTACTGCTGGAGCTCCGGCTGAATTATTTGAACAGGTGCTGGAGCGACTTGTGGAAAGCGGAGAGATCAAAGTGTGGAAGGCCAAAGAGATCATTGCTGAACTTCAGCAAGAACAAAGTATTGGGCAAGTGTCTGCTCCTGCTGCAGATAAGGATGACGAGATGTCGTTTGGATACGGAAAGATCATCCTGACCGGCGAGCACTCGGTGGTACATGGAACCCATGCCGTAGCGGCTCCCATCACTCTAAAAATGAAAGCAAAGGTCTGGGGTCATGATAAAGGCGTTCGCCTTATGATTCCGAGATGGGGCGTGGAGCAAACACTGGAATTTGGTGCGGATCACCAATTTTCTATTTACCGATCGTTGGAAATGATCCTTGATCATCTTGACCTGCGCGACAAACCCATGAATATCGAAGTATTCCCGGAAGTGCCAAGAGCAATGGGAATGGGGGGATCTGCAGCGCTGGCTGTAGCGATCATCCGGGCGCTGAATAAACATTTTGAGCTGGGATTAGGAGACGACGATGTTCGCCGATTGTCTTTTGAGTCTGAAAATATTGTCCATGGCGGGGCCTCGGGAATCGATAACACCGTTTCGACCTATGGAAATTTGATCATGTTCCAAAAAGGAACACCCCCAAAAATGGATATGCTTCATCTGGACGAATCCATCCCAATTGTGATTGGATTGAGTGGGGTGGAAAGTATGACATCCAAGATGGTAAAGCAGGTTCGTGAGCAGGCAAAAAAATATCCAAAATGGTACAAGCAGATCTTTGATCAGATGGATGAATTGGCGCTTGCTTCGAAAAATGCCATTGAAGACCGCGATCTGGAAGAGTTGGGTATGATCATGAACATGAATCATGGCTATTTGAATATACTGGGAGTTTCGTCTCCGGAAGTGGAGGAACTCATTGAAATTGCCAGAACGAATGGAGCTCTTGGCGCAAAACTAACTGGTGGTGGAGGCGGAGGTGCTATGATCGCACTTTGTGATTCAGAATCGGCTCAGAAGAAGATCCAGAAAAAAATGCATGAATCTGGTTTTGATGCACTGATCGCTGAGATCAAATCTACCGAAGGTTAAAAAAACCATTTTACGTTTATAACGGCTTTCCTAATATGGAACTGATATCAAGATAAGTATCAAAAAGAAGTTCTTTTCTAATTACAAGAATTCTTCATACGAACTTCACAAATAAAGATAACTTTGTCTTAATTAGGTATAATCCGCATAAGACAACCAATTTGTGAGGTCTTTTATGAACTCAATTCTTCATTCTTTCTCTATTCCGGTAATGGGAACCGGCCACTCCATCGATTCACCTATCCGTGTTGCGCCCTATGGTATTAATTCGGTCATCTCTGTTGTGGATGACCTGCTCGTCGAAAAGATCAGGAAGTTTTACTCTGAGAAATTCGAACTTCCCTATAATAATATTCCGCGATCTGCTGAAGATGGGCGAGCAAAACGCATCACGGCTTACCTCAATTTGGTCCATGATATTGTACATCAAAAATTCGAGGAATTGAGATCGGAGCCTTTTTTAAGTGATAATGACAAGGCTAAATATTTCCGTATGCTGCCGGATGAAAGTTCACTAAAAATAGCCTATCAGAAACTGATGGATACGGCCGAAAGTGAGCGTCAAAATTTGGCAGAAAAACTTAATAATCTGATGCAGCCCGGATCTATTGATGTGAATATCATGGCCAAGGTGGATAAACTGAATCTCACCAAATCGGGTGAGCCAATGAGCGCTGAATACAGTGATGGAAGTGCTGCTCTGCGTGGATACGCTAATAGTAAGCTTTCTTCTAACCTCATTTTATCCGCTGGATTTAATCCCCGGTTATACAACTACTTAGCCGATTTTCAGGATTTTTACCGGGATGCCTCAGGAAACATTAAAAAGAAGATCATCCTTAAAGTAAGTGATTTCCGCTCAGCGCTTATCCAGGGTAAATATCTTGCCAAAAAAGGACTGGAAGTATTTGAGTATCGGATTGAGTCCGGGTTGAATTGTGGGGGACATGCTTTTGCTACCGATGGCTTGTTGCTACCGGTGTTGTTGAAAGAATTCAAAGAGAAAAAGGAAATGTTGAACTCGGCTATTCGTCCCCTTGTAGAGAAATTTTATGAGGATGAACGCGATGGATTTTCATCAGACTGGAAGGTGCAAGATCCACGAATTACAGTTCAGGGCGGCATTGGAACACATGGAGAAATGCAGCGCCTGCTGGAGGAATACGAAATGGATTCTACCGGTTGGGGGAGTCCGTTTTTGTTAGTACCCGAAGCAACAACCGTCGATCAAACCACAAGAACTTTGCTTGAAAATGCGAAAGAGAAAGATCTGTATTTGAGTGGAGTTTCACCTTTGGGCGTTCCTTTCAACAATGTGCGCCAGACGGGTTCCCGGATATGGCATGAAGAAAGAATCGAGAAAGGAAAACCAGGCTCACCGTGTCCAAAAGGCTTTCTGGAATCGAATACCGAGTTTACTGAAAACCCAATCTGTACAGCGTCAACACAATATCAGTTGCTGAAGATCGATGAGATCACTCAAGCTGATTATGCTGAAGACAAGAAAGAACGGCTCAAGACGAAAGTATTGGATAAAGCTTGCTTGTGTGACCACCTTGGAAATGGGGCTTTGATCCAACTGGGAATTCAAAAAGAACGACGTGCTCCTCAGGCTATTTGTCCGGGGCCAAACATTGCTTATTTCAATGGTGAATATTCACTGGAAGAAATGCTGAACCATATTTATGGAAGAGGAGAATCGCTGGTTGATGGAGATCGTCCGCACATGTTTGCCAAGGAGATGCGCATGTATGTGGATTATATGCAAGACCTGATCGATGAATCCGATTCAGATCCCAATGAAAATCGTAAACTGACAAAATTCCGCAATAACCTGGAAGCCGGCATGGATTACTGTCTGGAGTTAGCCCATTCAAATGGATACGAAGATGAAAACCTGGAATCCATAAAAACAACCGTTGAAGCAGAAAAAGCTCGCTTAGAACAAATGTTTCAGTTAGCTGTAGCATAAATCACATAGGGCGGACAGCCTGTCTGCCCATTTAAAAATCAAATATAACTGCTTATCATAGATCTGGTTCAAGCGTCCGCTTGGACCTATTTCTAATTCAATTCTAAAAGTCGAATCCTACACCTTATCCCGTATTCACGGGAACGCTTGCGTTAGGTGGGTGGTGTGGTGATGTGAGATTAATTACATCAATCAGCAAATATCAGCCAAATCCGCGTCATCTGTGTTCCATTCCTTGGTTGATCAAATTTCAATCCTTTAAGATCGAACTGTCCAGCACATCGTTATCAAAAAAGACAAAACGGTTGCTGAGTTTGATGCCGAGATAAACGGACAAAACCGTTCCCGAAAAGATCGCCAACATGATCATGATCTGGTATTTTATGGCGATGAGGGGAGAGCTTCCGCTCAAAATTTGACCGGTCATCATGCCCGGGAGAGAAACGAGCCCGATGGTAGCCATGGAAGCCAAGGTAGGATTTGCAGACTTCTTGAGCGCATCTTGAAAGAAAGGGAATACAGCTTCACTTCGGGTAGCCCCACAGCACAAATAAAACCGGTATCGCTCCTGATGTTCATTCAGGCTGTAATAAAAAGCGTTGATACCGATCACATTACTGCGCAGACAGTTCCCCAAAACCATACCTGTAATAGGAATAGTGTACTGAGCAGCTAAAAATTTGGGGAGTTGAATAACAGCTTCCAGGAAAAACATATCGATCACGATGATCCCAAAGAACGTGGCAGCAAAAATCGGGATGAGAAGTGATTTCTTACGGTTCAGCTCACTCCGGTCAATGGTGGCAAAATCTGCTACCAACACCATGATCATGATCCAGGCCGCGTTCAGCCACGCATTGTCCAATTCAAAGAGATATTCCAGGTAATATCCTACGAAGAGTAATTGTAAGGTCATTCGGACTGTGGCAATGCCCAGCTTTTTATTGAGTCCGGTTTTGTATCGCCAAAGGATCCACGCCGGGATGATGAGGATCAAAAACCCGATTCCAAGTTGCCACCAGCTAAGGTCGATGATGTCCATGATCTATTTATTTTTGATGTCTA
>JAVLBT010000030.1:0-24302 GCA_031580945.1 Gracilimonas sp.
GGTATATTATTTATTTCGTCAGCCGGTGAAAGTAGCTGCGGAACCGCTGGAGTATCAAAGACCGTAGAGAATGTTCGAACAGCTGACCAGCCACTTTCAAAATCGGCACTTATGGATTTTACACGCCAGTAATACATCGCATTTCTTTCCAGAAAATCCGGTGTGAAGGTGGTATCCGTGATTCCATTTTCTTCAGCTTTTGTTTTAAAGTCAGCTTGTTTGGAAACCTGCAAGATGTAAGATTCTGCATTCGGAGCCGTGCGCCACACAAGCGTTGTATCAACAGGAATATTGACTTGCTTGTGCTGGGGATAATGCAGTTCCGGTGTTCCTATTGCACTGGTTGTGAATAACCAAATTGAAGACCATTCTCCCGTACCTGCTACATTTGAGGCTCGTACTCGCCAATAATACGTTTCCAAAGCCGTCAACCCGACGACCTGTATTCTATTTTCATCGATATCAGAAGAAGCAAAAACCAGATCTTCAAACTGATCATCATTAGCAACTTGTACCTGATATGTAGATGCCATTTGATTTGCCTGCCAGACCAACTCAGGACTTGTGGAAATGCCTGAAGCGGCAGAATCCGGATTTATCTGTTGAGTGATTCCCGGCACTTCAGGAATCGTTGAAAAAGTGAATGGACTACTCCAGTCACTCGTACCAAACTCATTTACCGCACGAACCCTCCATGAATACGTTCTGCTATTTTCAAGCTGAGCATCAGTATACTCCGTATTTGGAATTCCTTCCACTTGCTCAATTACTTCCCCTCCTGAGCTGAGCTCGAAATCATAGCTGGCCGCTGAACTGACTGACTGCCAGCTAAAATCTACCTCTAAGGATACGTTTTCAGCACTATTGGCGGGCGTCTGGAGGGTGGGTGTATTTGGAATGGGGTTTAGAAGTTCACCCGTTACTGAGAAAGTCTTATTTGGTAAACTAATCGTCTCAATGGTAAAAGAATCATTGTATTTGCCAACTCCAGCTGGATCAAAAGAAATGGTAAGGTCCAGATCCTCTCCAGCATCTAAAGTAGCACTCACCGGAGATACAGAGAATGTAGAACTGAAATTAATAATATCTGTTATTACCAATGAGGCACTTCCGTTATTTGAGACCGTCAATGTTTTCTGGTAGGGTGCAGAGCCTTGCCCCTGCACTTCCTCAAAAGTTAAAGATCCTGATGAAAGTGACAAGGCCGGAAGCCGAGCATTAAGTATTCCCGGTGGTGCCTGCCCCATTTTTTGGGTGGAATAAAGGCGGAATTCTCCGGGGCCTAAATTAACGCTTGGTGGATTTCCCTCACTAATAAGTAATGAATCTCCCGAGAAATATTCGTACCACCATTTTCCTGTCCCAGAATTATGTGTATATGGCTGAACCGTTGAGCTGACCACATCAAAATTACCGATAAGCTGTACATCATTTGCAGATCTCAGCAAAATACGTTTTTGTTTACCGCCTACATCCAGGTCAAAATTAGTCGTGCCAAAAGCTGGCTCAGTAGTCTTTAATTTGATCAGCTCGCTCATGGTTTGGTACAAACGATAGCGGTCCGGGTCGTCTCTGTATTCCCATAAAATTGGTTTTTCTCCTGTTCGGCAATCGCTATTTATGGTTCCGTCGGTACAATAATTGATTGAAAAATCGTAGCCCAGCTCACCAAACTGCCACATCATTTTTGGCCCGGGTATAGTAAATAAGAATGCATGAGCGATCTTCATTCGGTTCAAAGCCGTTTCCTCATTCCGGGTGTTGTAACCACTTACTGCGTTTCCAAAATTCTCAAGTTCAACCATGATCCGTTCTTCGTCATGACTTTCCATATAACCCACTAAATGCGGATCATTCCATCCTCTGTTTTGATAAGAAGTTCTATCAAAATTGCCGTTATATCCTAAAGCGGCTTCTTTAAAGGGATCATGCATAATGCCCCAAAGCATAAACCCATTATCTGCAAGTACTTTCTCTTCATCATTATTTCCTAAATGTTCAAGAATGAGATAAGCGTCTTCATCATATTTTCGAATCTCATTCTTCATTCTCAGCAAAACATTGACCCTGGATTGGTCATACTGATTCCAAGCACCAACATCATTGGTAAAGTTTTGAGTAAATCCTTTACTAAGGTCATAGCGGTAACCATCAATATGGTATTCCTCGATCCAATATCTATTTATTCGGTCTATAAAACGTTTGGTATATATGCTTTCGTGGTCAAAATCATATCCTACATTAAAGGGGTGCCGGGCAGTAGTGTTAAACCAAATATTCTGAGGAGTGGGTGCTCCGTAATTGCCCTCATTATACAATCGTACCATGGGTGACTGCCCAAAAGAGTGATTATAAACGGCATCCAGGATAACAGCTATTCCCCGGTTATGCGCTTCATTGATCAATCTTTTGAGATCCTCTTCAGGCCCATAATACCGATCTGGTGCAAAGTAAAACGCTGGATTATATCCCCAGCTACTATTTCCTTCAAATTCATTGACGGGCAGCAATTCGATTGCATTTACACCCAATCGCTGAAGATAATCCAGCGAATCGATCACTGTGGCAAAGTCATGCTTATCGCTGAAATCTCGTACCAATAATTCATAGATCACCAAATCCTCCGGATCAGGTCTTTCCCAATCATCATCGGTCCAGTTAAATTCTGGTTTATTGGTTTGTAGAACCGAGACATACTCCGTGGTTTCTTGTATAGGATATGGCTTTAGGCCGGGATACACCTCTTCTTCGATCCAGTTATCATCGGGGTGTAAAACTTTTTCCGAATACGGATCGGCAATTCGAATTCTTTCGTCGACCAAATATTGAAAAGCATATTCCTTGCCCGGCTCCAGCCCGTCAATTTCCAGCCACCAGTATACCTCTTGACTTCCCCTAACATCTTTCTTCATCTGGTATTCCGGCCGTACTTCCCAATCGTTAAAATCACCAATTACATATACCCTGTTTTTATATGGAGCCAACAGCGTAAGTGTAACTTTGGTAGGATCATTTTCATGATAATTTATACCCTCCTCAATTCCCCCGGGCCTGGGTTGTGTCACCACTTCATCGGGGACCAAATAGTAGGCATAAGCCGTGTCGCGGATTCCGGATGTGTTAGAGGAAACTGCCATTAACTCAGTCAAACCCCTTGAAGAGGCTGTAGCTGTATAGTTTACGGTATTTGTTGAACTATTAGCTACCTGATTCCCATTTTCATATAGTATTAAATTATCAAAATTAGAGCCTATTGCCGCTCCTGTTGCCTCCACCTCAAGGGTTTCATTCAATTCTAATATGGTTGTTTCATCACTTGGTCTCTCAAACCGAACATGAACTCCTTCATCATACAGGTCAATAAACAGATCAGTATTGTTTTCTCCTTTTCCCTCCAGGCTGCCGTCAGAGCTTCTGAAAACCATAGCTAATTTTAGGATCTTTTCCCCTTCCGGCACCCCATAATAGGTTCTGATATTATTTATTGTCAGCTGATACGAATTTGCACCAATTCTGGTCATTTTTGCTTTGGGAATATTTTGTTCCCATTCTGCAATCACGTACTTCCAGTCCGTCAGGTCACCCTCAGTACTTTCATCAGTAATAACTCCGGTATGCACGTAAACATCGCCCGTATAATCCTCTAACCCTGCTGTACCCTCAGAGGCATCGAAAATAATGGTTACAGGTTGTTCTTCGGTAGGAAAAGGGGGTTCGGATGTAACGACTTGCGCAAAAGCTGCCAAGGTACTTGTTAAAAGGATGGCTAAAACAAAGAATACTTTCTTTGCGGGACAATTCATCTGAATGTTAAAAACTATCATAGTTGCGGACGTTTGATCATTGATCTCTTTGATGGTATATGCTCGTTAGCTGTTGATTTAATTTTGCTCATTTTAAAACTATAAGTGGGTAGGGAATCACACTATTTAATTAATGTCATTTTTCGGATCAGCTGCTGTTCATTTACAGATAATCTGTAAAAGTAAATACCACTGGATATATTATTTGCATCAAAATTAATTTGGTGGCTCCCAGCTGATTGCTCCTTATTGATCAGCGTTTTGACCTTTTGGCCAACCGAGTTGAATACATCAATGGTAACTTTACTGTATTCTGGGATTGAGTAACTGATTGTGGTAGTTGGGTTAAAGGGATTAGGATAGTTTTGATCCAGATGTAATTTGTATGGAACCTCATTATCTAATCCCTCAGCAGAAACAGGTAGCAGGTTATCTACCGGTGAATCAAATTTCAAATTCGTATAGATCCTAAATTCACCCGGTGCCAATATTATGGTCGTATCTGTAGCCGAAATGTTCAGCAAATCCCCACTAAAGTAGTTGTACCATTTGCCCCCCTCATGAAACTGTGGGCTGATTTCTTTTGCAGTTACTCCAAAGTTTCCAATGATTGTCGTTCTTCCCTCATTTTTTGCCAATTTAATTCGTTTCATATCCCCCCGTAAGGATAACTCAACGGCACTTTCTTTACTTGTGAACATAGCATGACTTTTTCTTAAAGCGATCAAGCTTTGCCATGTTTGGTAAAGTCTATATCTATCGGGGTCATTTCGGTATTCCCAAAGCACGGGTTTTTCTCCTGTTCTTCCATTTTCATCAATACTTACATCGTACCCAAGTTCGCCAAACTGCCATATCATTTTAGGGCCCGGAATGGTAAAGAAAAAGGCCCCTGCAAGCTTCATTCGATTTAAACCTGTTTTCAATTCTGTGATGTCATAATCTGCGGCGCTGTTCCCATACAACTTGTTTTTGACCATTAACCGCTCCTCATCATGACTTTCAAAATATCCTACCAGGTGGGGTTCATTATATTGCCATGTTTCGTGATAAATCCCAGAGAAATCGGATTTATCTCCTTCATTATAACCCATTGTTGCTTCACTATATTTGTGATTGAATGCATTTCCCTCCCAAAATGGCATTCCATAGTCTGATAGTTCTTGTCTTTCTCTGGGATCGGTGTAATGCTCTAAAATTACATAGGCATCAGATTCCACACTCCAGATCTTATCGGCCATTCTCTTAAGTAAACGGATGCGAGTTGGATCATAATCCCAGTTACTTGCTCCTCCTGTTAATGAATTCACTTGAGTAAATCCTCCCGTGAGGTCAAAGCGAAAACCATCAAAATTGAATTCTTCTATCCACCGGAGATTAACACGATCAACATAATACTGCGTTGCTTTACTTTCATGATTCAGATCATATCCAACATTTCCGGGGTGCTTTGCTTCTGTATTCGCATAGGGATTTTCAGCCGTTGGCTTTCCATAATCTCCTTCATTCCACATTCTCACAATTGGACTTGGCCCCCATGCATGATTCAATACCATATCTAATATTACAGCAATGCCGCGTGCGTGAGAGGAATCAATAAATGCTTTTAAATCTTTTGCCGGCCCGTAATATTTATCAGTGGTGTAGTGAAAGGTTGGGTTATACCCCCAGCTGCTGTTCGCATCAAATTCCATAACCGGCATCAATTCAATGGCATTTACACCAAGCCGTTCGAGGTAGTCTAAGGTATCAATCAGTGTTTCATAGTCATGATCTTCAGCAAAATCACGTACCAGTAACTCATAGATAACCAGCTCTTCAACCGGTGGTTTTTCAAAATCGTGCTTAAATTCATATTTGGTTTGTCCTGTTTGCAGTACACCAACTATATGTTCTGTTTTTCCATAGGGATATTCTTTTAGATTCGGATAAATTTCCTCGGTTATATATTGATCATTTGCAGGATCAAGTAGCTTTTCTGAATATGGGTCAGCGACTCTCAATTCACCATCAATAAAATATTGGAAGGCATATTCTTTTCCTTTTTCAAGCCCGTCAACTTCTATCCAAAACCATGTACTATCGGCATTGACCGAATCTTTGTGCATGAAATATTCATCTTTTATTTCCCAGTTATTGAAATCACCCAGCAAATACACGAACCTCTTATGGGGAGCGAACAGTGAAAATCGGACGGTATTATCATCTACATAAGTAATCCCGTCTTCTAAACCAGCAGGCCGTTCGGTTTCTTGAATTTCCGGGTTTACCCGAATCATTGTTATCAATGTATCACTTTCATTCCCATCCGTACCGGATAGCTTCATCACATGATCCATTCTGTCACTAATAGTAACTTCAGCTAATAATGTGTCATTATTTACTTCCTGAATAACGGTTCCGTCAAGTTCAAGTTTAAGAGAAATATCGTCGGCATTATTAGAGCTTGCCACCGCATGTACCTGAATAGTGCCGGGCTTTTCGAGAAGCAGATCTTCTTGCTCCGGCTGTAGGTATTTCATATTAAACGTGCTGTTAAATACATCAACAAAGATATCCTCTCCACCCTCAGCCTTTCCTTCTACCGATCCATCGGCATTTCTAAAAACAAATGCAATTTTTTCAATGGTTTCTCCTTCTGGTACGCCGTAATATGCTCTGATGGAAGGTTCGATCACTAACTGATATTGATCGGTTCCGATACGGGTGAGCTTTATTTTGTCGGGATTCTCCCCCCAGTCGGCCACAACATATTTCCAGTCACCAGGGCCATTACTTTGATCTGTTAAAACCCCGGTATGGGCATATACATCCCCGGTAAATCCCTCTAACCCACCCGTTCCTTCAGTGGCATCAAAATAAATGGTTACAGGTTGTTGTTCTGTTGGAAATGCCGGATCAGATGTTACTTGAGCAAATACATTATTATTCAGTCCAAAGAACCATAGTAATGCCAAACTCGTCAGAAAGAGATGTAACTTTTTGCCCGAGGCCTTT
The DNA here is from genome assembly GCA_031580945.1 of Gracilimonas sp. Lineage (GTDB taxonomy): Bacteria > Bacteroidota > Rhodothermia > Balneolales > Balneolaceae > Gracilimonas. The sequence goes on from JAVLBT010000030.1 coordinate 6,801, forward strand.
TTGTCAAAATTCTTACTTCTCATCGTATTCATGGTATTAAATCTGTCGTCATAAATGAGTTATATAGCCATACCAAAATAATGTAAGCGCTTACACTCAATGAATCAAGTCCCCGAATCCACTTCTAATATCATCTATCTAAAGTAATTTGAGCCGATATATTCATCATAAATTTCCTTATTTTTTAACTTTATAAAATCAATTCCTTCCTATGGTTTATGAGTTTTTAAAGCGTACCCCTCAATTTGACGATACTGTTTTTGTAGCACCCAGCGCCGATATAATTGGTGATGTGACGCTCGGACAAGAAAGCAGCGTATGGTTTAATGTTACCTTGCGGGGTGATGTAAACTTTATCGAGATCGGAGATCGAAGTAATGTGCAGGATAATGTTTGCATTCATGTCATGAATCAAACCGGGCCTACTATCATTGGAAATGAAGTAACTATTGGACATGGCGCGGTAGTGCATGGATGTACTATCCACGATCGGGTTCTCATTGGCATCAATGCTACTATTTTAGATGAAGTGGTTGTAGAATCTGATGTGATAGTAGCGGCAGGCACTTTGGTTCCTCCCGGAAAAACCCTGGAAAGTGGCTATATGTATATGGGTTCACCTGCCAAAAAAGCCCGAAAACTGACCGAAGATGAGATCGCATCTATTCCAAAATATGCTTCTAATTACGTGAAGTATTCCCGCGCTTATCAGCAAAAAGATCAGTACGACGAAAATCCTTTTTATTCCAAGTAAATTTAAACTGTTTAAATACTCAATGTTAAATGGAACCAGCCATTTAATATTGAGCATTTATAATTAATCATTCCCCGTGAGCGGACTCTACATACACGTACCCTTTTGTAAACAAGCCTGCTCTTACTGTGATTTTTATTTCGTGACCCGTCAAGAATACAAACAAGACTTTGTGGATGAACTGCTCCGCGAAATTCATTCCAAAAAAGATTCACGATTCTCACAGGAACCCGTAAAAACTATTTATTTCGGGGGCGGAACTCCATCCCTTTTAACTTCATCTCAAGTTGATTCTATCCTGAATGCGATCAATGAGGTCTTTAAGGTGGAACCCAGTGAAATCACTTTTGAAATGAATCCCGATGACGTATCAAAGGAATTTTTGTCGGGGCTGAAATCTGCTGGAGTAAACCGAGCGAGTATGGGTGTTCAGACCTTCAATCCTGAGTTGCTAACATTCATGCACCGAGCCCATACTTCTGAGGAAGCATTTCGTTGTCTTGAATTGCTACAGGCTTCTGACTTTAACGTATTCACCGTAGATCTCATCTATGGAAATCCGGGACAAACCCTGGAGTCACTAAAAAATGATATTGATACTATCCTGAAATTTGACCCGCCTCATGTTTCAGCTTACTCGCTTACGGTTGAACCGCAAACGCGACTTGGCAAGCAAGTAAAATTAGGCCGAATTATGCCGCCTGAAAATGATACGGTGGCCCAACATTTTGACCTTGTCATAGAAAAACTTGCACAGGCAGGAATTCAACAATATGAGGTAAGTAATTATGCTAAACCGGGCAAAGAAGCGATTCATAATTCCAATTATTGGGAACACGTCAATTACCTTGGATTAGGTCCCGGGGCTCACTCTTTTTGGTGGAATAAAGATCATAAATCAGCCGAAAGATGGAGTAACAGGCCAAATTTTAAAAATTATTTGTCCAATGGCTGGGAAAAATCTTATGAAAAAGAGCATTTGGGCCGGGATGATTTAGCCGAAGAACGGCTGATGCTTGGCCTCAGAACACGCACGGGCGTTTCTTTTGATGAGCTGAAAAAAAATTATCACTTTAGCCTGAGTTCAAAACAACTAAGTTACCTTCAAAAGCTGGCTGATGAAGACAAAGTAATCATGGATGACCGCATTCGCCTCACTACAAAAGGACTTAAAATTGCAGATGCCATTCTTTTGGATCTTGTGACTATGTGACCAATCTGTTATTGATTGGCAGCCCGTTCCCAATTTCGTGAATACCTTGCGTATTCATATGCTTTTTCTTCGAGTCCTGCATTGTGATAAGCTTCTGCCACCATCATTGCGGCTTCAAAAAGCCTCTGATAATCGGCTCGCTCCAAATTTCCGACTTCCCCTTGTAGCTCCGGTATCTTTAGTTCCGTATTCTCAGCTATGGAATCGGGATGGTGATCAGTAGTAAAATTTTCCTGGAAAAGGAGCGGCCAAAATTGCGACTTACCATATATATTTTTTGAGATCACCCAATACCACTCATTGGTTTTAACCCTGTATGTACGCATTTCTGATTCAGTGGCTCCCATATCCCCCTCTTTGATCTCAGTCTCATCAGTTTGTTGAGTTTTTTGATCGGCGGAAGCCTCCACTTGCTCCATCTTGGGTCCCTCATTCTCAACTTGTGAACCCAATGGATTAGCTACATTCGAACTTTCAACTGAAGATTGACTCTGTTGTTGAGCCACTTCTTTATCCTCAGTATTTAATAAAAACCAAGCGGATACCATGGCAATAACGGCCACCACCAGAATCGCAGTTATCATTACCAATAAATTATTATTTACCCTCTTACGTTGATGAGTAACTTTTTCTGTGCCCGCATCTGCTTTTCTTTGTTCCGCCACAGATTCTGCTTTTACTGACTGATCTGATTCTTCGATTAATTCAGATTCAAGATGAGCATATTTAGCATTTACAACTTCCCGAAGGGCTTTATACGGACTAAATGTTACCCGTTTATGGGCTGGAATAATGATCGGTTCTCCGGTTTGGGGATTTTGCCCTTGCCGCTCGGCAATTTCCTTTACCTTAAAGCTTCCAAAATTAGTGATAGATGCTTTACCTGTCTCTTCAAGCTCCTCTTTAATTTGAGCGATCAGTGCTTTGCTAAAAGCCTCACTTTTATTTTTACTAAATCCCGTTTTCTGAGATAGGGCTTCAATAATTTCACTATAAGTTACCTTCTCACTCATCTCTCTCCCCATTTAATTCTCTCTTCAATGTACTGCTTTGATTGAAGTGAACTACTTTTTTAGGAGGTATCTTCATCATTTGCTTATAATGAGGATTATAGGATGTATGTTCAGGTCTAACCTCGGCATAAAAACTACCAAAGCCGGGTAAGGTAAATCCTTTGTTTTTTGAGAGCAGGGTAGTAAGACCGCTCACAAAACTATCATAGAGTTCTTCAGTCTCTTTTTGGGTGAGATCAAGATCTTCTGACAGTTGTTTTAAAACCTCCGCTTTTGTCATAATTGTTTGTGTGGTGTAAATTTAACTACTTAGATTTGAATAAATGCTAAAACAAGGAAATAAGCAATTTTTAGCGGTTTCCATAGTACAGCATTACACTTTAAACAGCTACTTCAGTATCCATAATATTTTCATTAATGATCATTACCTATGTTAAGATCTTTTATTCCTGTTAAACAGGATTCTCACTTCCCTATTCAAAATCTTCCTTTCGGAGCATTTGAAACCGAAACAGGGGATGTTCATCTATGCACAGCACTCGGCGACTATGTGGTAGATCTTTTCATATTGGATGAAGAAGGGCTTTTTGATGGCCCATACCTGCAGGATCAATTTGTGTTTCAGGTTTCTACCTTGAACCACTTTCTAAGCCTTGGTCAACCTGCGTGGGCAGAAGCCCGATCCCAACTTCAAGCCCTTCTATCTGCAAAAAACCCAGCATTACGAGATAATTCACTTTTGCGAAACCGGGTGTTCAAAAAACAAAAAAACGTAAAAATGGTGTTACCAGTAGAAATTGGTGACTTTACTGACTTTTATTCCTCCGAGCAGCATGCCCGAAATGTAGGAAGTATGTTTCGTGACCCGGAAAACGCCTTATTACCAAATTGGAAACATCTTCCCGTGGGGTATCACGGTCGCAGCAGCTCTATTGTTATAAGCGGAACAGAACTACATCGGCCCAAAGGTCAGTTGATGGATTCAGGGTCAAATGGTCCAGTTTTTAAACCTTCGGAACGCATTGATTTTGAACTGGAAATGGGCTTTATAATTGGACCTGGCAATGAACTTGGATCAAGCATTTCGGTGGATGAAGCAGAGTCACATATTTTTGGACTTGTTTTGCTAAATGACTGGAGTGCTCGGGATATACAATCATGGGAATATCGGCCTCTTGGCCCTTTTATGGCCAAAAACTGGGCTACTACCCTCTCCCCCTGGATCGTACCACTGGCAGCTTTACAGCCCTTCCGAAAACCTGCTTCCGAGCAAAATCCCAAGCCTCTTTCCTGCCTGCTCCAAAAAGAACCTGTTTCCTTTGATATTCATCTTGAGGCTTATTTAAAGTCAGAAATTATGCTGGAACCATACAAAATCTGCCAAACGAACTATCAAAATTTGTATTGGACCATAGCTCAACAACTTGCCCATCACACAACAAATGGGTGCAATACCCGGCCCGGAGATCTGTTTGGCTCAGGAACTATTAGTGGTAAATCTGAGAATAGTTATGGCAGCTTGCTGGAGCTTGCCTGGAATGCAACAAAGCCCATTGAGTTGCCCTCGGGAGAAAAACGATCATTTCTGCAGGACGGAGATGAAATCACGCTCACGGCTTATGCACAGGGTGAAGGATTTCGTGTGGGTTTTGGAAATGCTGCTGGTAAAATAAAACCGGCTCAGTAACCTAAATACCAGATTCCAAAACTTGCTAATAATGACAGCACAAACAATACATAAGCTTGTTTCACGGGTTTGTCTGGCAAAAAATTGTACAATGGATTTTCAGTGAAAAACTCTTCGAGCTGTTCTCTTCGGTCCAATTCGGCATCATCAAGTTCTTCTTCTTTTCGAACCAATACTTCGGCATCTCCCTGTACTTCCTGTAAACTTTCATTCAAGAAGCCTGCAATCGTGTATTGATCAACTTTCCCAAGTTTACTAACGATCAGGTAAGCCGGCGTACCTACCATAAAAATAGCGATACTTACAATGGTTTTATCCAAAACGGTAAGATCCACCAACAGTCCAAGTGCCATACTTATAAGTCCGGCTAAACCCATGATGCATAAAAGTGCGCTTAGTATCAGTCGCAGTTTCCAGTTTTGTATGCCTTCAATTAAAATTTGTGACCCTTTCATTGCCATGTCCATAGTATTTTCTTTTTTTCAGAATATGTGTAACCGAGCGTTAGTTTTCAAGAGTTGTTTTTTGCCATTCTTCCATTAATAGCCTCATTAAAGACCGAGCAGCTGAGCGTGAAATATGTTCTATTTTCTCCGGCTCTATATTATCGCTTACTTCATATGTGACTGCATCAATCCCAAAAGTGTGATAAAACCAGTTTTTTGCGATTGGAGATGAAGTATCGAATTCTTCAATGGTAAACTCTACATCCGAATGATTATTTAATACGGTTTTTGTCCATTTTTGAGTGACATTATCCGGTTCCGTTTTAACCTCTTCATCAATTGGGTAGAAGATATTTTCGTTGGTAGAATGAAAATCAATACCATAAAACATCTTCAGGTTTTCTTTTTCTTCCACAGCTAACAATTCATCACGAACTACCCGTGTTTCTGGCTGGTTGAAATTCTGCCAATCTCTGTTTAAATCCACCCCACCCGCATTATGCCGCCAGTGCCCCATATCTGCCCCATCGGGATTCAACAATGGAAATGCCTTTACAACAAATGTTTGCCTGAACTCTGAAGCTAATTCACTGTCGGATGCCAATTCTTCAAGAAAAAACAAGGACGCTATATATCCCGTTACTTCGGGAGGATGCTGCCTGCCTACAATGGCTAATACCGGGGCTATCTGGGATGAAGTCGTCTCTGATATCTCAAGCTGCCAAATAGGGCGACCTAATTTTGATTCACCAGCCTGCTGAATTGTCACAAAATCTTTTCCCAACACTTCACGTTCTTTCAACTCACTGAACAATTGTGACGAGGTTTTAAGCGGTTGCGCACTAACTATTACAGGATCCGATGTTAAGAGTATTTCAAACGTTCCTGTTCCTTCAACAGAGTCATATTTCACTGGAAGTTCCATTTGTTGCTGCCAGCTACTATCGGATTCTACCCAACTTAATAATTTAGGAACATAACGGTGCTTGGCATCCATGTAGTTCAACTTCAGAGTTGCCATCCGGACCGTATCGCTCCATATCTTGAACGCATACCAGGGACTGTTATTAATAGGAGCATTTTCCGGTTCAATATAAATCTCAAAAAGAGTGTCGTTAATGGCAACAAAATTACTTAGCCTCGCACCCTCAAACTCATTACTAACCCATACTTTCGGCGCCCCAGCTCCAATTACCCTGCGTGGTTGCTCTTTGATCTCTTTATCTGTGGTATTTGTAACATCGGGAGGATCATAAGAAAAACCGGTAAATTCTTCTGTACTTTTACATGAAACCAACGTCAGTAAAGCAATTAAAATAAAACCTGCATTTTTATACATAAAAATAAATTCTGCTAAAACTTATACTTCAAAGAAAGAACTCTTTCGCTTATAATAAGACATCAATAATATAAACCGACGGCTTGATTACTTCTAATTTAAAACTTTTAATCCTTCTGCTATTCTTTTTTGTATTTAGCTCTACTGCTTTTGGACAAGAATTAGCAGAGGAAGATATTGCGCCTCGAGTTTGGAGTTTAAGTATTGAAGGAAATAAAACCTTTGAGGGTATTGTTTTACGAAATGCCATTTCTAATGAACCTCCTTCCACTTTCAAGAAAATGATATTTTGGAAAATAATTGGAATGCGACTAAATGAAAATGAAGTCAGGCGGGATGTCATTCGATTAGAGCGATTTTACCAACGCAGGGGGTTTGATGATGTAATAGTATCTTACAGAATTGAAGACCTGAATAAGTCCTGGCAGAAAGAGTTAATTTTTGAGATAGTGGAAAATCAGCCCATTCGCATTCAAAACGTAAATTTTAGCCTTAATGCTTTACCCAAAGACAGTTTATTCATTTATGATGACCAAACCTTTTCCCGCTTGAGACAGAACTTACCGTATAAAGTAGGTCAGCGATATGAAACAGTAAATAAAACAGAGATCGAAGGTCGGCTCGTTGGCATATTCCGAAACTTGGGTTTTCCTTATGCGGAAAGCTCCGTTGAAGCAACCATTGACAGCGCCGCAAAAAGAGCGACCGTAACTTTCATAAATACACCGGGACCGCGTGCTCACTTTGATTCCCTGTTTGTTAGTGGTGCACAAAGTTTAAGAGAGAAATATATTCTTCGGGAAACCGGTATAGAAAGCGGTGAGGTTTTTAGTGAAAACACCCTAAGAGAAGCACAACGAGAAGTTTTTAACCACCATTTGTTTAGATTTGCGATCATATCTATTCCGGACCAGCCTGTTGATTCCTCTTTAAATGTAGAAGTGCGGGTTAAGGAAATGCCCAAGCGTTCGGTGCAGCTTCAGGGCGGTATTGGGAATTTAACACGAATTGATGATGGCTTTGCTGACCTTTATAAGTTATTCAGGGGTCAGGCATCGTGGACACACCGTAGCGTTCGGAACCGTGGTGAACGGTTTAATATTTCAGGAACAGTATCTGCAATTGAACAGCGGTTATCTATCAATTATTTATTTCCTTATTTGTATAACACCAAAACATCATTAAATCTTTCCCCCTTTTGGGAACACAAACTTGAACCCTCTTATGAAATTTACAGGGGTGGTTTAAATACTAGTTTTCTATACCAGTACAGCGCTAATTTGACCGGTAGTATTTCTTATGAATATTCCCAAAATAACGAGAGTTCTGAAAGTTCTCAGATCAGTTTGCCAGACTCCATTGTATCCTACAATGTTTCTTCATTTAATTTAAACGGGTATTACACAAAAAATTTACGCCGCGGAAGAAAAGGCTGGTCGATTCAGCCATTTTGGGATTTATCAGGATTGTTTGGGGAATCAACATTTAGTTTCCAAAAAGCAGGCGTTGATACACGAAAATTTACTTCCCTGACCGATAATATTGTTTGGGCAAAACGATTAAATCTCTCAGGTATTTATTATTCTAAACAAGATTCCCTTCCTTCCGATATTAGAATATATAATGGCGGAACGAATTCTGTCCGAGGATGGAACCGGCAGGAATTAGGCCCTAAACGAGCATTGCTAAATGATGATGGAAGTTTTAATCGGTATGTACCCGTTGGAGGAAATGCCACTATCAGTTTTAATACTGAATTTCGATTCAACCTAAGAGAAATTATTAAAGGATTTGGGGTTGCTGCTTTTTTAGATGGAGGGCAAGTTTGGCGTAATTTTGGTGATATTGGTTCCTCCCCCATACAATTTGGTGTTGGAGGAGGCATTCGTTATCAATCTCCGATAGGCCCCATTCGGGTAGATTTGGCATATAAAGTAAACCCGACCAACGAGGATCTTCGAATTTACAGGGGAGAAAATTTTGGTAGCGCCTGGAACCGCTGGGGTCTTCATTTTAGTATTGGGCAGGCCTTTTAGTTATGAGCAACCAAAAATCACATATCATATTTCGGCTATTTAAAGTCCTTGGCTGGCTTGTACTTTTTCTGGCCCTGACCGCTGTGGCAACTCGATATTCTTTAAAAACCGCACCGGTACATCAACTTGCTAAAAAGCAGGTTATTTCATTCGCCAATAACCAACTGCTGGGAACCGTATCTATCGGTAAAATTGAGGGAGACCTGTGGAAAGATTTTAGCATTCATAAAATTCAAGTCACCTCAGGTCCGGACACGCTTATTTACCTCAATAAAGTCTCCATTACTTACAATATCTGGAGTCTGCTGGGCGAATCATTCATCATTAATGGATTACATCTTAATGACTTGCATACAAATATCAAAGAAGAACAAAATGGTGAATTCAACCTTCAAAAACTGATCAAAGCAGACGATTCAACCCCAGCAGACGACTCCGGCGAAAGCGTCTTTAGCATCAACCTACAACACATAGATCTCCAAAACAGTGCTTTGGATATTTGGGCACCTTCATATTTACCCGATAATACCCTTGAGATCAACGAGCTTCATGCCTCCGGAGGTTTTCAATTATCAGACGAAATTTCTGGCAATCTGTCCAGCTTGTCTTTTCGGATTACAGAAGGGCGGCTGCCCGAACCTATATCATTTGAATTGTCAGCAACCTATCAAAGTGAGATCATCACTTTAAGCCAACTTATACTCGGAACGGGCAGGTCCGTCATCAGTGCCAACGCCCGAACTAATCTTTCTGATTCTACCGTTACTGCTGAATTGAATGCGCAACCTTTTTCTATAAAAGACATTGAACCGTATTTGCGATCACAGCTTATAAACAACGAGTTAGATATTTCTATTTCTGCAAGAGGAAAATTTGACTCGCTGGATGTAAAACTCCTTGGTGAAGGCACTGGCTTCGATAAATTAGACGTGTCCACCAATTTCACCCTATCAGAAACCCCGTCAGTCAATAACTTAAGCCTTTCTGTAGAAAATATAGACTTAGGATATTTCACAAATGATTCCTTACAAGCCCAGATTGGCAAGTTACAAGCAGCTTTTGAAGGGTCTCTTCCCCAAGATCCTGCAAAGATGAATATATCATGGAACGCAGAAGCTTCTACCCTGCAGTATGATAATCAGGTGTTAGATAGTTTTTCGGGCAGTGGGTCAGTCAGTAAAGGCGTTGCTCTCGCAAACTTCCAGGCAAGATCCGGAGTGGAACTGATGTCAGCAAATGCCAGCATCCGTAAACTTTTCTCTGAACAACCAGAATGGGATCTTTTTACCTCTGTTAACGATCTTGACCTTGGCCAATGGATACAGGATGACGCTCTGAACACTGATATTAATTTCCAATTAATGCTAAGGGGTAAAGGGTATGAGTTAAGCAATGAACCGTGGACTTTCGAATTCAAAAATACCAGCAGGGCAGCCCTTGTGAGTGACACGATTTCTGTAAACGGGCAAAAATTTGCAGGCATCAACCTGTCTGGGAGTCTAACCCAAAAGAAGTTTGAAACCAGCGGTTTTGTCAAGCTTATCAAAAACAAAATCGATCTGTCCGCAATCGTGTATGATTATTTGGACTTAGAAAAAGCTTCTTACGAGTTCAGTGCAGCTACTCAACAATTTGATGCAAGAGAAATTTATGGTGTAGAAAACTTCCCCACCTCCATCAATCTTAAAACGACCGGTAGTGGAACCTCTTTTGATTCGCGATCTCTGCAAATACGGGCTCAGCTTTTAGTAGACTCCAGTGTTGTAAACGGAGCAGCTTTCGATTCTCTGGGTATTGAGGCTAATTACCAAAATAGTATCCTAAGGATACCAATCGCCAGGCTTCGAAGCGATCTTATAGACGGTTCCTTCTCAGCCCGGCGAAATATTTATGATGTAACAGATCCTGAAAACGATATTTCTCTGGATGTACAGATCAAGAACCTGCAACCTCTTGCATCATTATTGGGAGCTACAGTATTTAACTCTACCGGGCAAATAACGGGTAACATCACCAACGAAACCCCTGAAAAACTTCGTTTTGATGGAAACGTTGACCTGGCTGATGTTGTATACGACACCCTTTTTACTGCTCGCTCTATTTCAGGAAGAACCAATGTTTTAATAGGTGAACAATTTGGATACGATACATCACTTGAACTTACAGAACCAACCTTTAATGGCTTTGAGCTGGAAGATATCTTACTCACCACCAAAGGGCTTGCTTCCGCTGATACAATAGCTGGTTCTTTTAATTTTGATATTGCAAGTACCGATGCAGGTCAGATTTCACAATCTGGCACTTATCATTTGTTACCTGCCTCTTTTGAGACTCGCATTCTGTGGAATAAATTTGATTTTCGAACCCCTGAGCGTACGCTTTCACTACAACAACCCTTTCAGCTTCATTATCAGGATGCCTCCATTCAAACGGATAGTCTTTTATTATTGTCGCCCGGGGGAACCTATTTGAACCTCGCTATTCCATATGCTGATTCTTTAAGGCAAGAAGTCTGGGTTACCGGGCAAGATTTTGATTTTGGAACCATTCAGGAAATAATCTTTGATGAACGATTTATAGATGGAATTCTATCCGGTAGTTTATCCATTTACAACAGCCCGGATAAACTCTTTGGAAATGGGAGGTTAGACTTCACTCAACTTTCGTATCGGGGCACCGACATTGATTCACTGGACCTCAATTTTGACTTGCAAAATGAACGCCTGAATGCCCATTTAAGGCTGGCGATGAATGGGGAAGAGAAAGTGTACGGTAATCTTGATATTCCTTTCATTCCCGCAGACCCAGTAACCCTGGAGGATGCCTTTTTTGATGAGCCGGTTCAGGGTAAGCTTGTCGTAAATCCCGTACAATTATCAGAATTTCAAAATTTACTAAACTCTATAAATATCACTCAAACAGATGGAATATTTGGCTTCAACGGACAGCTTTCTGGCACGGTCAGTGAACCAAATATAGAGGGATTATTCAGCCTTGGAAAACCAACTCTATCCGGTATTCGTATCGACTCAGCGTTTGCAGAATTCAGATATGATCATCAGTCAAATAGCATCACAACCTCAGCTGAGATCAACGCCAGCAATCAAAAAGCAGCTCAAATAAACGCCCGGGTGCCCTTATCAGTAGACTTTCGCACCTTTGCTATAACAATGCCGAATGATGATGACTCACTACAAGTCAATATTATTACAGATAATTTTAATATCTCCGTTTTTAATGACTTTCTTGATGAGCAATATACCAACCGTCTGCGGGGAATTTTGAATGCAGAACTTAATCTTTCCGGCCAACTTGGATCACTATCCACAGATGGTTTTTTGACACTGCATAGCGGGCAGCTTGGGATTCCTGTTGCTGGCATCACCTTGTCTTCCATTAATTCTGAACTACGTTTTACTGAAAAGGGACTTGAACTTCAGAACTTTAGCATGAAAAGTGGTAATGGAGTATTTACAGCAAGTGGTACTATTAAGTTAGACGGTATAAGTCCAACCAATGTTGATATCAGCACACAGGCAAGTCGGTTTAGAGCGGCAAATACAGATGATTACAACCTCACGGTAGATATGAACAGCCGCTTAAGTGGAAATCCACTTCGCCCAACCTTATCCGGAGACCTGGCCGTGAAAAATGGATTTATTTTCCTGCAGGATTTTGGGGAGCGATCGGTAGAATCCGTTACCCTGGATGAGGAAGAATTATCTTCATTCAGTCCTTATGATTCTTTGGCTATTGATATGCGTTTTGAGATCGAACGAAACTTTTTAGTTAGAAACCGCAGGTACCTCGACTTGGAAATCGCCCTTACCGGAGAGCTCGATGCGCAAAAGAAAACAGGGTCTGATCTTCAGCTTTTTGGGACTTTAAATGCTGAAAGAGGGTATGCACGTCCCCTCGGTAAACAATTTAATCTGGATGAAGGTAACTTTACCTTTAGTGGGCCGGTTACAGAGCCTGATGTATTTATTAGAACAAGTTACATTCCCAGAACAGCTCAAAAACAGACCGGAGACCCCATTACCTTATTTTATATCATAGAAGGAAATGCCAGCGATCCGGGTTTTCGGTTTGAAAGTGAACCGTTTATGGAACAGCAGGATATTATTTGTTACACACTTTTTAATAAACCCTGTTATGCTCTTGAATCATGGCAGCAAGTGGTAAGTGGAGGTAGTGGTTCTTCTCCAACCGACTTACTTGTAGATGTGCTATTAAACGAAGTGGAAACCCTTGCCACTCAACAGTTAGGAATCGACGTAGTACAGATCGATAATTCCGGATCAGATGGTAAGACCTCGATCAAAACGGGATGGTATTTAAACCGTAGAACCTTCTTTGCCATTATTAATGAGATCAGCGGTACTACACCGGAAACCCTCTTTATTTTAGAATACATCCTCTCCGAAAATTTAGATGTAGTAATTACCCAGGGAGATGATAATCGACAAGGAATTGACCTCAGGTGGCAGTATGATTATTAATTTATCCTTTGGTAGATATTTTTTGGTAATCCATCTGACGGATAAATCGTCTGATGGATGAGCTGAATAAAGTCTACAAAGCTTGATTAAAAACGGTCAGACGGACTTAGAGCCGTCAGACCGAAAATCAGGGCTTAAAAATCACACGTCTCGCCGCGGCAGCATTCTTCAGCATTGATTCCACAGGCTGCACATTGTCCATGGCCGTGAACCCAAACCAATTCGGCTATCTGTCCACAAAACTGACATCGCCGCCGTTGTTTTTGGGCTGAACCGGAAGAGGATTCAGATTGAATTTGAGAATCAGTTGTCTTCGGTAAGTTCTGCATAAGCTACTTCTATATTTGCGCTGAGCGGGAGCCGCCATCCCGGAGCTTTAAATTCCTCAAAACCGTCCAGGGTTTCAACTGCTTTTAATTCTTCCAAAGGTTTTTCTGCTGCAATTCCCTTTTCGGTATAATCAAGCAAAGCCGAAAGGAAATCTCGCTTTACCATCAAATCGCTTTTATCTCCGGTAATTCCATAGTCAGTGTTTCCGTGTCCAAAAATATAGATCGCATCTGCGGGATATTCATCTGCCACGGTTTCCAGCGTAGTAATCCAATTTGAAATAGAAGCTCCCGAACCACGATCAATAAAGGGATGTGCGCGATTGAACATCAGATCACCCATATGAATCACGTTCGCTTTTTCGAAATATACTACCGTGTCTCCTCCGGTATGAGCCGGCCCATAATGAGTTAGTCGAATGATTTCGTCCCCTACATCACCGCTCCAGGATTTGGAATAGGTTGTATCGGGATAAACCTGAGCATCCACGGTTTCCTGATCTCGTCGTTCTGCTGCTGCTTTTTGAAGAGATGGAACATTATCATGCGCTACAATTTTCTTCACCTTTTCCTTAAAAACTGGATTTCCTGCGGTGTGGTCGCCGTGATGATGTGTATTAATGAGCATATCAAAAGCGACATCGCCCATCTCTTCTAAGCCGGAAACACAACTTTGGGCTGAGTCAGGAAATTGTGAATCTACTACTACGATCCCATTTGCGTTTACCAACCACCCAATGGTTCCTCCAGATCCTACAAATGTCCCCACATTTCGACGCAGTGTGGTAAAAGGACTGTCTTGTCCGAGTGCGAATAGTTTATGAAAAGGAAGTGTGGCAGCGGCTCCCATTAAAGCAGATTTCAGTAAAAATTCCCGTCGATCCATATTTTTTTAATTTAGTTTGGAGTGAATTTCATGCCGTAATTAACGAAAAAATTTGCAGCATTCATTCCCGGGGGGGAACATTGAACAAGGAACACCGAACATTGAAGGGAGAAGTTTTTACTCTCCTCTCTGATAAATCAGTGAACTGATGTATCGATCCCTCCGTAGGGACACAAATTCTGAGCTCGAATTGTTTTGTCACAAATGATAAGAAGTTAGTATATGCTTAGAAACCTCTCTCTTTGGAGAGACCGATTTAAGCTTTACTGAAAATCATAGAGAGGAAAGTGTAGTCACTGTCTTGTACTTAACCCTTCCAGGGTTAAACCAAGCTCGATTTATTATTTCGTATCTTAGTAACTCTGGAAGGGTTTAAATTAGCACCAAATCTTTTCTCTCGTTATATGAGGAAAGCACACTCCTCCCTGAAAGTAACGGCAGGCCGTTCTTTCTGTCCCTCCAAAGGGACACAGGCTCTTCCTTTCAGAGAAAATCTATATAGAGCAAGACTTCAGATGCTGCCAAGAACCGACCTCTCTTAGGAGAGAGACCGACTTCAGCTTTGCTGAAATTCAAAAAAAGGATTGTGTTGGATTGGGATGTTTAACTTTGTTTCTACGCTCTGTGTGGTAACGAATTTGTAGCTACAAGCTGGCAATTACCCCAACAGGCACTGTAATCTAAGCCCTTCTAATCTTTTCTCTTTAAGTATCTGAGTAGGTCTTGTCGACTGTGAACAATCGTCATGACCTCTACAAGATTTTCTTGCAGCAAATAAATAATTCTATAGTCCTCAACAATTCTCTCTCGAAAAAATTCTAAATTTAATTCGGGAACTTTTCTGCCAATTTTTGGATGCTCTTTAAGTTCAGAAACAGAAGAGTAGATATTTGTAACAATAAATTGAGCATAAGTTTGGCTGGATTGACTAAAATATTCGGCAATAGCTCTAAGGTCTTTTTTGGATTGATCAGACCAATTTACTTCAGCCATTCCTTAAATTCTTCATTTACCTGATCGTGAGAAGTTATCCTTCCCTCTTCAATATCTTTGAGACCTTGCTCCATTTTTTGCAATACATGCAGTTCATACATGATCTGATCAAATGTAATATTGTCATCTGCATTATCGAGTAATTTTTGAGCAGCTTTTTTGGGGGTCAGTTTTAAAGACATTTTATATGAATTTAGTTTATTTGAATACCATTGTAATTAATGAACGCCAAAAAAACCACTCTCATATTGCATACTCAATTTAATTTATTTAAGAGGTCTTCTTAAAAAGTCAGAAATTAATCATTATAAATTGGCTCTGTAGAATCTGGCTTCGGGTTTCAAATTTGGAATGAGTCGGATGATGGGATAGGCACTATAATCCCCCACACTATGAGGAAAGCACACTCCCTGAAAGTAACGGCAGGCCGTTCTTTCTGTCCCTCCAATGGGACACAGGCTCTTCCTTTCAGAGAAAATCCATATTAGGACAAGACTTTAGATGCTGCCAAGAATTTCTCTCTCTTAGGAGAGAGACCGAATTTAGCTCTGTCCCGAGCATTTGGGAAGAGAGGAGCGTGTTGGTTTGGGCAACATAATGAACCACAAAGCTCATAATGCAAACGCTCAACTCATTCCCCGGTACCGTCCCGGTTTGTGGTTGATGGCCAAAATGATATTTAATGCTACTGCCGCCAGTATAGAAAACGCCAGGGCTTTCCAGTCTACAATAAAGATAGCTGCAGAAATGATCAGCGTATCAGCAACCATCTGGAATTTACCCGCGCTGATCTGGAAATACTCCTGAACATAGATAGAGAGAATGTTTAATCCACCCAGACTTGCTTTATGCCTGAATAACATCAGCAATCCACTTCCGATCAAAAATCCCCCAAAAATAGCTGCAAACCATGGATTCATATATCCAAACTCGAATAGGGTTGGAATGTATTCAGTCAAAAAAGACACCCCGGAAACCGCAAGAAAAGTTTTGATGGTAAAGTCCCACCCCAGCTTTTTGATAGCCAGAATGTAAAACGGAATATTGATCACAAAGAAGACCGGACCGAATGTAAGTGGCGTTGAATATTGCGTTAAAAAGGAAACCCCAGCCGTTCCGCCGATCAGGAAATTCATGTGCGAGAAGATGGCAATCCCAAAAGCCGCCAGCAAGGAGCCAATGATGATTCCCTGCACATCATCGAGAATGGAATGCTTTTGTATTTTGGATTTGGATGCGTTGGGTTGTTCTTCTTCAGATAATTGGTATTCGTTCTCTTGGGTCATTTAAGTAAGTTCTTCATCCCTGATCAAAAGCAGAATTGCTGCGTGTGGGACGATGATATATTTCTCGTTTTCAAATTCAATTTCATAGGCTTGTTTTTTCAGAAAGATCGCCAGATCGCCTTCCTCCGCCTGCATACCAATGTATTTGGTATCGGTGCTGCCTTTCCAGGTTTCCTCGATATCGGTGTTTGGAATGGGATATCCAGGACCGGTTTTCACGATGTACCCGCTTTGGATCTCTTCCTTCTCTTTCACGGAAGCCGGCAACACCAACCCACTTCGGGTATGCGTTTCCATGTCTCTTGGTTTGATGAGCACGCGGTCGCCCACCACCACAAATTTTTCTATCGAATTAAGGTAACCTTGAATCATTATATCTAAATTTTTGGTACACTGGAAGATACGGAATTTGATACTTCGAAAAACCGTTCCCATACATCCGTGTTCATCTTTTCCATCGTTCCGTTGCTCTGCCTCAAGCTGAAGAATAACTATTTTTCTTAATCGAATCATCGGGTCACTTCATGGGTATGTTATTTACCGACCTTATGCAGTGGTGAGACGTGTTACCAAAAAAACTGAAATTATTTTGTAACAAATGGTTGATTTGTGTATCTATTACGTAGGACTAACCTCAAAAAAAAAAATAGTTAAGGGATAATGAGATATCCGGTTTTCCTGTTAATAGCTTTAAGTATGATATTTGGGCTTAGTTCCTGCTCTTTGTTTGATAACGAGCAAATTCCTGAGTGTTTAAAAGAGGAACAGAACAACCCAAGCGAAATCTCTCAATGTTATCAACCGGTGTACTTTGGGAGTCCAGCCTGGCATCCGGATGGAGAATGGATAGCAGCTGAGCATACTGATAGCTTTGATACTAATCAGGATGGATATATAGACAGCACGTCTTCCGGCATTTGGTTGGTGCATGCTAAAACCGGAGAAACCCAGCCGTTGCTGCCTTTTGGGAATGCCCCGGCCTGGAATCCGGCCGGCACCCATTTAGCGGTTCATGGAG
>JAVLBT010000031.1:0-24236 GCA_031580945.1 Gracilimonas sp.
GTGCCAACACAGACGGCTCTTCAGGAGTGATACGCTCATGCGTCGCTACTACTTCCCCTCCGATGTAAGCTTCTGCCTTTAGTGTACCGGGGATAAATTCTTCGAGGTTGAAAGTAAAGGGCGGATAATTCAGGTGCGTTGAAACGCGATTTGAATCCGGTTTTTGTTGGGCAATTTCCTCACCATTGAGAAACAGAGCTACTTCCTCTGCATTACTATATACTTTGGTTTCGGTGAAATTGGGATTGGACCAGTAGTTGGCGATATATACCATCGGAGCATGAAATTTCGGGTTTTCATCTTCTGTGTTTGGCTCGGCCTGACTTTGATAAAAATAGTTGGTGAATTTAGGAATGCGAAAGATGTCACGAATCCCTGACGATTCAATATCCGGGGCATACCCCCGGTTGTAGTCGAACATTACCCAGTTTGCATCCCCAAAAGAATTTCCCTTGAGGTTTGAATTATGAGCTTCCTGGAAATTCAGTGCCTGCTGAGCCAAACGTTGTTGTCCATCTCCACGAAGCTGACGAGATGTCCGCTCCTCCTCCTGTAAATCTTCAAATGCATCCTGGTTGAAGCCGGCATTTTGGGCGTAATATTCCCAATCCCCATATTCTGCAATAAATAGAGGCTTATCTTTAGAATAGTCACTCCAATAGTTCGGAGGGCGTGAATGTTGTCTTGCCGGAATAAAAATATCATAGGCATAATCGACCCATCCGCTGGTGTAATTTTGTGCAATGGGTAACTCCTCTTTGACAATAGAATGAGCTTTATCCATGAACTCCTCGGGCATTCCCGACTCGTTCAGCGAAGCTTCCCAAAAAACAATACTTGGGTGATTTCGATCGCGTCGTATCATTATCCGGACATCATTCAACGCACGTTCTGCAAAAATACCCTCTTGATAATACTGCCAGCCGGGAATAGCATCCATAAACAGAAGACCTAATTCATCGGCGGCTTCCAGGAAAGCAGGGTCCGGCGGGTAATGTGCAATGCGGATGAAGTTAAAACCGGCTTCTTTAATTTTGTAGGCATCTCGATATTGAGACTCATTTGAAAGTGCATATCCAATGTAGGGATAGTCTTGATGGCGATTGGTTCCCCGCAAATACAAACGTTCGCCATTCAACGTAAATTGGTTGTCTTCATCAAACCCGAAGGTTCGGATTCCAATTCGTTCTTGTTCGCTATCAATCAGCCCGGATTCATCAAAAAGCTGCACAGTCAGCGTATAAAGGTGTGGTGTGTCTGGCGACCACAGCTTGGGGTCCTCAACCACTAATTTTTTAGTATGAAGAGTATTTGAACCAGACTCAACCCGTACTTTTGATTCTTTTGTTCCTACAGTATTTCCGGCTTCATCCTGAAGAATTAGTTTCACAATAGCTGATTCCATGCTACTTCTTCCGTTTTCAATATCGGTTTGAACGGAAACTGTAGCCTTTTGTGAGCTTACATTTTCATAGGAGACAAAAACACCTCCGGCCGCAGTGCGATTTGCTTCAATAGGATCTGAAATCCGTAACTGATCTTTTACAATCAGGTGCACATCCCGGTAAATTCCGCCATAATAATTAAAGTCCAGCACCTCGATGGGCTTACCGGGCGGAATCTCACCATTGTCCTCATTATTCAATTTTACCAACAATACATTCTCTTCCCCAAAACGTACTTCATCGGAAATGTCTACCACAAAGGGAAGATATCCCCCAGCATTATAATGCACTTTTTCTCCATTCAGGAAGACATCCGCCTCATGCATAGCCGCTTCAAATTTCAGAGTTATATGCCGGCCTTTTTGTTCTTCATCCAAGCTAAAAAACTTGCGGTAAAATCCGGTGCCCTGCCACTGCTGATCTTCAATTACCAGCGGTTCAATATTCATGGTATGAGGCAAACGAATAGATTCCCATTCTAACCCCGACCCTGGTTTCTCAAATAAAGCCGGAGTGACCGTAGTATCCATTTCCTTCACAAATTCCCAATTTTTATTGAAATCGAAGTGTGTTTCTACTGTTTCCGGCTCAGAGATTGAATTACATCCCCAGGCAAAAAGCAGTACCAATAAGAAGTTCAGATATTGTCGGTTCATGAGTTCGAAGTCACATATTTAATGAGTAGTAATTTGTTTGTTTGGGTAAAGGCTAACCATTTAAATTGATAGATTTTCATGTCCTAAGACCTATGTTCTGTTTTGAGATTCATGACAATGTTTTCTACCTACCTGGTTTGAGCTAAAGCCCTAAAGAGCACCAAAAAAACTACGATAAGTGAGTGAGTGAGTAATCGCATGAGTGTTTTCGAATTATTCTTCTGTTTCGTACTCGTGAGTCATGTAATCAAAACCGATGTGGGCATTCCCTTCAAAATCGAAAAGAGCGTTGTTTTCCCAAGACGAACCTGTTCCCCAAAGATCTTTTAGATTGGATGTGATCCAGGCTGGTTCCCAGTAGAATACACCGTTCCCACCACCGTCTTTAACTTCCTGCACGAGGTCAATCATAAATTGCTTTTGACCTTCTTTTGTAGCCGGGTATCCATTTATCAAACTTTCATTCCCAAATATATTTCCGTAATTGTCGGCATTTTCCACCGTCCACGGATAAGCAGTTTCTAAGATCATGACTTCCCTCTCATACATCAGCCGGAAGTTTTCAACAAAAGCCGAAATTCTTGATAATGGGATGTCAGACCATTGGGTGTAGTATGAAAATCCGACTACGTCAAAATCGGTGACTTGGCCTTCTTCAATAACATTGTTGAACCAATTAGTTACATTTTCTGGCTGAGCAACGTGCAGCATCACTTTGATTTCAGCGCTTGTTTCGTCTTCAATATCTCTCACAGCCTGAATCCCGCTGTTTAATAATTTACCCAGCTCCTCCCATTCATCTGAGTTACAGACATTCGCATATGGATGTATAAGACCACAATTATTCTCATTTCCGATTTGAACCATTTCAGGTAATGCACCGTGTTCACTCAAATATTTTAGTGTATTAAAAGTGTATCGGTACAATGAATCCTGAACAGCCTCAAAGACTTTCCCTTCCCATGCCTTTGGCACTTCTTGAGCACCAGGATCTGCCCATATATCTGAATAATGGTAATCCAGTAAAATGTTCATCCCATTTTCTTTTGCTCTTTGAATTCCCAACTTGACGTCTTCAATATCATGATACAGCTGGCTCTCTTGTCCATATACTTCTCTTATCCAACTTGGATTATTAAACAGCCTGAATCTGGCTGCATCTGTCCCTTTTTCAGTAAATATTTGATACGGGTTTTTTACAACCCCCTCAGATTTATACTCGCCACCGTGATCCAAAATTTGATTTACATATGACAAGTCAGCCCCCATAATAAATTCTATATCATTTGAAACTGGAGGATCATCATTGTTTGATCCCGAGGGTGAGTCACAGCTTGAGAGCATTATTAAGAGACTGAAGAGTAGTTTAACAGTATGTATAAATTTCAATGGGAACATTTAAGTCATTACCCGTTAGTTTTTTAATGGTATGAGATGAATTCAATCACCTCATACCTAATTTTTTTAAATTACTTTATTAGCATCATTTTCCGTGTAATTGTACCAGCTTTTGTTTTCAGCTGATATAAATACATTCCTGAATTAAGGTTTGATGCATCAAAATTAACTGAGTAATTCCCTGCTGCTTTCATTCCCTGCTCAAGTACCTGAATTTCCTGACCTAACATATTATAAACTGCCAACTGAATATTTGATGGGCTATTTATTGCATAGGAAATGCTGGTAGTTGGGTTAAATGGGTTTGGATAATTTTGGTCTAACCGAAATGACCTTGCAATATTTTCTACTTCATTTGAGGTTGCCTCTCCAGAAGTAATTTTAAGATTGTTTATAAACATACTTCCTTTGTCATCGGTGCCCCAATCAGCCTGATAATAATTAAAGAAGTTTACCCGGTCTGCATTTACACCTTCAACGGTACCGTTGAAATCAACATGTGAATCTTCAGTAATTGCCGTAACGGTATAGTCAAGATTTTCCCCACTACGCGTAAATGTAACTTCTAAGGAAACACCTTCGCCTCTCCATGTATCCCAGTCTTCTTGACTTGCGTGTGCTTCAACTGAATCTCCATTTACATAGTAACCTGACTTATCAAAATCTAATTTTATGGCTGTGTCCGCTGAATCCCATCCCCCATTATAGAGTGTAAATCCTTTAAGGCCATCAGCCCAGTTCCAGGAAAATTGAAAGCTAAACGTGCTGCCATCAGAAAGCGGAGCTGAAAATTCTCTACCAAGTTCAACTTGATTTCCAGATTGGTCAGAATCCGATGCAATTAATACAAATGCCTGTCCTGAGGTGTTTAAAACGGATCCATTGCTACCAACACCCGTCGCATCCTTTACATTTACACTTGCATCGTCCCCATTTACATTTTTGGTCCATGCTCCAAATCCAGTTCCTAAATTTTCAAGTGCTTCAAATTCAGATGCCGAATAATTACCAGCATGATCTTCTGCGATTATATCCTGAGCATTCAGGTAAGAACCTGTTGCCAGTACTAATATTAATGTTAAGAATAGTTGCATTCTTCTCATATCATTCTCCAATTGTTATTGTTTTGAGTGTTAATGATTAATGATGTTGTTTTATCATTTTCTTTTAACAGGCCACTAATAGCCCGGGTTTTGTTTTACAATTCCTTCACCCTGTAGTACTACATCAAGTGGTATAGGAAAAAGTACCTGGTGATCTTGTGCATTTGCCCCACGATCTTGAGCGTATTCAATGAACTTTCCATGACGAATCAGGTCTTGACGGCGTACACCTTCTGCATAAAGTTCCCTGCCTCTCTCTACCAGTATAGAGTCCCTGAATTGGTCTTTGGTAAGCCCACTCCACCCTGATAGTTCTGCTCTTGCTCGTACTTCATTTACATATTGATAGGCGTCGGCCGGACCCCTTTGCTCATTTATAGCTTCCGCAAGGGATAGTAATACTTCTGCATACCTGAACACTACTTGATCATTGGAATGACCCGGCCCACTTCCTGATAATTCAGTATACTTAAGTGGAATAGCACCCTGCATCCCATTGTTTCTATTAACAGTATTACCTCTTGAATTTCTATAACTGCCAAGAATGGTATCCAGACGTTCATCGCCGGATTCATATTGATCATAAAATTCCCATGGCATCCAAAATCCATACCATCCCGGACTTCTGGCAAAACCACCACTTGATACAAAATTTGTAGGGATTATTTCTTGGGTATAATAATTTGGTGAAGATTCATCAGCAGGAACTGCATAAATAATCTCATTATTTTGTTCGTTGTTGAATACATCTGGATAATAATCCAATAGTTCATAATTCATATTCATGATATCCCTTGCAACGTTCTCTGCCTCAGGCCACATTTTTTCATGCATATAGATCTTTAAAAGTACCATACGTGCCACCCCTTTTGATACCCTTCCCCAGTTTGCCGGGTCATCGTTATAATTTTCATCCAGTAGTGGTATAGCAGCCTCTAAGTCAGTTATCATTGCATTGAGATATTCCTCCTTAGAGAGACGAGGAGTTATATCCGTATCGCTTAATGTTTCTGGATCAAGCTTCACATTTGTTGGACCAAAAAAATCATAGAGGATATACATGGTCCAAGCTCGAATAGCCTTAGCTTCTGCAATGTATTTTGCCTTTACATCATCAGGTACATCAGCCTCAGACTTTTCAATTTTATCAATCACATCAGTTGCACGGGCTACATATCTGATTTTAGCATATGTCGAAGCTATGAAACCATTCAATGTTGCTGGACCAAAATTAAAATCAGTAAAATCTGGCACCCATGGACTAAACATTTCATCAGTAGTTATCATACTTCTCATGAGGTAAGTTTTTGGATCAGCGTTATATAATGACGCATACCAGGCATTCGCGCCCCCATCAACTGTACCCCAGTCGGTCATAAAAGGATTGTATAAAGCTACATTTGCATTTCTAAAGTCAGCTTCTGACTTAAAGAATGTTTCCGGAGTTAAGTCTCCATAGACCTTTGGTTCTAAAATATCTGAACAGCTTATCATCAGTATCGGAAATACTAAGACAAGTACTATCCACCATTTTATCTTGATTATAGAATTCATACTGTTCTCCATAATTATCTTTTAGAATGACTTAAAATTGTATTTCAACACTTACTGTTGATGAATATGTTTTGGGATAAGGATTTACTTCTGAAAATTCCGGATCAAACCCAGAGTAATTTGTAAAAACGGCAATATCCTGAAGGCTTAATTGAATTCTTATCGACCTGACCGATTGAATGATATTCTGCGGAAGTGAATACCCAATATTTACATTACTTAAGCGAATAAAATCACCGTCTTCAAGTGTAAAATCATTACTTGCGGGATTATTTCCGTCATATGGATTTGGTGCTACACCTTGAACTGTACCTGATGGGTTATCAGCTGACCATATGTCTTCTGCATAAATGGTTGTATTAGAAGGGTTGGTTGACTGTGAAATACTAAAAACATTCGGGGCGAAATTATTATACACCTTAAAACCAAAATTTCCATACATATAGAAGCTGAAATCGAAATTACCAAGTTTAAAATCATTTCCTAAACCTAAAGTCCATCTTGGAGTCCCGGTTCCAAGTTTTACTACATCCTCACTATCCAAGGTTCCATCGTTATTAATGTCTACATACCTAATATTGCCTAAATTGGCATCAGGCATGTGACCTGGCACATCATCTTCACTTTGAATTATTCCATCTGTTTTCCATCCATAGATCGTGCTTAACTCATCATTTTCACCAACATATTCAGGGAATGCAACTTCAGGATTTCTTTCTACCCAAAAACTTTCAGTGTAGGAGAGATTAAAGCTTGAGTACCAGGAAAACTTTTTAGAAAGAATATTTGATGTATTCAGCTCTAATTCTACACCTTCACTTCTCGTAGAACCCACATTATCAGCAACTAATCCGACCGCGTTATTGGAAGGCAAGGTGTTAAAATCAAGGAGATCTCTTGCTGTTCTTTGAAAAATATCTATGCTTCCTGCTATTCTATTTCTGAATACCCCAAAGTCCACACCAAGATTAAATGTTGTTATTTTCTCCCAAGTTAAATCTGGATTCGCAACTTGAGATAAGGCTATACCATTATATCTGGTTTGACCAATAACAAATGGATATCCCGGACTATAAAGCTGAAGCGTATTTCCACTTAGAATACTTTCATTACCCGCCATACCATATCCAACCCGGAGCTTTAAGTTGGACAAGTTTTTTAAAGAATTCATAAAACTCTCATCTGACAATATCCATGCAGCAGATGCCCCCGGGAAGTAGCCATATCGATTGTTTTCAGAGAAAATACTGGATCCATCTCGTCTGGCTACTAATGAAAATATGTACCTATTCTTAATGGTATAATTAGCTCTAAAAAACTGTGATAATTTTGTCCTTCCGGATCTGTATGAGTTTACATTATTGCGAAGCAGATCACTGGCTACTCCAACATTGTTATCCTGAAATGCATCCGTAAAAAAGCCGACCGCTTGTAGACTAAATCCCTCACTATTGGTCTCATAATATCCTGTACCCAAAACAACACTTAAATCTCCATTTAAAATATTATCAGAGTAAGTTAGATAGGCTTCAGTACTATAATTTTCGATAATATTTTCATTCTTTTGAGCCATCCCATCTGGCAACTGCGTATTGTTGGTACTTCTTGGTAAGTAGAAACTTCGATTAGTAGATTCGTAATCTACTTGACCAATTGCGTTAAGTTTTAACCTATCCGCAATTCTGACCTCAACCTCAGGTGCAGCGAATATTTTAGTGGTCTCAGAGTTATCTTTTATCTCCAGAAAAGCTGCCGGACTCATTATTAATGGATTGAAAGTTGACTCGAAGTCACCGCTTTCCGTAAATACATCAACCGTTGGACTATAAGCATATGCTGCCTGAATCATATTAAAGGTTTCTGAACCTCCAATATTTCCACCAGTTGAGGCATTACTTCCATTTAAGCGGCTTACAGTTGATTTCAAGTTAAGTTTAACTTTTTCTGTAAGTCGCTGTTCAATATTTAATCTGCCACTATATCTCGTAAGTGCTGAACTTTTAAGGACAGCATTATTATCCTGATAATTAAAGGAAGTGTATGCCCTTGTATTTTCGTCACCCCCCGAAATAGATAGATTATGCTCATTTATAGTTCCATCTTCCATTATATAGTCAAACCAATCTGTACCGGTGGTATTATTGTTTATCTCATCTTGAGAAAATAACCGATTGTATTGTGGAGCGGAGTTTGGATCGGCATTACCGTATGGGGGGAGATTATTGTCATACAAATACCTGTCATAGGCCAACCGATCTTGTTCCCTCTGAAATTGGTTTGCATCCAACATAGGAAAATAGTCCTGCGTACTCTGTAGAGTTAGAGACCCGCTATAGTTTACTTGTACTTTACCGGAACTGCCGTTTTTAGTTGTGATCAGTATGACTCCATTAGCTGCTGAAGATCCATAAATAGCAGTTGCACTCGCATCTTTTAGAATATTTATGGATTCGATGTCATTAGGATTTAAATAACTCAATGGATCCCTGTCAATACCTCCATAAAAGCCTAAATCAGAATCATATAAGCCTGCAACTGATGATGAATTATTAGTAATTGGTACACCATCGATCACATACAAAGGAGAGTTATTGCCATTTGGAGATAGGGCACCTCGAATATTTACTGTGACTCCCCCGCCTGGCTGGGCTGTTCTTGTTTGTAAATTTAAACCTGCAGCTTTTCCAAGTAGCATCTGATTGATAGAAGTACGCCCTACACTTTCAAGTTCTTCCGATGTAACAGTTGAAATTGAACCTGTTACATCTCTTTGCCTTTGCGTTGAGTACCCTACTAATACCATCTCCTCTCCAGAAATAACAGTTGCTACGAGTTCCACATCAATCTCGCTCCTGTTATTTATGGGAGTAATAATACTTTCATATCCTAAATAGGAAAACACGAGTGTATCGCTCAAACTTGGAACATTCAAAATATACTTCCCGTCTTGATCTGTTGAAGTGCCCATTTGCGTCCCTTGAACTATAATATTCACCCCAGGTAGTGGTTGCCTATCTGTTGCATCAATAACAGTACCTGAAATAGAACTTTGGGCATTAACTGAGATCAGGGCAGTGAAGACAAATAAAATTCCCAGCAATGATTTTAGAAGTGTTTTTCTAATTTTTATATAAAAATTGGTTGTTAGTATACCCGGCATGATATCGTTAACTAAATTTCTATGATTTATTCCTGCTTAAGACTCATCAAAAGCGCTTTTTTATATTTACAAACTATGTTAGCGCTAACATTTCTACCAATATAAGCTTCTCAACGATAGAGTCAAATAAAAAATAAGAAGCGCTTCTATTCTTAGTTAAATAGATGTTTTACTTCTATATAAAAATAATAGGTGATATTATTTTATTTAGATGAATGATTTCCACAAGAGGACCGGATCACTAATTCTGTGAGTATCTCAATGTTTTCAGGTCGCACATCCTCGCCATCAATAATGCTTATCAATTTTTCTGCAGCTTTTTTCCCCACCTGATATGCCGGTTGCTGAACAGTAGTTAATGGAGTTGATAATAACTCAGCTCTTATATCATCTGAGAAACCTACAATAGCAATATCATCAGGGATTGAAAGGCCCTTTTCTAAAATGACTTCAATTGCACCAAATGCTGCTGGGTCATTGACTGCAAAAACTGCCCTGGGCCACTTCTGCTCTGGCATCGATAATAGTTCTTGCATTGCTCTACGCCCGTCTGCTTCTTGAAAACCAGCCGCTATCACCAATTCAGGAAATAGTGTTAAACCATTTTCTCTTAAAGCTTCTTTAAAGCCCTGAAATCTTTCTTTACCTATCGAAACATCTATTGGCCCTGATAAATGGGCAATCTTTTCATACCCATGATCAATGAGATGTTGAGTAATTTTCTTAGAACCTATTTTATCATTTACACTAATACAACTGACGCCAAGACCTTCAATACAACGATCAAAAAAAACAAACGGAGTTTCACTCTCTTTAAGAGACTCGTAAAAACTATGATCAGTAGTCCTTTGTGAACTGGAAACCATAATTCCATCTACTCTTTTAGACCTTAGCGTTTCAATTGCCTCCATTTCTCTTTCAAAATTTTCGGCAGAATGAGTAAGAATTAATTGATAATTCTTTTTATAGGTTACTTCTTCAACACCCTTTAAAACTTCAGGAAAAAATGAATGTGAAATCTCCGGAATAACGAGTCCTATTGAAAAGGTTTTTTTACTTACAAGACCTTTAGCTAAAAAATTTGGTGTGTACCCCATACTTTTAGCTTTCTCGAGAACACGTTTTCGTGTTTTTTCTCCAACATTCTCTTTCTTATTAATAGCCCTCGAGACGGTCATGGTAGACAGACCCAACTCTTTGGCTATTTCTTTTAAAGTTACATTTGAGCTCAAGTATACTCCAATTACTTCTTTTTGATGTTATCGATAACAATATATACAAAATTTCAGAAATGTATTGTTTACTGAAGCTCCAACGCAGAAATCGAATAAGTCTAAATAGATTTTGAAGTTTAAGCCATGATCTATTTCACCACAAAATTTATGATCTTACCCGGTACAAAGATCTCCTTTACCAAATTACCCTCTTCCAGGTACTTGGCTACGTTTTCCTCTTCTTTGGCAAGACCAAGTACGAATTCCTTATCCTTGGCTTTATCGGCATCCACATATAACTCACCGCGCATTTTACCGTTTACCTGAATTGGGTACATGATCTCGTCCGCTTTCAGGTATTCTTCATTGTATTCCGGCCATTCAGTATATGCAATGGATTCTTCTGCCCCCAGCAACCGCCATAATTCTTCGGTGATATGCGGGGCAAATGGATTCAGTATTTGCACAAATTCTTTAGCCACAGAATGCGGAATTTCATTCCAGTTATTTGCTTCATTCACAAAGATCATCAATGCTGAAATACCGGTATTGAACCGAAGACTTTCGATGTCTTCTGTTACTTTTTTAATGGCTTCATGCAGCGGTTTCAAATGATCTTTGCTTGCTTCGATGTCCTTCACCTTGTCAGAGATCTCGCCAGAATCTTCATCGACTAATAATCGCCAAACGCGATTCAGGAATCGGTTCACTCCTTCCACCCCTTTGGTGCTCCAAGGTTTTACCTGTTCCAGCGGACCCATGAACATCTCGTATAACCGTAACGAATCTGCGCCATATTGGTCGATGATGTTATCCGGGTTAATGACGTTCCCACGGCTTTTAGACATTTTATGGGCCCGGGCTTCTACTTTGGTCTCGGTTCCTTTTAGGACAAATCCTTCCCCTTTTTTCTCCACCTGATCGTCAGCCAACTTCTCTCCATCCGGACCGGTGAATTCCATTTCACCCAGTATCATCCCCTGATTAACCAGCTTCTTAAACGGCTCTTTGGTTGAAACGACGCCAATATCATACAATACTTTGTGCCAGAACCGGGCATATAACAGATGAAGGACTGCATGTTCGGCTCCTCCAACATACAGATCCACGGGCATCCAGTATTTCTCGTATTCGGGATCTACAGGACCGCCATCAAACTCGGGACTGATATAGCGCAAATAGTACCAGCAGGAACCCGCCCATTGTGGCATGGTGTTGGTTTCGCGCTTGGCCGGTTTTCCGGTTTCCGGGTCGGTAGTATTGACCCAGCCGGTAGCATTAGCCAGTGGCGGTTCGCCATCTCCAGTGGGCTGATATTTGTCTACTTCAGGAAGAGTAACCGGAAGCTCAGATTCAGGTAAAGCTTTATGTTCGCCATCCACATGAATGATCGGAAATGGCTCACCCCAATACCGCTGCCGGGAAAAAAGCCAGTCGCGCAGTTTATAATTCACCGATTTCTTACCAGCTCCTTTACCTTCCAGCCACAGTATAATTTTCTTTTTAGCCTCCTTAATATTCAATCCATTCAGAAACTCACTATTGATAGCCGGACCTTCGCCGGTGTACGCTTTACCTTCAAAATCTTCAGGGGGTTCTACGGTTCGAATGATCTCAAGATCAAATTTCTCGGCAAATTCCCAGTCACGTTCATCTTGTCCGGGTACCGCCATGATGGCTCCGGTTCCATAGCTCGCAAGTACATAGTCTGCGATCCATATCGGGATCTCTTTTCCATTTGCTGGATTAATGGCATACGCCCCGGTAAATGCCCCGGTTTTTTCTTTGGAAAGTTCTTGTCGTTCGAGGTCAGATTTCTTGGCAGCTTCTTCTTTATAATTCTCAATTGCTTCCTTCTGCTCATCCGTAGTGATCTTGTTGACCAGATGATGCTCTGGAGCTAAAACCATATAAGTCGCGCCAAAAATGGTATCGGGTCGGGTTGTGAATACGCGTAGTTTTTCATCGTATCCTTCAACCTCAAAATCGATCTCAGCTCCGATAGATTTTCCGATCCAGTTGCGTTGCATATCTTTGAGAGATTCTGACCAGTCCAGGTCATCCAGTCCTTCCAGCAACTCTTCAGCATATTTGGTGATCTTGAGTACCCACTGACGCATGGGTTTGCGCACGACCGGATATCCGCCTATCTCGCTTTTTCCATCCACCACTTCTTCATTGGCCAGCACGGTTCCCAGCTCGGGACACCAGTTCACCGCTACTTCGTCTTCGTATGCCAATCCTTTTTTGTACAACTGAAGGAAAATCCATTGTGTCCATTTGTAATAATCCGGATCAGTGGTATTCACTTCCCGATCCCAGTCGTAACTAAATCCAATAGCTTGTAGCTGTTCCCGGAATTTATTCACATTCTTTTCCGTGGTGATCCGCG
Source organism: Gracilimonas sp. (assembly GCA_031580945.1). Classification (GTDB taxonomy): domain Bacteria; phylum Bacteroidota; class Rhodothermia; order Balneolales; family Balneolaceae; genus Gracilimonas. Next base: position 12,923 of record JAVLBT010000031.1, read on the forward strand.
GGTGGGTTCCGGTTTTCACCGCATATTGTTCGGCGGGTAATCCAAAAGCATCCCAACCGATCGGATGCAATACATTGAATCCATTCATGCGTTTATAACGCGCAATGATGTCTGTTGCCGTGTAGCCTTCCGGATGCCCCACATGTAAACCTGATCCACTTGGATAGGGAAACATATCCAGCACGTAATATTTAGGTTTGGAGGTATCAGTGGGTGTTTTAAACGTCTTATTTTCGAGCCAGTACTTTTGCCATTTAGACTCGATCTTATCCGGATTGTAGGACTGCATTGAATGTATTTTGTATTCGAAATTTTTCGGAATCCTAAAGATAAGCCTTTATTGAGTCCATTGAAATGGTTTTTCGAGTTGATTTGAGATTCAATTCAGAAACCATAGCCCACGGTTTCAACCGTGGGTGCAATGGTTCAATAATTTAAAAAGACGGTTTTAACCGTTTCCCAATTTGCGCAATTTCATAAACTTATCATATTCTTCCTTAAATGATTTATGTTTATGATGTTCTTTCTGATTATCAATGTATTTAAAAACCTTTTCATGAACAGATTCACTAACTGAATAGGATGCAGAACCGACCTGCCAGCTAAATTTTTCCGGTATCAAATCCTGTTGATTGATCCAATGTGAAGTGCTTCCTTTTACTTGTTTAATGATTTCTGTCAATGTCTTTTTAGGATTTAAAAGGAATAATGAATGAACATGATCCGGCATCCCATTTATGATTCGAACCGGACAACCTATTTCTTTGAATTGGTTCCTCATGTAATCGTAGACTTTTTCTTCAATTTCTGATCTAATTAGTGGCTGCCTTTTCTTTGTTGACCAAATGGCATGTACCCAAATTGTATGAAATGAATGTGGCATATTTCCCCTACTTTTTATCGTTCGTGGCGACAATATATCAAAACCATTAAAATGGTTTTTCCTATACAAACTTTTCCATAATCCCACGGTTGAAACCGCGGGCTATGGTTAGTATTTAAGAAAAACCAAAACCACGGATTTATCAATAGGTGAAATGATCGTTGGTAAATAAGTTCCTGAAACCCATTTCCAAGTTCTCTGTGTACCTCCATTGCGCATCCAATAATCTGATGCGTTAATTCTTTTTATTTCATACCCCTGTTTTTAGAAATTTATCAATCAAGTCAATCCTTCAATCCTAAAAATCAAGGTTCAGAAAACGTTTTGCCTTTTCAATATGTCCCTTTCGAACCATGATTAGAAGGATTTACAGATTGTCATGATTTCTTTTCGACCCAACCTTTACATTTCTCATAGCGCTTTTACTGGAAATTGCTTTTCATTACTCAACCATTTAGAACCAATTTTGTGATATGAAATCTCTGCTTTCTGTTTTGATTGTTCTTTTTCTTGTCTTTCCTGCCTCCGCACAATCCATTGCTGAGATGATCACTACTTATCAAGCTGATTATGGTGCTCTTGACCGAAAGTATTCCGTTCAACCTTCTGATGAGTATTTTGACCGTTTTGATCGCTTCTATTCAAATTGGATGAATGAATTAGAAATGCTGGATTTTGATGCTTTAACTCACCCCGAGCAAGTGGATTACCTGTTATTCAAAAACGTTCTCGAACGATCCGCTTATTTTCTTAACGCTGAAAGAAAACATTTTGACAGCATTAAAGCATTTATCCCGGCCAAAGATGAAGCCATGAAGTTCATCAATTTGCGAAGAGTTGGAACATCCATGGAGGGTAAAGATATAGCGAGATGGTTCAATAATTGGGCTAAAGAAGTAGGTGAAAAAAGAACGGATTAGAAAGAATTTGGGATGCTGAGCAAGCGACAAGCTGGCAATTTATCGGATGCGGTTGCTGAACTTCACAAGGAAATCAAAGAAGCTTATAAATTCTATTATGGCTACGATCCGGATTTCACCTGGTGGGTGGAAGAACCATACAATACGCTGAATGACTCCCTGGAATCTTACACTAAGTTTGCAGCTTCCCATTTTGATGCGGAAATAGAAACGGTTGATGAAAGCGGAATTGTCGGAAACCCCATCGGGGAAGAAGAAATCAATCGACGATTGGCGTTTGAGATGATTTCTTACTCACCCAAAGAACTGATCGACTTGGCCAACGAGCAGTATGCATGGACGTACAACGAAATGCTGAAAGCCTCCCGCGAGCTGGGCTATGGAGATGATTGGAAAGCTGCTTTAGAATTTGTGAAAACTACACATGTAGAAGTGGGTGAACAACCTCCTTTGGTAAAAGAGTTAGCCGACGAAGCCGTTACATTTTTGGAGGAACAGGATCTGCTTACGATTCCCCAACTCGCTAAAGAAACATGGCGCATGGTGATGCTGAGTCCGGAGTGGCAGAAATTCGCGCCCTTCTTTTTAGGCGGAGAAGTGGTCCGCATTGCCTACCCCACCAATACGATGACACACGAAGAGAAGATGATGAGCATGCGCGGGAATAATCCGCATTTCTCGAAAGCAGTAGTACATCATGAACTGATTCCGGGACATCATCTGCAACAGTTTATGAATCAGCGTTATGAGACTCAGCGACGGATGTTTCGAACTCCATTCTGGACCGAAGGCTGGGCGTTATACTGGGAATTTGTACTGTGGGAAAAAGACTTTCCCAACAGTCCGGAAGATAAGATCGGGATGCTGTACTGGAGGATGCACCGAGCAGCCCGAATCGTCTTTTCACTGAATTACCACCTTGGAAACTGGACGCCTCAACAGTGCATCGATTATTTGGTAGATAAAGTAGGCCATGAGTACGCCAATGCTAAGGCGGAAGTCCGACGCTCCTTTGAAGGTAATTATGGTCCGCTTTACCAAATCGCTTATATGGTTGGAGCCATGCAATTTTATTCCCTCCGAATGGAGTTAGTCGAATCCGGACAAATGACAGAGAAAGAATTCCATGACACAATCTTACAAAACAACAGCATTCCGGTTGCCATGGTTAAGGCTTTATTAACGAAACAGAAACTCACTCCCGATTTCAGATCTGAATGGAAATTTGGGGATTATATTGAGGGGATGCACTAGAATCCTGCTAATCCCAAAATCCTATAAATCATGGTTCACCTGAAGATTTTTGAACCATGATTAGTTGGATTAACGGGATTTACTCGATTAAAGTTGTCTGTGCAGATTATAGGGATTTTATCAATTCTCACTATCCGTAAATATCATAAAATTAATAGTTTTGAATTATCGCAAAATTTCCTATTCTGTTGAAAATCACTGAATTAGATCTTTTACCATGTACTGTGGTACTCCCGTCCATAAAACAGCCTTTTCTCTATTTATTGTATTCATTCTGCTCTGCTCAACAAAGACATTAGCCCAACAAACAGATATTAAAGATGCCTGGATTAAGGTATTACCCCAGCTTGAAGAGTTTTATATCGTTGTTGATCGTGATTTTGAAAATGCTCACTTAGTAAACAGAGGCGATAGTGTTAAAGTGAATCCTGGAGACCGGCATATCACTTTAGTCTGGAGAACCATCAATGATCACCAATTTACGACCGATATTGAAGCGGGCGAAACCACCGAAAGATCCGTCTATCACTCATTTCCAACCAACCCCAAAAGTTCCTATCAAGCCATAGCCAATCAAACCAATTTGTTTATAACCACAGACGAAAATTCCACCGTTTACATAAACGATAGACGCTATGGAAAACATATGGTTCAAACTTTTTTGAATCCCGGAACTTATCAATTACGGATAGAACACCCTGAACTTGGAACTTTAAGAAAAAAGATAAAGGTAAACAGCTTGAATGTTACAGAAGTTGCCCGGTTTAATGAGAATCCGTCAAAGCTTTCGTTCGCAACAAAATTACTGCCCGGAGCCGAATACATTGCTTCAAGAAGATATAAAAGAGCTGTATTTACATATGTAGGTTTGGGATTATTAACAACTAATCTTATCTGGCAAAACCAACTTTATTCAGATAAACTTGATGAGTTTAATGAATTCAAAAGTTTATATAAAAATGCACAATCATCTCAAGACGCAATAAAATATAGAAGAAATACCGTCAAAGCCGAGGAAACCCTGAATCAGATTGTTGCTAACTTCAATATTTCACTATTGCTGGCCGGTATATTATATACCCTTACAACATTTGACTCTTTTCGGAAGCCGAAATCAGGATATCGTTATTCATCCAAGTATCTCAACAATTCAGTCTCGTTTTCTACAAGGATTATAAATTCAAGTACACCGTTTCTATTTTCACTTAAAATTGCATTTGATTAGCCACATGCAAAACTATTCAAAATTATACCTTAATAGCATAATTTTAAGTTTTCTCCTCACTTTGGGAGTTGGATGTAAAAATACTCCTACTTTTATTCCTGATAATGAATTAGATCCTGGCTCAAAGTATTATTCTTTAGCAAAGCCTTTTAACATTAATGTAGAATTATTAAATAATGAATATACTGATGTAAGAGATGAGCTAAGAATTCACTGGAAATACCCGCGGTCAGAACGGTATATTGATAAGTTTAAAATATTTAGATCAGATACGGATACATCAAGTTTTAAAGAAATAGGAGAGCTACATAAAAAATCAAGAAGTGGCACAAGTGGTTCAAATTACACCTATAATTTTTTTGATCAAGAAAAATATAACGGCCTTCACATTTGGTATAAAATTCAGGCTGTTTTTGAGCAAGAAGATGGTATGCTTATTAGCGAATCTGAACCCTTTTCATTCAGCACTTCAGAATTTCAAATTAGTGCATCAATTCAACCCTTTGTAAAAAACCCTAATATTACATTAGATTGGCAATACTCAGAATTAGATGAAAATGTCAATATCGAAATTTACTCAAGTTCTCAAAGTGATGATACTTTCGAGTTAGAGCACACGGCTGACATTTCCAGTAATTCAACGAGCTTTTCTCTGAATATTAATCAATCAGATGAAACTAAATATTTTTATAAGCTCGTATTAGATGAAATTCAGTCTGGTCATGAACGCATTCCAGCAACTGTAAACCGACCTGCTTTTGGTATTTTAAACTCTTCAGTTTATTCGGAGAATGAGGCTGAATTACATATTGGTATAATGAAAGATTCATCCGGTTTTAATCAGGGCGATTTTTATATAGACAATTATGAACTTGAAGTATTTTATGCTTCAAAAATTGATACCTCACAATTTTATCCTTTACAAAAAATTAGTGGAACATTTACATCACCCTATACCGAAGAAATTATTGATAACCTCCAAAAAGATAATATATATATCTTTCACCTAACGGGTAGCAGGGGTAACTACAAAACTGCTTTAACAAGACAATTGCTGACCCACAAGTTTCATATTGCACATACGTCAGCATTTAATGCAGAAACAAACGGAATAATATTTGCTAACGGTTCATTTAACAGTTCTAATTCCCATTTTATCATAAGTTCAAATGGCAAAAGTCCACTTATTATTGATGTTCAAAATACTAAAGTTGAAACCCACTCCAAACCTACTCAACTTCAGGGAATGACAAGTACCTTCGCAGACTATAAAAATACCAAAGATGCCATTATTACATCCAGCTATACAGGAAATGTATCAGTTTGGAATCCCGATACTAAGGAATTGCTTTATAAAATTCCGAATTTCGGGGAAGAAATTGAGAATTCTGCGGATTTCCATCCTGTTGATTTCGCCCATATTTCGGAAGAAGAGTTACTTATTGCTTACGGAGATGTAGATCCTAAAAGAGGTAGTGTTAACAATTATAATGTAGCTATTTGGAATAGCTCTACTGAATCACATGAGCTTATCTACCAGGTTAATGAAGAATCTATGTATTCATATGGATTTAAGGTGGCTTATTTCGACAATACTATTTTATTATTTTACAGTTACGAACTTGATAAAGTGAAGCTTGTCGCTCTCAATAAGGATGATTTATCAATACAGAATCAGAGTTTTTTTACGCAAAAAATTGACGCATGGAGTGAATACCAAAATCTTTATTTTTCTAATTCTGGCAAAGAGGTCCTGCTTTACACTGAATATGAGGCAATACAAATCCAACTCGATGATCATGAAATAATCTCTTCTATTCGGGATGTTCGCTATAGCTTTGGCTGGAGTGATATTCGTGGTTTTTCTACTGCTAAGAATATTTCCCTCATTTGTTACGGGGGAGATTATTATTGGTATTCACGGGATCCATTTTATTCTCAAATTAGGTGTACTTCAAACTATTTACATGAGGCTAACATTATAGACTTACGAGTGGAAGGATATTTAAATGGGCTTTTACTTTCTAAAAACGGGTCAAAATTGGCGGCTATTTTCCACAATAAAATTATAGTCTACACCCTTGAAAACGGTTGGGTACTAACTACCAACTATGAGATGTAAAGCTGAATGTTATGAATAAATACGTTGGGACACTGCTTCTCACTTTATTAACATTTTCACTTCCCTTTAGTCAAATTATAGCACAAAATAATTTGGGGTCGCTGAAATTCGAATTCAATACTGACTCTGCCTACGTTGTACTGGGAAATGAATTATTTAGCGCCGTTAAAATAGCCTCGGGCGACTCTCTGAAACTTAGAACCGGAGTACGGCTTATTTCCCTTCAAACCCACTTCGATAAAAGTGAAACACTGTTTATAAAAGTACATAAGGACTCTACAACTACGTACTCTTATACCTTTAAAAAAAATAATTATAGTCCTGCTACACTTACCAATAACATTGCCGCCCGAAAATATTACAATACCAATGTAATGGTGCTTTCAGATCAGGATTCCGATATTTTTTACAATGGAGAATATCAAGGCACTGGCTTCGCAAAGTTTAATACCTTTGGAAAAATTGGAGAACTTGAGTTGAGAAATCCTGAATTCGGACATAAAAAAAGACGTCTAAATGCTCCTGAACAAAAAATTAGCTTTATTGAAAGTCATCTCAGACCAAACAAATCAACTGCTATATTTTATTCAATTTTACCAGGAGCTAGCCAATTATATAAAAAACAGCATCTCAAAGCTTTAATCTTTGGAGCTTCTGCTGTCACTATGTTCACTTTCGCTGGAGTGAAGTCATCGAATTACCACAAAGAATTGGATGTGTTTTATGAATTTCAAGAGCAATATAACAATGCAACCACAGAACAAGAAGCACTTCGATTGGGTAATTTAACTGAAAGTCAGCAGAACAAAGTTCAACGATTGGACAATCAGCGTCGAGGGCTGTTGATAGCTGGAATTTTGATCTATGGGTATAATATCTATGATGCTTTTACCAGCAAGCCCACCGGCGGCTATATGAACAAGGATAAAGATTTACGGTTTTACTTATCTACTAAAGAAATAACTGGTAATTTAGGAGCTGCCGGAACATTCAGGTATGATTTTTAGATCATGAAAATAACTTCACATTTATTTCTTTTACTTCTTTCCGGCACATTTTTGTTTAGCTGTAGTACGGGGCCGGAGTTTGAGCGGGAGAATCCTTACGATCGAGATCCAGAATCTGACTCTTTAGGAATTGTGCAATTTCCTCCCTCCTATCCAAATAAATATGTGTTTACAGGACTTGGATTAAAACTTAACATCTACAGAAATTCTCACGGTTTTGGTACAAACACTATATTGAGAAAAAATGGCTACTCAGAATATGATATTATAGATACTGTAGTTGTTCACCCGGACAATAGTAAAGATTTTGTTGAGTATTTTCTTGATACAGAAATTAGCAAAGCCGAAGATATTGGCTATCCCCTCATTTATGGTGTGAAGTTTAATTCAACAGGCCAAACAAGTTATGTAGAAATTGATTTTGGAAGCATTGAAAATGTAACAGAAAGTACTACTAAAGAACACCTGATTGTTAGTTGGCAAGACAGTGTTTACTTAAATAATGGGTTTCGGGTTTTGAGAAAAAATAATGGGCAAACTTTCGATTTTGCTGATATTAAACTCCCAAAAAATTCTTTTTCTATTCCAATCACTAAAGAGAACCTGAGCTCAGAATACCTGATTTCTCCTTATAAATATCTTCATGGAGAAAAAACTTTTTCAGATACTACCTTTTATTATCCGACTTCACCCCCTCCCACTAATTTCAATTTTAAAATAATAAGCGATAGTAAATTTAAACTTACTTGGAAAGATAACTCAAAAATAGAAACTGGATATAAAATTATTGACAATACAACCGATAATGTTTTTGATTTACCCGCTGATCAGGAATCAATTGTCATTGAAGAGCAACTTTCTCCCTTTGAAACTAAAGACTTTACCATTCTTGCAATGTTAAATAACCGGCCTTCAACCCCAACAAGTATTGATACAACCCTACCTGATTTTCCCTATCCAAAAATTACAAATATAAATCATATCGATGATACCTCATTTGAGATTCATTTTGAAGATCGGGTAGATTTTGAAAGACAAATATATTTTAATTTTGGTCCAAATACTTCTTACGAAATAAATAATAGTAAAGGATTTGTATTAGTCACTGTACCAATAGGAAAAAAGAGTTTGCAAGTAAATTTTTCTGCAGATCTATCCAATGGTAAATATGGAAACAAGTCCATTCCGTTATCAATAAGGCCCTCCATTGAATTATTGTCAGAACTTAAGCTTGAATCTGATTCGAATTCAAAGACAATTGATGTGCGTACAATTGGTAAATTATTAATATTCAGCACCACCAATAAAATTTACAGTGTAGATTTGTCCAATTTGAAATCTCTATCACAACCCCGCTTAATAGCATCACTTCCTGATAATATATCTTTATTAAGGTTATCCAATGATAACTCGATTGCTTTTGCTAATACTTCGGATGGTCAACATTATATAGTTAATACTATAAACGGTGAGAAGGAAACTTTAAATGGTATAACCGATATTGTCTATGATGTATCTTTTATTGAAGACGATACAAAAATTGTAATAAGTACTAACAAAGGTTTGATGATCTATTCATTGGAATCAAATCAAACTTCAGAATTAGATAATTTTAGTCAAACCGCAGAATTAGAATTTTATGGAGATGCTATTAGAACACGGATACTTGCATTGGACCGAAAAAACAAAGCGCTTCATTACTTCCATATTGATTCACAGTTTGAATATACCAATACAGTACCTTTAAATAACAACCAGATCAATAGATACTCGTCAGAAGTAACTAACGTATCACATCTTTATTCAAGGAATAATGTAGTTGGATATAAAATAGGTAGTGGTGTAGAATTTGAAATTAATGATCCTGATTGTAGTTTTGACGGTTTCGCTTGTATATATCAAATTTATGACTACTACTATGAATGGGATAGAAATGCTTATTTTCAAATAATTGATGATTATTTAAGAATAGTATCAACAGAAAATTTTCTTCGTATAATCAGTAGAAGTAACGCAAACAACATTCACGTAATAAGACGAAAACCCTCTAAGATCTCTATGTTTAAAATTAACTATAATGCGAAGCTTCTTTTTGAATTTCATGAAGACACTAATGTTCTGTTTTTTTACGATTTATCAAAAAAATGGAATTTCACTAATTACGGTGTTTATTTCGATTTAGTCTGGCCTTCAAATTAATTCCTCCACCACATCCACCCCATCCGGCTTCCACCAAAGTAGTGGTTTTTGGGCTGTAGATAGCAGCTCCGTGTTCAATCCATCAATTTCTGAACCCATTGTATAAACTGATTGCACCACCTGCCCAAATTTAATCCTGAGTGCTCGCACTTGATCCTGATCTCCCTGAACCCAATTCACTGTAAAATCTGTTTCAGGAAATTCTTCGGTTTCCTGAATCAAAAAATCTTCCAGCCAGAGCTGATTGCGTTGAATGCCTTTGTTATAAGCAAACTGATACTTTAATGCTGGCGCTGGTTTTTGGTGTTGTGGATTATCTTTCCAAAATTTATTAATAGATGCTCTTAGTTCTTCTTTGATCTCACCCAATCCGAATTCAGCTAACACTACAGCCACCGAGCGACATCCCTTCCCTCCGTATCGAAGCATCGCCTCCACTAAATTTCTCTTCACCTCTTCATTCCATGTATCTAAGTAAGCGATGGAAAATTTGGCGGTGCGGATCAGGTATTCTGCACTTTCTTGAGCTGCATCAAATTTGTTGATCTCTTGTTTTACCTGAGGGACCGAAGTTTCCGAACCGGCAAATACTACCGACTCTGCCTGTAAATTCTGGAAGTCATGTAAGTTCGTAGAGTAATTGATCTCCTGTTTAAGATCGGCTTGCTGTATTTCTTTTAAAAATGAACCGAGTAAATACGGATCTTTTCGGGAAAGCTTTCCAAAATAATCAGCACCGGACAGGATTACCCCAAGGGCGGTTTGAAAGCCCACCAGCGGTAAATTTCCTGCATGCAGGCAGAGCACTTTTTTGCCGTGTGCATGTTGCTGATCACTCAATCCGGCTCGTTCTGCCCATTCTTCGATTTCTCCGTTATCCACATTTTTACGAAGTACATTGATTTGAAATTCGATATCCTCCCGGCTGAATAATCCCTCTTCAATAGTTTGTTGAATGGCCTTTTGCAGGTCCGGATTTCTTGGATTGAGCCAGTATTTGACAATCGCTGATATATTAGAAGGTTGTAGCAAATGGTTCCTTAATTCATATTTATTTGTCGAAAATATCTAACTCTAAGCCGAAGCTTGCGGGAATGCTTTATCCCAAGTATTTGGGAGTGTTTCATAACGAGAATCACGAAGTCAAAATGATTTGTTAATCTTTTACTGCATCTTACATCTCCCTGAATAATCAGTAAACTGATTTTCCGGTCCCTCTTCTAAGAGGGATTTTCCTTTGAGAAAATAGAGATCTTTATAGTAATTGAGGTTTGAACTATTTAGGGCTTAAATTTAGAAAATTCTCCCTTTGAAGGGAGACCGGTTCTAAACTTCAGTTCTGAAGCAGAGGGATGTACGTTGTCATAACAGCTCCATAAATTATCCTTCCACATTATGCCTCAGAAGTTGTCATCCAGAGTCGGCGAAATTTTGCCAACTATTGGTCTTTATTACGCGACCCCGAATTCTCGATGCAACGTTCAATACGACTCGCTCGTGCAGACCTTGATATCCATCGCGATCACACTACGATACCCAGTAACCCTGCGGGCGCTCTGGAGGACAACTTTGGAGACTATATAAAAAACCAATCCTTATTGGGCTCTTCCCATTTTGGGTTTATATTTTTTGAGCTATAAGAATCCAATTCCTTATACAATTTTATCATTTGTCAACAAATTATCTAACATCTACAAGGGTGAC
>JAVLBT010000032.1:0-24084 GCA_031580945.1 Gracilimonas sp.
CTGTTTGATTGAACCAAAGCAGGTAACTCTCCCTCCTTAATATTGGAATACAATTCCTTATCAAACTTGAAATTGGCTTGTTTCAGCAAATTATTGGCCACCTGAAGAATTTGCGGCGTTGAACGATAGTTTTCCTCCAGCTTAATCAATTTTGTACCCTCAAAGCGTTTCGGAAAATCCATAATGTTTTGATGATCAGCTCCCCGAAAAGAATAAATACTTTGAGCATCGTCCCCTACCGCCATTACATTTCCATGAACACTTGAAAATAACTCCGTCAGTTCTGCCTGCAGTTTGTTGGTATCCTGAAATTCATCCACCATCACATATTCATTCTTTGAAGCTACCTTGATCCGGATATCCTCATTTTTAGCCAACAAATCTCTTGTTTTGATCAGCAAATCATCAAAATCCATTACAAAATTCTTCTCTTTGTACGCCTGATATCCTTCCGCTACCTCAATTATTTTCTCCTCTTGCTCCAGGAACTGCGGATACTCTTCCAGCAACACAACACGCAGATCAAGATGTTTATTCTTGGAGGTGCTGATCATTTTCAGCAGCGTATTTTTATTAGGAAATCGCTTTTTCTTTTTGTTGAGGTTGAGCTGAGTTCTAACAAACTGTATGACTTCCAGGGCGTCGGCGGTATCTATTATAGTGAAATTGGAAGGATAGCCGATGGCTTCAGAATAACGGTGAAGCAGCATACTGCAATAGAAATGAAAAGTACCTCCTTGAACTTGTTTGCAACGTTCGTCCAAGATGTTACTGGCCCGATTCAGCATTTCTTTGGCTGCGCGACGTGTAAAGGTGAGCAATAAGATATTGGAAGGATGGATCCCACTTTCTACCAAACGTGCCACACGATGAACCAACGTGCGGGTCTTACCGGTTCCTGCTCCCGCAACCACCAAAGCCGGTCCTTTTTCATGAAAAACGGCATCCAGTTGCTGTTGATTTAAAAGCTCAGCATAAGGAATGGAATAATCTTCAGGTCGTTTACGGGGCTCTTCTTTTTGTAGGACGAATTTCTTCATGCCTCAAGATAGGAATCTGACACCATATGTAAAAATTATGTATGGTGTTAAATGAGATAAGAACCTGAATTCACATGAAAGGTCTGTCCGGTAGCGTGTGTCAATTTCCTTTCAGCTAACAAATTCACAATATTAGCAATCTGCTCAGGAGGAGCAATAGAATCGAGGGCGAGATCTTTGGTGAGATAATCCTCCCCGTACACTTCGATTGAACCCTGTGCCATATCTGTGTCTACAAAACCGGGTGCAATGGTGTAGGCGGTAATCCCATGCTTTCCAAAGCTGCGGGCAATGCTTTTAGTGAAAGCGACCATCCCTCCTTTGCTGGCGGCGTAACTGGCATATTCGCCGGTATCTCCACGGTAGCCCGCACGGGATGAAATATTGATAAGCCTCCCTTCTATTCCGGCTTTCGTCCAGGTATTCAATGCCCATTTAGATAGTAAAGCCGACGAACGTAAATTTACCTGCATGGTCTTGTCCCAATTCGCAAGCCAGTCTTCATCAGAAATATCAAACTGCGCTTCTTCAAACATTCCTGCATTATTGATGAGGACCTCAGGGATTTCATCTCCCTGAAAAACGGATTGTATTTTTTGTAGATCCTCAGGCTTAGCCAGATCACATTTAATGTGAGTATAGTTTCGGCTATTGGGAAATGGTGTATTGGTTGAACGGGAAGTACCGATAACTTCATGTCCCTCATCGAGCAACTTTTGAGCAATTGATTTTCCTATTCCACGAGAGGTGCCTGTGATCAGTAATTTCATAAAAAGTTCTTTGTTATGATTTTAATTCTTTAGATAAGCTAAGATAATGTAATCAGCGTAATCAAAGAAATCAGCGATCCTTACCCTCTCCAAACCGGCACATTAGAACAAGCTTCCCCGTACATAATCTTTTTAGCTGTACCCATTAACTTATTGGTAGCCAATATATAAATGGAATCAGGAACATAAACTTTTCCACATCCTTTCAGGAGTACAAATTTATCTTCGTATTGGTCCCAATCGTAGTCTTCGAGCTTCCGTTGGTAAAGTTGGTGTAGAAAAGCTTCTTTCCTTCCAAGGAAAACTTCTTTGACAAAAGGGTTAGCATATGATGTGAGCAACATCCATGCCCAGGGAGCGATAATAGCATCGGTACTACAGTACACGCACAAGTTTTTATCTTTGTAGTGCGACCAGTCAAACTTTTTCAGCTGTTCCCGAAAATCTTTCTCCTTCAGTAATAATTCCTGAAACAAGAACTGCTTGATATCCAGCTCCTCAATGGGAGTATCATCATGGAATTTCTGCAAATCAAACGTCACCAATTTAGTGTTTTGCTGGACTTTATTGACAATTACATCTTCTGACATTGGGAAATGTTTAATTTTAAGTGTTAAATGTTAAATGCGTGAGCCGTCATTTAACATTTAACACTAAACATTTAAAATTAAATAGAAAAAGATTCACCACAGGAGCACGTCCTTGTAGCATTCGGATTTTTGAAATGAAATCCCTGCCCGTTCAAACCTTCGGTATAATCTAATTCAGTTCCGGCCAAATAGAGAAAGCTTCTCATATCGACCAAGACTTTCAGACCATCTACATCGAAAATTTTATCATTCTCTTCGGGCTGGACGTCAGAGTTGAATTCAAGGTCGTAGGTTAACCCTGAACAACCTCCGCTCACCACACCAACACGCAAATAGGCATCGTCAGGAACATCCTGTTCTTTACGTATCAGGTTGATACGTTCACTGGCTCGGTCTGTAATGGAAAGTTCTTCCATAATATCTCTCTTTAAGAATTAAACAGAAACTACTTGAATCTCAGGGTCGATACGCTTTACCATACTTTCAATAGCATACAGCGTTCCTGTTGTAGCCGTTGGACACGTGCCGCAAGCACCTTGATAATGCACTTTCAGACGATTGTCCTCAAGTCCAAGTACTTTGAGTCCACCACCATCAGCAAGGAGGTAAGGTCGAACCTGATCATCCAGCATTTTTGTGATTTCCTGAAGACGTGGATCATCAGAACCCTGTACCTCTTTACTCAGGTGAACGTCGGTGTCATCCTCTTCATGTGTAACCGCTTCGGCTTCACGAATTGGAGGTGCCAGTTTGCGGAGTAATTCCGACCAAACAGCTTTTCCGTCCTGCGTTACCGTGATGTATTTGTCCACATAGTACACGTTGATCACGTTATCAACTGCGAACAGTGCTGACGCCAGTTCATCGCCTTCGGCTTCGGCCGCATTTTCAAAGGAACGAGTGGTTCCGTTGGTCAGCGGTTCAGCCAGCACAAAGCGCATGGCATCGGGATTTGGGGTGCGTTCTATTTCTTTAATTTTAGCCATTTTTATTCTCCTTTGTTGTCAAAAAAATTCTTGTACATATTTAATTCCGTCCACTAACCGGTCGATATCTTCCTCATTATTATAAAAAGAAATGGAAGCTCTTGCAGTGCCCGGGATTTCAAAACGATCCATGATTGGTTGCGTGCAATGGTGACCTGTTCTAACCGCAATGCCCTTCTGATCCAAAATGGTTCCGGCATCGGTGGGATGTATATCCTTAAGCAAAAACGAAATAACCGACGCTTTGTTTTTCGCTGTACCTACTATACTCAGCCCGTCAATTTGGGTGAGCTTTTCCGTAGCATATTTCAGCAGTTCTTGCTCTCGTGTTGCAATATTTTCCATACCAATCTCATCCAGGAATGCAATGGTTTCACCAAACCCAACTCCTGCTGATATAGGCGGAGTTCCAGCTTCAAATTTATGAGGCAGATCGTTCCAGGTGGTTTTTTCAAACGTCACCTTATCAATCATATCCCCTCCTCCACGATATGGAGGCATTTCATTTAGCAATTCTCGTTTTCCATAAAGAATGCCAAATCCGGTTGGTCCGCACATTTTGTGTGCCGAAAATGCATAAAAATCAGCATTCAATTTTTGAACATCCACTACAGAATGAGGAACTGCTTGTGCTCCATCTATAAGCACGGGAATGTCTTTGGCGTGGGCCCCTTCGATAATCTCCTCAACCGGATTTATGGTTCCGAGAGCATTAGAAACATGAACTACTGCTACCATTTTCGTCTTCTCTGAAAGCAGATTATGGAACTCATCCATCAGCAATTCCCCTTTGTCATTCATAGGAATAACTTTCAGGATCGCTCCTGTCTGCTCAGCTATCATTTGCCAGGGAACAATATTGGCATGATGTTCCATGGCTGAGATCAGGATCTCATCTCCTTCCCCAAAATTCTTGCGACCGTAGCTTTGCGCTACCAGGTTTATCGAATCTGTAGTACCGGTTGTGTAAATAATCTCTTCTTCATGTCGAGCGTTGATAAACTTTTGCACGCGCTTGCGAGCCAATTCGTAAGCATCCGTAGCATGTTGACTCAAAGTATGGATCCCACGATGCACATTGGAATGCTCATTGGAATGATAGTCGTTAATACGATTGATCACCCGCTTCGGCATCTGTGAAGAAGCCCCATTATCCAGATACACCAACTGCTGCCCGTTTACTTCTCTCTGAAGTACGGGGAACTGACTGCGAATAACTTCCCAGTCTATGTTGGTTTTAGTATCTGTTTTAAGGGTTTCTTGCATGACAATAATATCTAATATTTCAAGCTTGAAATTAAAACAAGCCCAAAAAGTAAGTCTCTCCTCGAGGAGAGATCATCAAATCAGTTGTTCCTGATTTGGTGTGAGAGGTGTTGGTCGATCCAGGCAATATTGCCCTAATCGACACCCTCCGCCTCCCATTGGGTCGGCACCTCCCTCAAGGGAGGACTTTTTATTTCAATCGTTCCAACGCAGAGCGTAGGAACGAGTATTTAAATAATAAAATACTATCCCAACTCGCTACGAACGCTCTGCGTCGTATCGAACCAGGGATAATCATTCCTTCCCTACCGCAACAAATTCTTCGTCGCGAGATGTGTATTTAACAACTTCGTCTAACAATAATTTATGAACGGATTCAACTTCCATAGTCTCAATACTTTCGAGTGTGAAAGCATACACCAGAAGTTCACGGGCTTTTTTCTTGGTCAGGCCACGACTATGAAGATAAAACACCTCATCTTCGTTCAGGTGACCAATAGTTGCTCCGTGCGAACAGAGCACGTCATCAGAAAAAATCTCAAGCTGTGGCTTGGTGTGAACGGTTCCATTCAAAGAGAGTAACAAATTTCTGTTTTCCTGAAAGGAATCAATCTTTTGAGAATCTTCTCGTACAAAGATTTTTCCATTAAAAATAGAATGTGCTTCGTCATTCACAACCACTTTGTGCAACTGGTGGCTTTGTGCATGCCAGTGTCGGTGATCAATCGCTGAATGCGTATCTGCAATTTGATCTCCATCGATTAGTACCAATCCGTCAATGGTAAAATCAACTTCTTCATCGTTCTGCACCACTCTTGGGTCGTTGCGAAATAATTTCGCGCCAAGACAAATGGTGTATGAATGATATTCAGCATACTTATCTAAATGCGCAATCGGTCGGGAAATATGATTCGCCTTCTTGCTGTCGCGCTGAATACGAGCGTGGTGAACGTGTGCTCCTTCAAATAGTTTGAACTCATTCACGGTAACATTCAGATAACTATTTTGGGTCAAAGCCACATGTTCTTCCACGATGGTAGCTTTGGAATACGCTTCCCCTACAAAAAGAACCCGCGGAGTAGCATAAAAAGCTTTCTCAGCATCCGTAAATACATTCAGGATATGAATCGGAGCTTCTACTTTTGTCTCTTTCGGGACATAAATAAAAGTGCCATCCTTGAAATTGGCGTCGTTTAATGCTGCAAACACATCCTGATCGTCATCATAGTTGGTATATTTACCCAAATGCGTTTCCAGAACTTCATGGTCACTAAAGACAGCCATGTTTCCGACGACCACATTATCCGGAATATCAGTTGTGGAAGATAAATCTGTGTTGAATTCTCCATTTACAAACACCAAACGGCTGTTCCTTGCTTCAGGAAGGTAATAATCACTTATATCTCCTACGGGATTTACTCCCGCATCTGAAACCGGCACAAAATGGTTTCGGCTGATAGATCTCAGGTCCGTAAATCTCCAGTCTTCATCTTTCTTGGTTGGAAACGGAAATTCAGAAATATTTCCTGCTCCTTTCTCATTCAATCCAGCGATAGCGGGAATGTTCGATACAGTTCCGAAATCGCCGTCCAAAAAATTTAATATAGTTTCTTTTTCTTGTACTGTTGTACTCATTACTGAGCCTCTCCGTTTACAGAAAATTCTTTTTCCAGTTGCTCATAGCCGAATTCTTCAAGCTCATGAGCGAGCTCTTTACCGGCTGATTTCACGATCTTACCACCAATCATCACATGGACATAATCCGGGGTGATGTAGTTCAGCAATCGCTGATAGTGAGTAATAAGAACTATAGCATTTTCCGGTCCGGCAATTTTATTAATGCCGTCAGAAACAATTTTCAGTGCATCAATATCAAGTCCGGAGTCGGTTTCATCCATGAAAGCCAGCTTTGGATTTAATACAGCCATCTGGAAAACCTCGTTCTTCTTCTTTTCACCACCTGAAAAGCCGGTGTTGATACTTCGTTCGAGGAACGAATCTTTCATGTCAATTACTTCAAGTCGCTCTTTCAGATAATCATCAAACTCAATGGGATCCAACTCTTCACGATCATTTTCTCGTGCAATGGTATTGTAAGATTCACGAAGTAAAGTTCTGTTGGTAATTCCAGGCACTTCAATTGGATATTGGAAGGCGAGAAACATACCTAAGTGAGCACGCTCATCGGCGTCCAATTCTGAGATTTCTTGTCCTTCAAAAAGAATTTCCCCCTCAGTGATCTCGTACTCAGGATGACCTGATACTACTTTGGCCAATGTACTTTTACCACTTCCGTTCGGACCCATGATTGCATGGATTTCTCCTTTGTTGATAGTGAGATTTACACCTTTAAGAATCTGTTCGTCTTCGCCCTCAACTGAGGCATGTAAGTTTTTGATTTCTAACACGTTTCTGTTCTTTTTCTTTTTTGATTATTTAATTTCTTCTGTTTTAATGTTGAATGCTCAATTTTGAATGTTAAATGTGGGCTAAGCTCCATTTAACATTTAAGCATTCAACATTTAAAATTACTTATCCAACACTACCTTCCAGCTTCACATCAAGCAATGCATTTGCTTCGGTGGCAAATTCAAGTGGCAGCTCTTTTAAGACTTCCTTTACAAATCCGTTAATGATCATGGAAATGGCATCCTGCTCACTGATTCCCCGCTGCATCAGGTAGAAGATCTGCTCTTCTCCTACGCGAGAGGTTGAAGCCTCATGCTCCACACTTGCGGTTGGGTTTTGAGAAGAGATGTAAGGGAAAGTATGTGCGCCACAAGTCTGGCCAATCAACATCGAGTCACAAACTGAGTAATTACGGGCGCCATCAGCTCCTTTGTTAATTTTAACTTCTCCACGGTAACTATTGTTTGAGTGACCGGCCGAAATACCTTTTGAAATGATCGTACTCTTGGTATTCTTTCCAATATGGATCATTTTGGTTCCGGTATCTGCTTGCTGTCTTTTATTGGTAACAGCCACAGAGTAGAATTCACCTATCGAGTTATCACCCTGTAAAATCACGCTTGGGTATTTCAGGGTTACGGCAGAACCCGTTTCAAGCTGAGTCCAGCTAATCTTGGAATTCTTACCGCGGCAGGCTCCACGTTTTGTCACAAAATTATAAATACCACCTTTCCCATCCTCGTCACCGGCATACCAGTTTTGGATAGTGGAGTATTTAATCTCGGCATTATCCATGGCTACCAATTCAACCACAGCGGCGTGCAACTGATGTTCATCATACATCGGAGCTGTACAACCTTCCAGGTAACTCACATGAGAATTGTCTTCAGCAATAATCAGCGTTCGTTCAAACTGACCGGAATTCATGTTGTTGATCCGGAAATAGGTAGAAAGCTCCATTGGGCAAATCGTATCCTTAGGCACATAGCAGAACGAACCATCAGAAAATACAGCAGAATTCAAGGCTGCGTAAAAATTATCGCGTGCAGGAACAACCGAGCCCATATATTTTTCCACCAGTTCAGGGTGATTTTTAATAGCTTCAGAAATTGAGCAAAAGATCACTCCGGCTTCCGCCAGTTTCTCTTTGAACGAAGTAAATACTGATACACTGTCAAATACAGCATCTACAGCAACACCGGCCAGCGCTTTTTGCTCTTCAAGAGGAATTCCAAGCTTTTCATACGTTTCACGAATTTTTGGGTCTACCTCATCAAGGCTGTCTAATTTCGGTTTATTCTTTGGAGCTGAATAATATTGCAGTGAATCAAATTTTGGTTTTTCGTAGATGGCATTAAACCAATCCGGTTCTTCCATTTCCGTCCAGGCACGGTAGGCTTTTAAGCGGAATTCAAGCATCCACTCCGGTTCTTCTTTACGGGCTGAAAGTTCCCGAATTATATCTTCATTGATTCCTTTTGGAAAATCTTCGTATTCAACATCGGTGGAAAAGCCATACTTATACTCTTCACCAATCATTGATTCTAAGGCTTGCGTCTCGCTCATTGGCTTTTTTTTTGTCTTAGGGTTTGCTCTTTTAATACTCTCGGAAATCAACAATCTTAATTATTCATCAAGTTGCTTTTCGAGCCTATTTAGATTGAGTACAAATATACGAAATCTCCCTCTCTTAACTAAACCGAAATGATTGAGAATTTCTATTGCTGTAATTAGTACTTACTGATCAATTTTGAATTATAGATTATTATCTGTTTTCTTCTTTCCTTTTCTCCTCTTGCCCTGATATATTCCGATTCAAAAATTATCAGGCTCAACAAAAGAATAATTTATAATTAATGATTAACGAACCATCGTTAGCACCGCGTGAATTCGGTTGGATAGAAGTAGTTTGCGGAGGAATGTTCAGTGGTAAAACCGAGGAGCTTATCCGCAGGGCCAAACGAGCTCATATAGCCGGACAGAAAGTAGTGGTGGTAAAACCTGCATTAGACAAAAGGTATAGTGAAGAAGAAGTTGTATCTCACAATGAAACGGCTCTTCCAAGTATTTTAGTAGACACCGCCGATCAAATTGTATTGCTAACTTCTGATGCTAAAGTAGTCTGTATTGATGAAGCACAATTTTTCGATGAGCGAGTTGTAGATGTAGCAGACTCTCTCGCAAATGACGGCAAGCGTGTTATAGTTGCAGGCTTAGATATGGATTATAAAGGAAAACCTTTCGGCCCAATGCCCTATCTATTAGCTATTGCCGAGTTTGTAACAAAACTTCATGCTGTTTGTGCAGAAAGCGGTGTAATGGCTCATTATTCCCAACGGGTTGTGGAACAGGAAGGACAAGTTTTGGTAGGTGAATACGATGCTTATGAACCCCGAGCCCGTCACTGTTTCCGCCCCCCTTCCGATAAACGACGGGGTCGCCCCATAAAGCCTTTTAGTAACCCCACTTTTGAACAAGAGAACCGACCCAATAAAATTGAACAAGAAGAAGAAATAAATACTGAGCAAACCTAATGGATATTATACGAGGAATAATTGGCGTTGTAAGCATACTTGGCCTCGCCTTAATTTTTAGCAATAATCGTAAAAATATAAATTGGCGATTGGTCATAACTGGGATTGGGATTCAGTTTCTTTTGGCGATTTTCATATTGAAAGCAGATGTATTAGCCGGCTACTGGGCGCCCTTGGGTTGGCCCATGCTTATGTTCCAAGAAATAGCCAGTTTTTTCGTGGTTGTTTTAAATTATACCACAGAAGGAGCTTCTTTCATTTTTGGGCGGCTGGGACAAGGGCCCGAGCATCCAGATAGTCTCGGTGTTTTCTTTGCTTTCCAGGTATTACCTACTATTGTATTTTTTGCTTCACTGACAGCTATTCTTTATCACTACGGTATTCTTCAGTTCATTGTGAAAATAGTTTCAAAAGGAATGCAGAAACTTTTGGGGACATCCGGTGCTGAAACTCTATCTGTAGTGTCCAATATATTTGTGGGACAAACAGAGGCACCGCTTGTCATTGAGCCATATATTAAAAAATTAACAAAATCGGAGTTGCTGGTCGTTATGACCGGTGGAATGGCAACCATTGCCGGTGGAGTTTTAGCCGCTTATGTGGCTATGCTCGGCACTCCTTTTGCCGAAGCCAACGGTTTAGAGATTACAGTTGCACAACAATTATTTGCTGAACGTTTACTGGGAGCAAGTTTGATGGCTGCTCCTGCTGCCTTAGTGATTGCTAAAATATTATATCCCGAAGACGGGGACCCCGTTACAAAAGGTGATGTTAAAATGAGTGTAGAAAAAACAGATGCCAATGGTATCGATGCAGCTGCTTCTGGAGCTGGGACGGGTCTTAAACTTGCTTTAAATGTAGGCGCCATGCTATTGGCTTTCATAGCATTACTGGCAATGTTTAATGGTATTTTAGGTTGGGGAAGTGATCTTTTGGGGATTACCGGATTACTTGGTGAAAGCCTGACTATTGAAATGGTTCTTGGCTGGATATTTGCCCCTTTAGCATGGCTGATCGGAGTGCCATGGGCAGATGCAATTAATATGGGATCTTTGTTGGGTACTAAAATTGTTCTAAATGAGTTCGTAGCATACCTGAAATTAGCGGAAGAAGTTTCTGCAGCAAATATCTCACCTAAAACAATAGCGATGGCAACATTTGCGTTGTGTGGTTTTGCTAATTTTTCCTCTATTGCCATCCAGATTGGTGGAATCGGTGGATTGGCGCCGAGCAGAAAGTCGGAATTAGCCAAATTTGGCGTTAAAGCCGTTTTTGCCGGTACGTTAGCAAATTTAATGACGGCTACTTTTGCCGGAATGCTCTTTTAATCTTGAACTTAAAATTAAATCAGTAAAATTATTGCAATGACAAACTACATCTTGAAGTTTGTATCGATCATTTTATTCCTATTTCTAACCAATATCTCGTTTGAAACCGCTGCACAAACGGCTGCAGAGAATACCGTGGTAGGCTCGGTTGGTAATGAAACTGTTACCTATAAAGAAGTAAAAGAAAACTTCTCATCAGGCGAGGCTGACGCCCCTTCCCTTTCTCAATTGGAGGAATTTTTACCGGTTTACCTCGATTTCAGAGCTAAACTTTTGGCGGCTAAAGATGAAGGATATTTCGAAAACCCTTCCATCAATGAGGAACACAAGCAATATGCTAAGCAGGCAGCTTATGCTTATTGGTTGAATAATGAAATAAAACCGGCTGCTTTCGAACATTATAAAAAACGAGCTGAAGTAGAGTTAAAAACATATCACATATTAGTTGCTTTACCAGAAAATGCTTCCGAACAACAGGAGCAAGAGGCTATTGCTAAGCTGAAAGAAGCCAAAGAACAAATGCAAAGCGGTGTTCCTTTAAATGAGGTGAATGAGGAATATTCTACGGTAAGAAATGGCCGCAGTATGGGTGGAGACCTCCCCTGGATATCGGCTGGAAGAACTGTTCCTGAATTTGAAGATACTGCATACAATTTGGAGGTTGGAGAAGTCTCAGAGCCATTTAAAACCCAATTTGGGTATCACATTATGTTACTTCAAGATAAAAGAGAGCGAACCCCGGCCCGATTTACCCGCCATATTTTTGTTCGTGCCACCAACGATACTGCCGCTTACAACAAAATTACTGAAGCTTACGATGCTTTAGAAAGTGGAGAACAATGGGGATTGGTAGTTGAAGAGTATACTGAAGACCCTCCTTCAGCCAGAAACAGCGGACGTATTGGATGGGTAAGTTACCAGGAAAATTTCCAGACTGATTTTGTAGATGCCGTTATGGGGGTCGATCCTGAAGCCTCCTATTCCTCTCCTGTTCAAACCAGCTATGGGTATCATATTTTTAGAGTCGATTCAGTTCAAACATATAGTAGCGAAGAAGCGCGAGACCAAGAACTTATGGATCAGCTTTCTAATACTTCTTATTTCACAGAGAGTAATGCCTTTGTGATAGATTACATCAAAGATGAGCTGCCTTATCAGGAATTTCCTGAAAAACTCAGCGATTACAAACAATGGGTAACGGGAAAAGATAGCACTACTTTTGATTCACTCCCCACGCCCCCTCTAAATATGTATAAGGTGATTGCACAACTTTCAGATTATTCATTTACACTGAGTGATTATCATTCATTTCTCCTTGACAGATATGATAATATACAAGCTGCATCCTATCGAGATACCTGGTTTGATGAATTTACAAATAGCATGGTTGACAATAATATGATCGAAATAACAGTAGATCGTTATCCTGAATTTGAACAACAATCAGAAAGCTATTTAAATGGTTTAGTGGTCTATCAGATAAATGATGACAAAGTTTGGAATCCTGCTAAGGTTGATTCTACCAAGTTGAAAAAGATGTATGAGGAAAATCCCAATTCTTATACCTATTCCGATCGGCCTCATTTCTATCTCTTAACAGCACGTCATGACTCCACCTTGAATAAAGCCATAGATTTTGTGAATAACGGCGGAAGTCCTGACAGCCTCCGGGCAAATATTGACCGTCTTGGAGTGAGAATGGATTCCACAAGCATGATTCAGGATAAGCCTTACACTCGACTTAAATCTATGGATCCACAGTCTTTTTCAGAAATTTTCGATTATAATGAAGGGAAAGCAGTACTTTGGCTTCAGCAAGTTTTACCGGCTCGCCAAATGACTTTTAAAGAGGCTTTTAACCGAATATTTTCTGAATATCAGCCTCAGCGTGAACAAGAATGGTTAGAAGAACTACGAGATAAATATAATGTTCAACCTCATTTTGATAAACTTCGAACAGCCTACCGGCAAGATTCCTAATACATTCAAATGAGATTCTACTTACCAGTCTTATTATTTTTAACTCTGTTAATTAGCAGGTGTAGTGCATCCGTTAATGACAGCGATGAAATTTTAGCTGAAGTTGGGAATAACACCCTCACCAAAAAGTTCGCAAAGTCTCAAATTCCTACTCATATTTTTCAACAAGACAGTTTGCAAGCGTACCAAAACTATCGGGATGACTGGATTCGCCGGCAAATAATCTTGGAAGAAGCGTCGAGACTTAATTTTATGGATCAACCCGGTGTACAGGAAAAAATTCAACGGCTCCGAGAAGAATTCATCCTGCAATCGGTTCAAGATTACATTATCAACGAGTTTGAAGGTGACATCGAGGTAAGCGAACAAGAAGCACGAAGTTACTATCAGCAAAACAAGGATAAATTTACTTTAGAAGAGCAGTATGTGCAATACAGACATGTAATCACTGAGAGTAATGTTGCAGCGGAAAGTGCCAAGGAAGAACTAATGAGAGGTATAGAATGGGAAGTAGTAGCAAGGAGATATTCAAAATACCCGGAACTCAAAATTCGAGAATCTGAAAAATACTGGCCAATATCTATTGCAGGTGGAGATATTGCCACTTTAAACCGATACTTACGAATTATTGGACCATCCGAAATTTCCCCAACTTTTCGATCAGGCAATGAATTTCATTTTGTACAGTTAACAGATGAGCGGCCTGAAGGAGACCATCCGGAACTAACTTGGTTGATAGATCAAATCCGGGAATGGTTAATCCTTGAAAAACGTAAAAGAGCATTCAACACATACGTTAAGAATCTTTATCTTCAGGCACAGGCGAACAACGAAATTAAATTATATAACTTAGACAATGAGGGTAATACCTCAGAAACTGACACCGTTTCATTGAATCAAATTACTAATGAAGAATAAACTATTTGTCATCCCTCTCTTTTTATTACTACTTTTATTTTCAAGTACTACCCAGGCACAAGCCCCCCCTCAATTAGCAGATCAGATTGTAGCTCATGTAAATGAGCACGTTATTCTTAAATCTGATGTTGATCAGCTTGTAAGTGACTACATGCGTCAAGCTCGCGCTGCCGACCAAAATGTGGAGTTTAGTCGTGAACTTTGGTTTGAATTTCTTAAACAAGAAGTAGATCGAAAAGTCCTTCTTGAAAAAGCAGAAATTGATTCCATTACTGTATCAAATGAGCAAGTCTCTCTCCAAATGGATCAACGAATTCAGCAGCTTACTGCCCAAGCCGGAAGTGAACAAGCTTTAGAGCAGGCCTTTGGGAAATCTATTATTCAGCTTAAAGCTGATTTTAGAGAAGATTTCAGAGAACAAATGTTGGCCAGCAGGGTTCAAGAACAAAAGAGACAGTCTATTACCATAACCCGGCCTGAAGTGGAAGATTTTTTTAATGCTATTCCCACTGATTCCCTCCCCACTATTCCCGAGCAGGTTTCACTTTCTCAGATTGTGAAAATACCACCGGCCCGTGGAGATGCCAAGGAGCGAGCTTTTGAATTTGCAGAACAGCTGAGAGATTCGATTGTAGTGCACGGGAAAAGTATTGAGGAGCTTGCCCGAAGGCATAGCGAGGACAGTAATTCAGCTTCAATGGGCGGATTGTTGCCGTTAATGTCGTTGGATGAATTGGTTCCAGAATACTCAGCCGCAGCGGCTGCCCTTCAACCCGGCGGTGTATCTGAAGTGGTAGAAACACAATATGGATATCACGTGATACAACTCGATCGGCGTATTGGTGACCGGATTGAAACCCGGCATATTTTAATAACTGTAGATGGAAGTGAGCTCGACGAAGAGTATGCCATCAACAGATTGAATGCCATCAGAGACAGTATTTTAGCCAATCCGGAAGTGAAATTCCCTGCAGTAGCAAAAGAGTTGAGTGAAGATCCCAACACAGCACCCTATGGAGGTAAAATATTTGATCCCCAAACAGGTGAGAGACTTATAGCTTTAAACCGGTTAGATCCTGCAATGTATCGCGTAGTATTATTAATGGATGAAGAAGGAGCCATTTCGGAGCCACGTTCTTTTACAATCCAAAGTCAGAATAAAAAAGCATATCGAATAGTTCGTTTAGACAAACAAGTGCCCGAACACATTGCCAATTTAGAGCAGGATTACGAACGCATCAAAAATATAGCTTTACAGCAAAAACAATTCAGAGTTATGCAGGAGTGGATGCAAGAAATCAAGGAAGACGTCTATATAGAATATAAAATTGATGTGCCAGGTACGGAGACAAATCTATGAGCAGTGAAATAAAAGAACCTGTAAAACTTGCAGATGAATTCCACAGCGTTTTTCATCAGATAAAAAAGGAAATTCATAAAGCAGTAATTGGTCAGGAAGACATTATTGACCTTTTATTGATAAGTCTTTTCTCTAAAGGACATTGTGTTTTGATTGGTGTTCCGGGATTAGCTAAAACATTGCTTATAAGAACATTAGCACAATCACTGAATTTAAGTTTTAGCCGAATTCAGTTTACTCCTGATCTCATGCCCGGAGATATCACGGGTACGGAAGTTATAGAGGAAAACAAGGATTCAGGCCGAAAAGAATTTTCGTTCATAAAAGGACCTGTATTTGCCAATATCGTTCTTGCTGATGAGATTAACCGTACGCCTCCCAAAACCCAGGCTGCTTTGCTTGAAGGAATGCAGGAGTATAATGTTACCACCGGTGGAAAAACCTATCATTTGGATACTCCTTTCTTTGTATTAGCCACTCAGAACCCTATCGAACAAGAGGGAACTTATCCTCTTCCGGAAGCTCAATTAGACCGTTTTATGTTCAATATTTGGGTTGATTATCCTACCCTTGATGAAGAAAAAGAAATTGTAAGTAAAACAACGGCTCATCAGGATATTAATATTGAAGCTCTTGTAACCAAGGAAAAACTTAAAGAGTTACAAAGTCTTGTTCGAGAGGTCCCTGTTCCCGAATCTGTACTGGATTATGCGGTAGAATTGGTTTCAAAAACACGTCCGGGTAGCGATTTAGCTCCCGATTATATTAACAAATTTATGAGTTGGGGAGCCGGTCCGAGAGCATCACAGTATTTGATATTGGGTGGAAAGGCACGGGCTCTTTCTCAAGGCCGATATAATGTTACCGAAGATGATATCAAGGCCTTAGCTATCCCTGTTCTTCGCCATCGTATTGTCAATAATTACGCGGCTGAAGCTGAAGGATATACCACCGTTAAGTTAATCAACAAGCTTATTGACGAAGCCTAATCTAAATGAGGAATTAATGTGGATTTCCAGGGCTTCCAAAATAGTCTCCCGCCATCGCTGCTAATCTTACTCGTTATCATCCTGTACGGGCTGGCATGGGTTTCCTATCGCAAGTTTGAAAGCATTCCTACTCTCCCAAGATGGGTGCTCATTACCTTAAGGGGCTCAGCCTTGGTTGTTATCCTGTTACTGTTGCTTAATCCCTATTTCTACTCTTCAAATGAAGTTGAAGTAAAACCCAAAATTGCCGTATTCCTCGATAATTCTGAGAGTATCGCCATTTCCAAAGGAAATTATGAAGGTCTTTCTTCCTATCAACAGCTTTTAGACGACTTAGGCCTCAATAATCTCTCTGAAGCTAATGTAGAATATTATTCAATTGGTGAAGATGTACAATCTTTTGAACCCGATTCTCTAAACGGCAGTGAAGTACAAACAAACCTTTCCGCCCCGGTAAACACTATTTTAGAAATGGAGGAAGACGTTCAGACAGCCATCTTCATATCTGATGGGATTATTACTTTTGGAAGAAACCCGGTGGTAAGTGCCTATAACTCTTCAATTCCTATTTACACCGTATCAATTGGGGACACTTCAGCAGTAAGGGATATCTCAGTATCGAACGTACTTACGAATGCAACCGGCTATACCAATACCAATCATCTTATAGAAGCTGAAATAAGTCAAACCGGATTTGAAAATAACAGTATTACCGTATCGCTTGTATCCGGAGATGAAATACTCGATGAACAACAACTGACCTTTGATACCAATAATCAAGTTAAAACAGTTGAATTTGAGTTACTTTTAGAGGAAGCCGGCTTAAAACAGTTGGAAGTTATAGCACAACCACAGCCCGATGAATGGACTGAAGCTAATAACAGCCAAATATTTTCTATCGATGTACTGGATGACCGTGTAAAAATTTTGCATGTAGCTTTTGAAATTCATCCCGATATAAAGGCACTGAGAACCATTATCGCTCGGGATGAAAATAACGAGCTCTATCCCCTGACATGGTTGGGGGGAAACCGTTTTGTTGAAGAACTGCCGGACGAGGAAGAATATAATTTAATCATTGTGCATGGCGTACCTAATACTTCCCGGGAATTTGAATTCCTTTCAACATTGGAGGATACACCTACAATATTTCTTGAAGTAAGCGATCAGTCTAAAGCACAATTTGATGTAGCCGATGAACTTCAACTAATTGGAATAAATACGGGACAGGTTGGCCGAATTAATTTAATGCAGACCACAAATAATAACGACCATCCCATTCTTGAACTCCCTGAAATCAACTTACGGGATGCTCCTCCCCTAACTTCTGCAACAAGAAGTGTACTTCAGGATCCTCAATCTACCCCACTTTTTAGTTTAATTTACAATGGCGTTGAAACAGAGTTTCCAGTTGTAAGTGTACTTGAGAGGGGGAATATCCGAAGAGGACATGTTTTGGCACGCGGATGGTACAAGATGCTGCAAAGCACCAATGTTACGCACCGCAATTTTGTAACAGATTTTTTTTCAAATCTCGTCTCATGGACTTCAAGTGATCCTGACGACCGAATGCTTCAGATCAGCCCTGCAAAACAAGTTTTCAGTACCGCTGAAAATCCTATAATAAATGCAAGTTTACGAAATGAACGTGGCGAACCTGAAAGTGAAGGAATTATAGAAGTGACATTGTCTGATGAAGACAGCTCACCCAGAACGTTCAACATGGATAACATTGGGAATGGAAATTACAGGCTTGATTTACCGAGACTTTCCGAAGGGTTGTATAATTATTCTGCTACTGCACGCAAAGGAAATCGAGAACTTGAAACACAAACCGGTGAATTTTTGATCTCCAACGCCAGCTCAGAATTGGCCAATACTACTCGCAATGATGAACTCATGAGAGCTATTGCTCAAAACTCTGAAGGCTCTCATTTCATTTATGACAACATAAATGGGTTCCAAGACAGCCTAAGACAAGCTAATATACTTGAAACACGGGTTGAGACCATCGAGAACTACTCATTCCCTGTCAGAACTATATATTGGTTTATAGCAATCATTTTATTGCTTGGATCTGAATGGTTTCTTCGAAAATATTACTCTCTGCCTTAATACGTTAGATGCTTAAACGCTCGGAATTCATCTTCGCGAAGCAAAACAACAAAAATATTTGAGTAATCAGATTCATCAAGTTGTTCAAACCTGGGCTCACCTAAAACTATGTTTACAAGATTTGGTGTAGTGTTGGAATGGCCCACAATCAAAATATCCTCTCCATCATGTAATTTTAGAATGTCATTCATCAACGAATCCGGGTTTTGGAGTCCATAGCTTCGAACAGATAACCCTAATTGCTCTGCTAAAGGGTCGGCAGTCTCCATGGTTCTATAATAGTCGGTGCTGTAGATTGTTGTAATGTCAAAATCTTCCTGAAGAATGGAAGCTAACCGGTTGGCTCTTACTTTTCCTTTATCGCTTAAATGCGGATTTCTTGTCCCATCATCCATTTTTTCGGCATGACGTACAAAGATTAAACGTGTCTCTTTTTTTGTATCAACATTTTGTTGAGCCGCAAGTGGCTGTATGAGAAGGAGTAAAACCAGAAAACTGAATATATGCTTCATAAAAGAATAATATAGTTTTGATAAGTATAGAATTGTTTCGGATTAAAGTACATAAAGTTTCAAGTTATAAGCACAAAAAACCGGCGGTTAGGCCGGCTTCCTTATATCTAAATTGGATGTAAGGGGCCTTATTCTTTCCTCGCCAAAGCAATAATAAGCCCTACAATAGCCATTAAACTTAATCCCAACATAATTGGAATGGTAAAGGAACGAGGCTCAACTTCATTCTCCCAATGCATAATTTCAGCGTCTATGGTTGAAATTTGGTTCATGGTTAAGACCTCTCCATCTTTAACAAATTCACCCCAGTCATCCTTAATTTTACTATTCCAGATTTCATAGAATGCCTGAAATTCTTTGTGAAATACATTTTTAAAAATCTTATCACGGCTTGAATGTACTTCGCCATCAATAAAGGCTTCAAGTGCTGCAAAGAAGCTGCTATTATTGTCAAATGCCGGTAAGTTTATATTGCTATCTTCTAAATAGACGTCTAATGATGCCCACATATTTCTGGAGGCAGACGCATCCCAATCCTGAACTTTAGCATCAATAGTTGATTTCAATTCAGCAGCATTTTCTTCACCGTAAAACTTAGATAAATCATTGCCTATTTTATCCCACACCTGTTCAAATCGTTGCTGTACCGCATACATCCTCAGATAATCTCTAACCGTTAAATTGTCTTGATGATGTTTTAAGGTTGAAATATTTTTCTCAATCAATACACTGAGATAATTAAGTGGATGCTCCTGACCTGACAGCGTTCTTTTTCTTAGTGATTCCTCAATCTCTGTATAAACCTGACCGTCATAACTATTTACGGTAACAAATAACGAATCAACCATTTTCAGAATCAGTTCATCTCTGCGCTCAAGCTCATTACGGTATTGTACAATTGCAGAACTCAAATTTTTGCGATCTTTTTGTGCCTGCGCAATCACATTTCGTAATGAATCTGTTCTGGAATTAATGAAGGCTATTTCATTTCTGTAGATGTTAATTTTATCGGACAATGAAGTAATTTCCTCCCTCTGCCTTTCAATAGCCAAGAGTTTCTGTTCATTAGACTGAATCTCACGGCTAAGTTCCCTTACAACTTCTGAAAACGAATCAGGATATAGAGCATGGTCTAATAACTCTCTTCTTTCCGTGTATTTCAGCTGCAAGGTGTCAAGCTGCTCACTAATGTTGTTTAACTCTTGTGTGGAACCGGCATTTAAAATTTGCTCTTCCAGCTCCTGTACTGATTGTTTGAATTGCTGAGCTACCTGGTAATCTGATTGCTGAGCTGTAATAGTACCACTTGATAGTGCAATTATTACTGCTATATAAATTATTTTTCTAAGTAAAAACATGGTGTTCTCTCCTTTTAAGCATTTATTTTTTCTACAATTCCATTTTGAGTAAGAAGGTATATCTCTCCGGTATCTCTATTTACTAACTGAACGGTGGTGTCGCGCAGATTTAATGCTGGTTCTGAAATTCTCTCTTCACCAATCTTGATCTTTCTTACAAGCTTTAAGCTGCCCTTTTCAGGCTGCATCACATAAATATTTTTGAAAGCTGATGCCGTTATGAAATAGTATCCATCCTCGTTCCTTATAAGACGTAATTCTTCAACTTTAGATGAATCTGAATCTCCAAACTCTTGCTTTTTGAAAGGTTGAATATTGAAAGAGATGGCATATCGTTTATCTGTTATAATACCCTTCTCATCAGGGGTAAGAACGGATTCAATCCGCTGAGAGTAATCTACATTTTCTACAGTGAATTTATTACACGCGGTTGTAAGGCTGACAAATATTGTAATTAGGGAAAGGAGTATAAAATTTATAAGTCTCATTGTTGGGTCCTCTTTACTGAATGGTTTCTACAGTAAATGGTATTCCCAAAAAGAAAAGTTGTTCCCTATTCTATGATAATACTTTCAACGGGCACATCTGCAGCAAGTTTTTTTCTGCCATCTAAGAATGAAAGTTCAATGATAAATGAATACCCAAGGATAGTCCCTCCCAGTCGCTGCACCAAATTAGTAGCTGCAGATGCTGTGCCCCCTGTGGCAATGAGATCATCATGAATAACTACTTTTGCCCCATCAAAGATAGCATCCTCATGAATTTCTAAACTGTCTTCACCATATTCCAAAGTATATATTTCAGAGAGAGTGTCTGCTGGAAGCTTCCCCGGTTTCCTAACCGGAACGAATCCTGCATTTAGATCCTGAGCTAAATTAGTTCCAAACAAAAAGCCGCGCGACTCTAAGCCCACCACAAAATCAACGGATTTATTTCTGAAAGGCTGAGCCAACATATATGAGGTTAACTCAAGAGCTCGTTTATCTTGCAAAAGCGTAGTTATATCTTTGAATTGTATTCCCTCTTTCGGGAAATCAGGAATAGTACGAATGGTTTCAGAGATATAATCTTTTATACTTTGTTCTACTTTTTTCATTAGGATTGGGTTAAGTTCGCGCCAAGGTAGTTAAAACAATGGATAGCAATCAAGTGATATGAATAAAATGGATCTTCCGGCCATACAAAAACACCAACGCTTTATGGCCCGGGCTTATATGTTAGCCGAACAAGCATATGACGAAGGTGAAGTGCCCGTGGGTGCGGTAGTTGTATACAATGACCGGATCGTTGGAAAAGGATACAATCAGGTAGAGCGCCTCAATGACCCCACTGCTCATGCTGAAATGCTGGCCATTTCTGCAGCATGTGAAACTCTTTCAGAAAAATACTTATCAGAATGTATGCTTTATGTAACCCTTGAGCCCTGCCCTATGTGTGCCGGGGCCTCCGTGTGGAGTAAATTGGATACGGTAGTATTTGGGGCATCGGATGCTAAAGCGGGAAGCTGCGGAAGTGTATTCAATATTGCTTCCAATAATAAACTTAATCATCGTATCAATGTACTACAGGGCATCATGGAAGCTGAATGCGAACACTTACTTAAAACCTTCTTCCGGGATAAACGGGAATGAATTTAAAGTTTTAACAAACTAATTCAGTATTCAGATTTAATCATATCCTAAAACATCCAGCACTGAAGCTATAACCTGATACCTATTGCTGAATCAATAATCCATCCTCGCTCCTGACGCTCCGCGTCGGAGCGTACTTTTAGGCCTATGTATTATTCGTGCCGACGCAGAGCGTTTGCGCGAGTTTGAGAAATAATACGTGGTTGTTTTTCGCTTCGGGTTGTACTCTCATCTCTACACCCGTATTTGCCCATCCACTCTTTTTATATGTTGTCTTTTTTATAGCGTGTTGTTATCTGCGAGTAGAAGCGTAAACACCTCGTTTTTCTTACGCTAGCCCGCGTCGAGTTTAGTTCTCAAACGGTGCTTTTGTGTCCGTTGCTACCCAGTCATGTACCTTTGTGGCGTATACTCCTTTCTCTTTTGTTGGAAGTTTTCCAATATGCTCGTATGCTGGTGTATCCAGTTCTACAGTAGAACGTAGGGCGGATTGGATTTAACTTTGAAGAAAATTGATTGAGTTTAACGAACTTTGTAGCCCCAAACTCAACCCTTCCAGGGTTAAAGCAACCAAAGATGAAGCAAACTGTATACTCAAAACCCTGGAAGGGTTTACTTCTGAGTTCCACAGTTGATTCATTACCCCATCGCTATAGAATTTTACTGCCAATCTTAATTGAGCAGAACGAAATGATGGATTACTATTTCATATCGAATCTCAAAAAATCTTTCTCGGCTCTTAAACATTGAAAGCATCATTTCTTATCTTCGAAAAAACAATCAGAACAACTCACTCTAATGCCTGATAAAAAACGAATTCTTGTTACCTCCGCACTTCCTTATGCAAACGGACCTATACATCTGGGACACCTTGCCGGAGCTTATTTAACCCCCGATTTTTATTGTCGCTACAAAAGAAGAACCGGAGCTGAAGTAGCCTTCATCTGTGGTTCTGATGAACACGGAGTTCCTATAACGATAGCAGCAGAAAAGGAAGGCGTATCGCCCCAGGATATTGTGGACCGGTATCATGAAATGAACAAAAAGGTGTTTGAAGATTTCGGGATCACCTTCGACTACTATGGCCGTACCAGCTCCAAAGTGCACCATGAGACTTCACAAGAATTTTTTACTACCCTCCATGAAAAGGGATTCTTCAAAAAGAAAACCGAAGAGCAGCTCTATGATCCTAAATCGGAGATGTTTTTACCGGATAGGTATGTGAAAGGAACTTGTCCTAATTGTGGTTATGAAGAAGCTTATGGAGATCAATGCGAAAGTTGCGGGACCTCCCTTTCTCCTACTGAATTGATAGATCCCGTTAGTGCATTATCAGGTGAAAAACCGGAGTTAAAGAAAACCGAGCACTGGTATATGCCCTTGGGAGATATTCAACCCAAACTTGAAGAATGGGTCGATTCCCGTGAAAACTGGAAACCAAATGTAATGGGGCAAGTCAAAAGTTGGCTGAATGAAGGACTCACGGATCGTGCAGCCACCCGTGACCTAAGCTGGGGTGTTCCCGTCCCCCTCGAGGAAGCTGAAGGAAAGGTGTTATATGTCTGGTTTGATGCCCCTATTGGATATGTATCTGCCACCAAAGAATGGGCTCAGGAAAAAGGCGAACCTGATTTATGGAAAGATTTTTGGCAAGATGAGGATACCGAGCTTTATCACTTTATTGGAAAGGATAACATTGTATTCCATTGCATTATGTTTCCAGTGGTGTTGATGGAGCATGGCGATTACGTGCTTCCCAAAAACGTACCGGCCAATGAATTTTTAAATCTTGAGGGCAAAAAGCTTTCTACCTCAAGGGGTTGGGCGGTTTGGCTGCATGAATATTTAGAAGATTTTGAGCCCGATTTGCTCCGGTATGCATTAGGTGTTACCCTTCCCGAATCTAAAGATTCTGATTTCTCCTGGAAAGATTTTCAAAAACACATCAATACAGAATTAGCGGATGTATTAGGGAATTTCACCAATCGTTCCCTTTCCTTTACTAATAACTATGCGGATGGAAAAGTCCCTGAACTCATAGAACCATCCGACTTAGATAAGGAAACTCTACAAGCAATTACCGATCAAAAAGACAAGGTGACCCAGGCCTATGAAAACTTCCGGTTTAAGGAAGCTATAAGTGAAACCATGAACCTGGCTCGTATTGGGAATCGATATTTTACGGAGACTGAACCCTGGAAAACACGTAAATCAGAACCTCGAAAGTGTGGTAATACCCTGCATGTAAGTTTACAAATCAGTGCCGCTCTCTCCTGCTTGTTTGATCCAATTTTACCG
>JAVLBT010000033.1:0-24041 GCA_031580945.1 Gracilimonas sp.
CCATCATATCTGGTTTCAGATATGATGGGTGGCGGTGGACGATCTTTTGATGGATTGGATTTCGATAACATTACTTTTAATGGTACTCAAGGGGCTGATGAATATAATGCCACTAATGAGTATGGTAGTTACGAAATCAACAGTGGAGCAGCTATATCAGGTAATGCGCAAGAATTTTTAGTTGTCGCTACTGCAAATACAGCTGACAGTACTGAAATTCAGGTACGCGTATGTCCTGATACTCAGGTAATGGGAGATGTTGACGGTGGTGCACCAGATGCTTGCCCATAATAGTAGCAGTTTACTTACGTAAATAACTTCAAAAGCCCTCTCAGCAGAGAGGGCTTTTTTTGTATTAACCTTATTTAATTGCTTTGAAGGCTGATAGAACGTAATATTAGATATATTAATCAAAAGTAATTCATGGGACAGCAACAACTTACATTAACGATCTTGGTGGTACTAATTGTTGGAATAGCTACGGTTGTTGCAATTGATACTATGATGGATTCACGTCAGGAAGCAAATAATGATCAGATTCGTCAAAAACTGTATGAGGCGACTACATATGCTCAAATGTACTACCGTAAACATGAGGCTTTAGGGGGAGGAGGAGAGTCCTTTAATTTGATTACTTTGGATGATGTAGAAATAGATGCAAATGATATCGCATTGGGGACTTTCGAAATCACAGAAAAATCTGAGGAATCATTTACAATATCCGTAAGTCCAGCAGCTGGTGGTGATGATATTATCGGTAAAATCTATGAAGATCGAATTGAATTTGTAGATCCAGAATAAAAGCCCAAAATTCATTCTTCCACCAATAAGGTCCTGATACGGTAGTTATTCTTTGCACCTAAACTTGTGAAAGCTACTAAAATTCCATTTTTAACTGTAGCTATTTGGGGAAACCCGGTTTCTCTACTTCCTGATACCTCATCGATAATTATTTCATCTAAAAATTCCCCGTTTTTGTTGTAGGATGATAAGTTCAAAAATGCCTGCCCTGCTATAGTCTGTAACCAACTCACCCAAATCTTTTCCTTTGTAAAAGCTATATCAACACGGCCAATTGGTGTTTTATCATCCAGTAGGAATGGTTCAGCAAATGTTAGGCCTCCATCAGAAGATAAAGCTAATTTTACAGCCCTATTATTCCCGGCTGCCGTAAACCACGCTAAGCCAACCTCATCGCCATAGGAGGCTAAGGCAGGTCCGTTGACTGGACAAGCAGGCATCTTCCAGTTATCATTATAAACTACTTTGGGATTTGAAACTGAACCATCGTTTTGAATACTGACAGTATAAATATCGCGTATTTCGTTCTTGGTTCTGTTTCTATAAGCAACTAAATATCCTGAATTGGTTTTAGCTATGGCGGTATTACAGCAATCACAAACCGTATCATCTAAAAGGTATTTTTGTAAAACCGAGCCAGATGTATCTATCAAAGCAGCTCTTAGGGTCATAGCTTTTGACATATCGGTGTATTCATTATCTGAGCGGTTTTCGGTTCTCCTGCCATCTAACCATACTGAGATAAAACTATTGTTTGAAATTGGGGTCATACTTACAAACCCATGTTCGGTAGCCGTATTATCAAGGTGTGGAGTAAAAACAGGGCCCCAGTCATCGTCAAAAATGGACATATTGATCTCATAAGCGTAGGTTCCACCATCTACCTTATTTAGCCAGTGAGCAGCCATTGGCTTTCCATCTATTGCGATTATGGATGGAAAATCTGCCCAGTTTATGAACCATTCTTCACCGGATGCTATTTCTTTAGGGGTAGTCCATTTGCTTTGCTTGAATGTTGAAAATTTAAGCGATGCAATTTCTTTTTCATGTTCATACCAGCTCATAAAAACGGTTCCGGTATTGTCTGAAGTTAGCCGGGGAAACTGGCTGTTATCACTTGTTGGGACTGGAATTTCTAATACTTTGTCCGATTTAGCGGAACAACCGCAGAGTATCGCAATCAAGATAAAAGGGATTACTGTTGATTGGATATTCATTATTTGATAATTCTGTTTATTTTTTTGTGATGATTTAATGACTAAAAAATTAAATGGAAGAATTTCCGTTTTGAAAATCATAGCTTAAAAAGGCTAAAAAAACACCAAGGGAATGAAGCCCCATAACTGAGAGGAGATAAAAATAAGGTTCAGTTTGATGGGTATTAATAATTTCGATTAATCGCCAGGCAATGAGAAGCGCACCAAAAATGATTGCATAGAATTTGCTTTTAGTTTTCATGACTGTCAGCACCAGCATTGAGGCTAACCATGTGCTTGTCAAAACAGATATAAAAATCACATACATCCAAACATCACTGGGTAAATGGGATATTCCATAAAAATAAAAATCAATTCTGTGGTAAAAGGTGATGATAAGGCGAGCAAATCCTTCAAAGAAAAGAACTCCCAAAAACCCTGATAATATCGTTAAGATGCCTTTCATTGAACGTATTTAAATTGCCTTTTGTAATGGAACCTAAATTATCAACAATTAATCAATTACCATAGTTAAATATGCCAGAAGGACCGGAAATTTGGAGAGCAGCGGATAATATCAGTCAAACCATTTCTAATAAAGAAATAACCAAACTCTTTTTTGCTTTTGATGAACTCAAAATCTACGAAGAGAAACTGTTGGGGAATAAAGTGATATCAGTTACGCCGAGAGGTAAAGCGATTATTACCACTTTTGATAATGGCTTAAACTTATATTCTCATAATCAACTATATGGTAAATGGATCATGGCCAAAGATGGAAATGAACCGAACACCAACCGGTCTTTGCGAGTTGCAATTAAAACTCAGAATGGGGCTGCTTTTCTATATTCTGCGTCAGAAATTGAAATGTTGAATGAAGAGGAAATTAAATCACATGATTACATAGAGAAGCTTGGTCCTGACGTGGTTCATCCTGAAACTACTTACGAAGAGGTACTTGCCCGTTACCAGAGTGAGACCTTCAGGAATAGAAAATTGGCTACCTTGTTACTTGATCAGGGTTTCCTGAGTGGCGTTGGCAACTACCTGCGAAGCGAGATCATGTTTTGTGCTAAGGTAGATCCCAATAACCGACCAAAAGATTGCACTGAACAACAACTTAAAGACCTTGCAAAATACTCTCTTAAGTTATCACGGCGTTCTTATGAAACCGGAGGCATTACTACTGAACCTGAATTGGTCGAATCATTAAAAAGAGAGGGAGCCACTCGAAAAGAATATCGGCATTATGCTTACAACAGAACCGGGAAACCATGTTATAGATGTGGCCGGGAAATAAAAGAAATGAAAACCGGAGGACGTAAGATTTACTATTGTGAAAACAGGCAAAAAAATGATAATTAATAGGTAATTTTAAATGAATTATTGGGGTAGATGTTTGTATGTTTAACCCAACAAAAAATTAATTTTACTGCTATGAAAAACTTGATACTATTCACCGTACTATTATTGCCAATAAGCCTTTTTGCACAAGAAACCGAAACTGTAAGGCTTTCAGAACCGGTGCAAGTCACTGAAAATTATGAAGTATTTGGTTCTGAAGTGGATGAGTGGGAATCACCAATATCTTTAAAAGAACTTATAGAAAGTGAAAATGATATTTCTGACAAGCAAGTGACGATTGAAACCGAAATTGCAGAAGTTTGCCAAAAGAAAGGCTGTTTTTTTGTAGCAAATGACGAGGGATATTCTGCCCGAATTACCTTTAAGGACTACAGCTTTTTTATTCCGACTGATTCAAAGGGTAAAACTGTAATGTTGAAGGGTACGTTTAAGATAAAAGAACTTTCGCAGGATCAGGCTAAACATTATGCTGAAGATGCCGGACAGGACCCTGATGAGATCGAAGGCCCTCAAAAAGAGTATTCATTCGTGGCAACATCGGTTAAAATTCCTAAATCATAATTCTGCTACGCATCCAGATCACAAAACATTTAATTTATTAATTAAAAATCTACAAAATTATATATGCAAGAGAATGACTATTTAAAAGCGGAGGCTACGGTTCACTCAACAAAACAACTGATGGAGTCTCCCGAGGTAGAAGCTATTGCAAAAAAGGTGATAGAGAAACATAAGATGGAATTTGGTCCTGCAGAAATTGGGTATTTTCTCGTGTATCCCAATTTATCCAAACAAAGAGCTGCAAAGTGTATAAAAGCCAGCAGGGAAGTAAAGCACTACTCCGGGAACGACTATTTGATAGAGATTTCTGGAGAACTCTGGGATATGCTTGATAATGACACTAAAGAAATGATGTTATATCACGAGTTACTTCATGTTGATCCCACATTCAAGACCAAAACCCAAGAATGGAAAATGACGCTTCGTAAACCAGATTTTGCGGACTTTTATACAATTAATGATAAATTTGGTAATGAATGGTATAAAACAATTCAGGCTACAGCATCATCTCTTTATGATCTGGATCCCCGCCAGGAAAGTAAGGTGAAGTTATAAGTACTAAATTCAAGAAATGAGGTCAAGGTTCAAGTTAGGCTTGAACCTCATTTCTTTAGTAAGGTTTGCAGCATTTTTTGGACTTCTTCATTTAGTGATAGAGCCAAATTCATCTCTTCATCACGAAGAATGTGGTTTTGTTAGAGTAAAAGTAATTGTGTTTCTAAATCAAAACTTGAGCCAAGTGAAATTGGTAAAAAACGTTTGAAATCTTTTCGGCTATTTCGCCTATTTCTGCTACTTCCTTCTGCAATATTTGAGGGGATAGAAATGAAATAGAAGACCTAACAATTTGATCTCTATAGGTATATTTTTCTTGTTTAGGAAGTTGAGGAACAATTTTAGTGGTTTCTGAAGCCAACTCCGTGCTTCTTTTTCAAACAATTATTTTCTTAAAGTATTTCTTAAGAAAATGATTAGTTGAGATTATTACTTAGTAAGAGCACTTAATTCTCAACTCCTACAAAAAACTTAAAAATCTTGCACCTTGCGCCTAATACCTTGAACCTAACTAACCTCATATCCTTCTTTTTCAAGAATTTTTTTGATACGGTCAACGTGGTCTCCCTGAATCTCTATGGTCTTTCCCTTAATAGTGCCACCGGTGCCTAATTGAGTTTTAAGTTTTTTTTCAAGCTTCTCAATTACTTGGGGATTGTGGGTAATGCCCCTTATAACGGATACTTGTTTTCCTCTTCGACCTGCAGTTTCCATTTTTACGGTTACTTTCATAGTGAACGAAATTAGGTTGATTTTGAAATTTAACTTCTGTTTAAGCTATCACAAAGCAGTAGTTGTATAACAGTATAAAATAAGTTTGTAGTGCTTGTTTTATGTATTCGGATAAAACAATAATCAGTGTGGTCTTGGGGATAAGAAGTTTGACCCGTTCACATGAATATTCTTTAATTTCCACACAAATTTCTCAATTAAAGAAGATGGAGGTTTAAATAATACAACGGCATCAGCTGTTCGGGTTACGGTACGGTCTAATTGATCCAAATCTTTGAATTCCAAGAGAACAGGTACCTTTATTTCTTTGATCTTTTTAAGGAAATATTTTTCCTGAGGTGTCGCATATTTAACAATAGAAGAGGAGTATGCGGTATAAACGCCGTTTAATTGCTCGGCATTTCGAAAAATGATAAGCGGTGCTTTAGGGTCAATGTTATCGATGCAATCATCAATGTTTTGAAAGCTTTCTTGTTCAAAAGGAGTGATTACTTCAACCAAGTCTATTTCCGCAGGTTCGCTTAAGACCTCTCTTTTCAATTCATCAACAGCTGCTTTTCTATTTGTATCAAAGGCCCCGGCAAATACGATCAGCATATGCGCTGAACTCTCATTTTGACGAAATTTCTTAAGTAGGTCTTTATGCTTCGGGCTGTTATACTCAAATGTGTTTTCTGCGTTCATGGTTAAATTTGATAACGGATTTAATTGAGTCATAAAGGTATCATTTAAAGAAATTGTAAGAA
The DNA here is from genome assembly GCA_031580945.1 of Gracilimonas sp. GTDB lineage: Bacteria > Bacteroidota > Rhodothermia > Balneolales > Balneolaceae > Gracilimonas. The sequence goes on from JAVLBT010000033.1 coordinate 5,957, forward strand.
AGGGGTAAAAAGAAAAAAGCCTGCTATTTGAGCAGGCTCTTTACTGTTTTAATATTGAATTACCGATTCGGACTTTTTCTACGGGTTCCTGAGATACCGTCATAGGTTGTAACATTTCCATTCGGTGAAGTCACTTCTATAAGTATGGTCATATCAGCAGGGTCATCATTTTCATCATCTGTATCTCTAATGGAGAATGAAAACTCAGTAGCTCCCGGCCCGGGTAGTATATGATCACCTAATGTGAAATTACCTGAACCTGTAACTTCAATTCCGTCGCCTGTTTCAATAGCAAATTGCGTTCCAGCAGGCATTGGATTTCCATTCAAGTCGGTAACAGTATAGTCAAATGAAGCTCCTCCATTTGGATCCAGATCAAATGTGGTAGGACTTGCCGATATCTGTGCAGAATTGGTTGAAAAAATAACATTGGCTGATTTTGTGATCAACTGATTATCTTCATTTACTGTTTTAGCAGTAACGGTAGCCAGTCCATCTCTACCATTCATCGAGGCGCCATCCACTGTAGTTTGATCATCTGGACGAGGATCAGCAGAAATAAGTTGAACACTTACCCGGCCTTGTTCGTCAGTATGCCCAATTCCGGAACCTTCTATAACGCCACCGGTGGTTTCAAAGTAAACAGCTGTGCCCGGTTTTACGGGGTTACTGAACTTATCACCAACGATCACTTCTACAGTATTCTCAATACCATTTCTATCATAACCACCGAAATTATCGTTCACGGGTCTTATGCTAAAGTGGTCTAAATCAGGAAATCCGCCATGAATAGTTATCGCAACAGGTTTTGACCTTAGAGTAAGCCCAATATCAGCTCTGGTTACAGTAGCTTGCAGCATAACCACACCTGCAGTATTACCACTGAACAAGTTAGATGTAACACGTCCGGTTGAATTAGTGGTTGCGGTCTCCGGAAGAATACCTTCACCGCCACCGGGACCATTGATAATCTCGAAATCAACATCTACAGGATTATTCATATCCAGTGGACGGCCAGAAGAATCCTGTACCTGAAAAGTAAATGAGGTATTTACAACTCCACCTGTTTCTTTAATGTTGATAGACTCATTCTGTACAGTTTCTAAAATAATAGCCGCTGCACCAGCAGGAGGTCCTGATACACCGCCTCCGGTACTGCTCACGATTAGATCTTCATTTCGGGTAACTATCCCTGATGGAGATGTTACAGAAATTGAAACTGTTTCAGAACCTTCAAAATTGTCAGGTGCATTTATTGAGAACGCGAAATCAGTGATTCCTTTACCCGTTTCTAACTCATTCGTCAATGTAATAGAAGTATTACCCGTCAAATCTAATTGATCGTTTGAAGAGGTTACTTCAATATTAGTTCCTGCAGCCATGGGATTGCCATTTTCATCAGTCACGGTATAGGTAATATTATCATAACGAGAACCAGGAGAGAGCGTTAGCTCATCGACTTCTGGTGTAATTGTTGCTTTAGAGGTAGAAAATATGAATCGGGAGCTATCGCGTATTGCTTCCCCATCTTTACCGGCTGTACTAGCATATACAAAACCTTGGCCATTTGCGGGCCTTGGGTTGCCAGCAAAAAGAGTAACTTCAGTCAAACCGGTTTCATCAGTATGACCTGTTCCGGATCCTTCAATTACACCACCACTTGATTCAAAGTAGATTGCTGTTCCCGTTTTAACAGGATTACTGAATTCGTCTCCGGCACGTACTTTGTAATTTATAGTTACCCCGTTTCTATCAAATCCTTCGATATTTGTATTAGTTAAAGGTTCAAGGGTGAAGTGATCTTGATCTGGAAATCCACCTTCTATCGTTACTGCTACCGGCTGGGAAATTATGTTGGTTCCGGCGACCTGAGCCTGAATTTGAACTACACCGGAGGTATTACCGGCATTAAGGTTAGATGTTGCCCTGCCTTGAGCATTGGTAGTAACGGTATCCGGTGTAATTGATGCACCACCTGGATTAGATAGAATTGAAAAAGCAATATCGACTGCACTTTCAGAATCTAAGTTTCGACCTGCGGAATCTTGAACCTGAAAGGTAAAGGTTGAACTGGTTTTTCCGCCTGATTCTGCAATATTAATGGTTTCATCTGAAAGCGTAATCAGTTCCATGGATCCCGGTGCTTCTGGATCACCTGAAACAATACCGCCTTCAGCACTCACAACAATAGATTGGTTTGTTACGACGCCAGAAGGGGAGGTAACACGGATAACAACATTTGAATTACCTCGGAAACTTTGTCCAGCAGAGATTGTAAATGAAAAATCAGTTATTTGATTTCCTCCGGTTAAGGCATCTTCAATAGTTTGGGAAGTATTTCCACTAACCTCGAGAGCCAGCGTTTCTGTAGTAACGCTTATGGAGGTACCTGCAGCCATTGGGTTTCCGTCCTTATCTGTCACATTAAACGATACCGTTTGGTTACCTCCAGGAGATAGTACTAACTCAGATTCATTGAAATCAGTGGTAATATCAGCTTTTGAGGTAGTAAAAAGTAAGTTCAATGTCGATGAAATTTCTTGATTTTCACTATCCACAGTGGTAGCTGTTATTGTACCAGTTCCCAGTGTAGCAGGGTTCAAGGAAACTGAAGCTTGTCCTTCATTGTCTGTATGCCCCTCAGAAGAACCTACAATCACCCCATTATCCGTTTCAAAATACACAGCTGTTCCCGGTTTTACCGGATTACTAAACTGGTCACCAAGCAATGCATTAATCGGTACTCTAAGTTCGTCAGAAAGCTCATAATTTACACTATTTGAGGAGAGAGAGAAATTACTTTCATCCGGAAACCCACCATGTATTGCTACTGCGACTGGTTCAGATTTTATACTGGTTCCCACAACCAGTGCTTGTATTTGCACAACGCCCGCCGTGTTACCTGCATTTAGATTAGAGGTGACCCTTCCCTGGGCATTAGTTTTGGCAGTATCTGGTGTGATACTGGCTCCCCCTGGATTTGACAATATTGAAAAGGCCACATCAACTGCACTTTCAGTATCAAGGTTACGTCCTGCTGCATCCTGTACCTGGAAGGTAAAAGTCGTATTGGTAGTTCCACCGGATTCAGCAATGTTAATGGTTTCATCGCTTAGAGAAATTAACTCCATGGATTCAGGTTCCTCAGGATCACCAGGTACAACATCTGAAGAGGAGAGAACGACTATTGTAACGGTGGTTGTAACTCCGGAGGGAGAAGTTACGAGTATGGTGATATTTTCTGATCCTGTAAATTCATCGTCAGCCTGAATATTCAAATCAAAACTTGTTATTCCATCGCCAGCCTCTGCTTCATCAGAAAGGGTCACTGAGACATCGCCACTCAGTGCGAGGCTATCTCCGGAGGTAACCTCGATGGTTGTTCCTTTAGCCATTGGGTTAGCGTTCCGGTCGGTTACCTCAAAAGTGATACTGGTGTTGCTGCCTCCTGCTAAAATTATTTCTTCAGGAGCATCGACGCTCGCATTGGGTGTGGTGAATAATAAATCTACAGATTTAGAAAATTCCTGACTGTTTTTATCTACAGTGGTAGCTGTTACTGTTACGGCACCCGTTCCGGCGGGATTTAAATTCACCGTTGCGCTACCTTCTTCGTTGGTATTTCCTTCTGCCGAACCGCTGATCAATCCTGCTGAAGTTTCGAAGTAGACGGCTGTACCAGGTTTTACGGGATTGCTGAATTCGTCACCTAAAAAGACGGAAATGGGGACCCGGAGTTCCTGTAAATATTCATAGTTTACATTTGAAGTACTGATAGAAGAATTGTCGGGATCAGGAAATCCGCCATGAATGGTTACAGCCACAGGTTTGGAAGTAATTACAATAGTTTCTAATTCTGTATTTTGCTTACGTTGATTTTGATCATTCTCAGGTTCAACACTATTAGATTCATCTGTTCCAAAGCTATTTTGACTTGATGAGAACTGTAAAGTCTTATTTGTAAAATCATCAGCAGTTTGCGCACTTATTTGTGGCTTCCTTTTTTCTATAGTTCTCTCAATTCTTGCTTCAATTTGCACGACACCGGCTGTGTTACCACTTTCCAAAATTGCAGTGACTTCACCATTTTCATTTGTATTTGCGGTTGTTGGATTTATAGATTCACCACCTCCGGGCCCTGAAATAATACTAAAATCGACTTCGGTAGCATTCAAAGCATCCAAACTATTTCCCAAAGAATCGCGAACTACAAAAGTAAATCTTGTACTGGTATTACTTCCTGTTGCTGCAATATTTATCGTTTCTTCTGATATTTCTGAAAGTTCTATAGATGCAGCACCACCTGAGGGTCCTGAAGGTTCATCAGTGCCACCGTCATCATCGTCATCTGAATCTCCAGTGGTAAGCTCGAAATTAAAGTCATTGATTTGATCATCCGGAGCAACTTTTAGTGTTTTGCTTGATTCTTGAAAATTTGGAGCAGAAACTACGATTACTAAGTCTGTAACCTCAGTTATTTCAATTGTCCCTAATGAGTAACTACCAGCAGAGTCAGTTCGAGTGAATACATTGCTGAATTCATCAGGAGAACTTACCTGTACCAGAGCATTCTGAATTGGAGTTCTTGTGCTTTCATTAATGACAACTCCTTCAATAATCACACCTTCATCATCATTTTGGCTGCAAGAAAAAAGGGTGAAGGTTAAAAATAGTAGTGAAAGAGTGAATAGAATGGATCTTTTCATGGCGTTTTATATTTAGGAGTTACTACCCGCTACGATGTTACAAAAAATATTGGTTTTGTGATGAATTATGATCATAAAAGTAAGGGAAGATTATCAGATCACATAATTTCTACGATATGTTATCATTATCTAATTCAGGTTCAGGTACATGTTTCCATACTATATATGCCATTATTAAAATGGTAAACATACCAATAAAGGTATTACTCACATATCCATTTTGCACATAAAAGGGACCTGCAACAGCTCCACCCAAGCCATATCCAACCTGTCCTATGGCTACAAGTAGGCTCATAAGTGATCCTCTGTTATCTGATTTGATTAATTCTGTTGAAAGTGCTTGAAAAGGGCTGATCCGCATGGCTATTAAAACCATAACTAAAAAGAAAAGTATATATGAAAACCAAAATTCTTTGATCACGAAAGTTGTGGCAACCATTACCAAAGATAGTCCAAGGCATGAAATGATAATTATTTTACGACGACCTATTCTATCCGACAATTTCCCGGCAACAGGCCCGGTAATTACATTGGCTATACCACCTACAAAAAAGAGGGAGGCAATGGCTTTACCACTTACATCGAAGGTATTTTCCAGCCAGGTTGGAAGATAAACCACATATATAGAAACGCTTAGGAACATGAATACATATGCAATAGCTACGGCTCTTACTTCACTTCTCAATAAAAGTACATAGTACTTATTAAGAGCACCTTTTAAGGTCACCCGGTCTTTTGAAAGCTCCACATTAGGTTGAGGAACCTGGAAGAATATTAGCAGGAAAGTAAGCGCCATGATTGCCCCAAAAATGATAAAAGGAATTCGGAAACCGAATAGGTCAGCAAGGTAGGTACCTATGGGTATGCCCAAAATTTGCCCCATTGCAATTCCACTCATAATCCACCCATTGGCCCATCCTCTTTTTTCGTAAGGGAAATAATCTCCTACATAGGCAACAGCAGCCCCACTAAGAACGCCACCAGCCATTCCGGCAAAGGCACGAACTGCTAATAATTCCCAAAAAGTTTCAACGAAACCGTGAAGAAATAAAAATAATGAAATAAACCCTGTGCCTAACAAAAGAATTTTCCTTCTACCGATTTTGTCAGAAAGGGGACCCATTATGATGGCAAAGAACCCAACCATTACCGCATATACAGTGACTAAATTACCAAGAATTTCGAGTGGAGTACCCAATTGCTCGCTAATTCGCGGCAGTATAGGTGAAATGATCATTACCTGGCTGCTGGCTGCAAAAAGCAGCATCCATAAGGAAAAAATGATGATATAAGGATTTCCGTCTTGTTCTTTTGTCATCTCCAAAATTTTACGCCAAGATAGAAGGGATGAATCTAAAAAACCGTAATTAATTTAGAGTTGTCTAACAATCTTCTTTAGAGATATATTCGTATAATTACGTGGAATTAAGATTAGCTAAACTTCTATTATTATTCTTATTTCTAAAAAAAAAAGTAGTTTATTGTAACATCTGTTCCTCAGCTTTATCCTGAAAGAGCAGAATTGATGTTGAGTTATTTGATTAAATTCTATTTACAATAAAGCAAAAACTTATCATAAACAGGCACTTTGCTAATTTATTTATACAGAAGTAAAATCCTAAGATCATGGCACAGTTCAGGTTAAAAGCGGTTTCTCAAAAAGGTAAAATTGTACAAACTGAATTTGAAGCTGACAATAAAAAAGAAGCACAGAATAAAGTTGACAGGCTTTCTAAAACAAATGGCCTGAAAATTAAAGCCCTTGATGAGAAAAAGCTTTACATGTACAAGGTCCAACGCCCGGGCAAGCAAGTTGTGTCTGGTGAACAAGAAGCATATAGCAAAGAAGAACTTGAAAAAGCTCTGGTTAAACTTGGTTATAAAGTTAAAAGCATTAATAAAAAGCTTTTTGATTTTAAAGGGGGAGTACCTCAACAGGAAGTAGTCACTTTTATACGCTTATCAGCTGATCTGCTTCAACAAGAATTGCCTTTTGATGAGATTTTGAACCTTTTGTATGAGGATACTCAAAATAAACGAATGAAAGAGGTAATAAAGACCATCCAAAAAGACCTCAAAGATGGTAAAGAAGGAACAGAAGTATATGGTAAGCATGAAGATGTTTTTGGGAAATTTGCCGCCTATATGCTGAGCGTTGCTTCTACTTCTGGTAATATGGCGTTGGTATTTCAGAGTACAGCAAAATTCATGGAAAGAGATGCTGAGTTTAAGAAAAACCTGAAAAGGGCACTTATGATGCCTACTGTTACCGTGTTTGCCGTAATTGGTGTGGTTCTATTTTATATCGGCTATATTTTTCCGGCTACAGCTGAGGTGTTTTTGGAGATTGGGGTAGATCTTGAAACTCAGGCTCCTATGACCGCCTGGACGCTGAATTTAGCTTATTGGCTTCAGGATAACTGGATCCTGATCGTACTCTCTTTTGTAATCCCTATTGCCGGATTTATTTACTTTATAAAAACACCGAAGGGAAAACTTATGCTGGATAGGTATATAATTCATTTACCAGTACTTGGCGATCTGCTACACAAAACAAGTATTGAGATCTTTTCGAGGGTATTTTATACTCTTTACAGTGGATCCGGACAAAATATTGAGGTGATTAAAGTTTCTGCTGAGGCATGCCGAAATAAATACATGGAAAAACAAATTAAAGAAGTGGCTATTCGTAGCATGTTAAAAGATGGTGCAGGTTTGATAGAATCGTTAGAAGCTACCGGAGTTTTTACAAATACAGCCTTGAGTAGATTTAGATTAGGGGCTGAGTCTGGGTCTTTGCGAGAAAATGCAAAGCAGTTAGCCGAGTATTACGAAATTCAGACCACATATAAAATGCAATCGGTAATTGATGTCATTAACTTATTTATTAACTTGTTTATAATGGTTGCACTTGTGGCTATAACTGTTGTTTCTTCCGAATCAGCTGTTATCAAACCGAATACCGGTATGTAAGGAAATACAGATCATAGATGGGCAAAATTAATATCCGCAGACATATTGGTGATATCCTTGTAAATAAGGGAGTGATCACTGAAGAACAACTTCAGAGAGGATTAGAAATTCTTTCTGAAGAGCCTAAAGAAAGTAACCGAAGGTTGGGTCAAATTTTATTTCAGGATCTGGGATTGAGTCGCCACCAGATCATGAAAGAGATTGCTAATATTTATGCTTTCCGGGAGGTACTTAAAGATATACCTGAGATTCCTGGAGAAGTATTAGACCATATCAAAGAGAACATTGAGCAGCTCCCAAAAGAAATTGTGGATGAGTTAGTTCACCATAAAGCCATTCCCTATCAAAAGACAAAAGACTCCATTGTAATAGCTGCCGCAGACCCATCTGATCCCAAGATCCAAAGTATCTTGAATAAGATCAGTTTTAAGCAAACGGAGCTTGTTTATTGTAAGTATGAGGTGATCGAAGACATTCTATCCAAAGTGTATGAGCAGAAGAATGAATTTCTGGATCTACTTGAGGAAATTGAATATGAAGAACCAGACCTGGAAAAAGGTCAGGAAGAAATTGACGAAGAGGAAATTGATGCAGAGATCAATCAGAGTATGCTCAACTCTCTTATTGAGGGTATGCTGGTAGAGTCTGTTCGGCAAGGGGTAAGTGATATGCATATTGTACCCAGTTCGCCCACAACTACCGATATTCGGTTCAGAATTGATGGTAAACTTCAACTCTGGTATCAACAAAAGAATGTAAAACCTGAGGCAATATCAGCAGTCATTAAAGATAAAACCAGAAACGTAGATCGTTTTGAGCGAGATGCATCTCAGGATGGTTTTATACAGCGGCAAATAGATGGGGTAGGCATACGGTACAGGGTTTCAATTATGCCCATTGTCGGTAAACAGTTTGATCGGAAATTTGAATCGGTTGTAATTCGTGTTTTAGATGATCGAAATGTAATTCGAGACCTTGACAAACTTGGATTGCAGAAAATAGCTAAACAAAATTTTGTTAAATCAATCCAAAAACCCTCAGGTATCGTAATTATTACAGGGCCAACGGGAAGTGGTAAATCAACTACGTTGGTTGCCGCTTTATACTACGTTATTGACCCAACGAAAAATGTACTTACAGTTGAGGAACCAGTTGAATATATTATTGAAGGTGCACGGCAACTGAAAATAAGCAATCACATGTCCTTTGATCAATCCATGCGCGGAATTCTGCGACATGATCCGGATATTGTGTTAGTTGGTGAGATTCGTGATTTAAAAACTGCTGAAATTGCTATTAAATTAGCAAATACAGGACACCTTACATTTTCAACCTTGCACACCAATGATGCACCAAGTGCGGTATCAAGGCTTTTTAAAATGGGTGTTGAACCGTTTTTGATAGCAAATGCAGTAAATTTAGTAGTAGCTCAGCGATTGATTAGAACTTTATGCAAGGAATGTAAGGAGGTTTATGAACCCCATGCAGAAGTAGCAAAAGGAATTGGATTTACCGATGAAGAAATTAATGATACGAACTTTTATAAAGCTGTTGGCTGTGAGAAATGTAATGACACCGGGTATAAAGGAAGAGCCGGTATTCATGAAGCATTATATTTCTCAAAAGATATAAAACAAATGATTTTAGATGCTGGTGGCGATATTGATGAAGGTGCTATTAAAGACAAAGCAATGTCTGAAGGTATGCTCACTCTACGAGGTTCTGGACGTGAAAGAATCAAAGAAGGGGTCACCACCATCGAAGAAATTATAGCAGTAACCATTGAAGATTAATAAAGAGGTAAAACTTGAAATTATCTATTAACTTGATGAATATTATTTTTTCTTTCAGCAGTAAAGATTACAGGGGTTGATTATGAGTAGCGAGATGACAAATTCCGGTGATGAGTTAATGACCGACTACATAAAGAAATTTTTAAAGGAGCCCCCATTGCTTCTCAAAAATTTTCATTATGAAGATGTGCTGGAATTCTTACAATTAGGAAAAGAAGAACGCTTTTTGACGGACGAAACAGTATTAAATGAATCTGAATACGTCAATTCAGCCTATTTGGTGGCTGAAGGAAAAGTAAGTATCTGGAAAGATAACATACAGTTAGCTACTTTAGGTGAAGGTAATTTTCTCGGGGAAACTTTTCTCTTTAGTAAAAACAACCGTATGGCAAAAGTTACTTCTGACGGGGATTGTGTCCTGCTACGTTATGAAAGATACGACGCATTAAACTTTTTTAGGAAAAAACCGGAGAAATTATTCAATATATTCACCAAAAATATCATCGAAATACAGCAAAGAAAAATAAGCAATATGAATGTACAGTTGCTTAATTTGAAAAAAAGATTATTGAATGACACAAACTGGTAATTCAGCACAGTTTGGCACCAAAATAGCTCATTATTTAAAATTATTTATTTTAATTCGTAACAAATATAGTGGGTAGTCATCTTGTAACTGTCATCTACAAACAATTGGCTTTATGATGGAGGCGGCAACTAACACGAAAAATTTAGAAGATCTGGTAGAACCGGTAGTAAATAAAATACCGCGTTCATCCCGTGGTATGGACCGCCATGAGCGATTAGGTGAAGTGGTAGAAAGCCTAAATGACGACCACAGAGAGGCGTTGACTTCAATTTTAGATAGTTTTTTAAAACGTATGATCAAAAATGAGGCCTCAGATATTGATATTGGAGGCCCTGGTTGTGCAGGAAAAGTATGGTATCGAATTTATGGAGATAAAAATCCTGCAAGGAAACCGGAAAAACTCACATTGGACCAAACAGATGTGTTATTGCATAATGCTATCTTAAGTACACAACGAAAGAAATTAATCAAAGAAAAAAATCTCGACTTTTCCTATTCTCTAAAATTGAATGAAAATACCGAGCAACGGTTTCGAGCTGATCTGTATTTTGATCTTGAGCACCTGGCTCTGAATATGCGTAAAATTGATAACACCATCAGGCCATTTAAAAAACTTGGGGCGCATACTGAAGTTGCAAAAGCTCTTAGTTTGAAATATTACAAATATGGTTTGACACTCATAACCGGAATAACCGGCTCTGGTAAATCTTCTACTCTCGATACTATTATCGACGCCAATAATCGAACGGTGGATTCTCATATTGTGATCATTGCCTCACCCGTTGAACTTATTCATTCTCCCGTAAAATCTGTTGTAAGACACCGTGAGGTGGGTAAAGATGTTGAATCATTTAAAGAAGGTGCTATTCAGGCCTTGCGCCAAGATCCTGATATCATTGTAATTGGTGAGCTTAGAGATCCTGAAACCATCATGACGGCCCTGGAAATAACCGATTCCGGACACAAGACATTTGGAACCCTCCATACCTCTTCAGCAATGGAAAGCATCGAACGTATACTGGGGGAAGTGCACACTGAAGAACAAAATCGGGTAAGAACCAGGTTAGCCGATGTTTTAACCTGTGTGATCAGTCAGAAATTAGTACCCAGCTTAGACGGTAAAAGAGTTTTAGCAAAAGAAGTATTATTGGTAAATAATTCGGTGAAAGCAGCTATTCGCAACAATAATATTGGCGAAATTTATCAAATGCTAATGGAGGGTAGTGATAAAGGAATGAACACCATGGAGCAAGATTTAAAAAGATTGTATACTGAAGGGGTGATTTCGAAAGAAAATGCACTAAATCATGCTAACAACAAAACCAAGATGGTACAGCTATTAAGTGAGTTGAGCTATTAAAAATCATATAAATGATTGGAAATAAGATATATACCGGTATTGTTGTTGACGATGAGTGGCTTAAAGTCGCTAAGATTGAGTCAGATGGAAAAAAAGTCACACTTTTAAGTCTTGATAAGATCAGACTTGTTGAAAATCTCAAAAAAAAGCGAGAAAAAGCAGCCGCAAAAGCTGACACAAGTGATGATGTATTTGGTGGTTTTCAGGATGAGTTAGAGGATGAAGATGACATTATTTTCGGGTTAGAGGAAGAGAACTCTCCGGATGATTTTGACGATATTGGAGATCTGGATCTTGAAAACTTCGACGATGAGATCGATGACCTTGATTTTGGAGACCTGGATGATTCGGAAGAAATATTAGACACCGATATGGTGGACGAAACCGAAGCCCCAGCATCCAATGAAATCCTGATCTACAATTTATTAAATTCTATCGATGCCAAAAGAGTTGATCTTGGTTTAGCAATACCTGCCGGTCAAACGATATTCCAGATTTTACGGGATGTTGATTTTTCAGACACCAAGAAGAAAGACCTGCAAGTTATTGTTGACGACCGGCTTGAATCTATGCACGGAGTTTCTAAATCAGAGGATTATTATTCCTATACGGTACGAGAGGATGGGGCACTACTTTTAACATCAATAGATAATGAACCGGATCTATTAAGCCTCGTTAACAGAGGATTAGAACTATATCGTGGTAAATTATTTATAAATCAAATTTTACCCGATGAAGTTGCTCTGCTGGGCTTAGTTCGTGCTAACTATGATTTTGATATCAATAGCATTACAGCAATAGTACAATTCGGTGAAAATACCAGCCGTATATTATTTTTAAAGGGGGAACAACTATGGATTGTTTCTCCAATTATTACCGAGGGAATCCAAAATCAACGATTTTTAAATACCATATTCAGTAAAATACTTTTTCAATTAGATACCGGGGAAGTACCAAACCTTGATCGTATTATACTCTGTAATAATTCCCTGGGTGAGAAAGCTATTGATTTTTTCGAAGATCGGTTTCAGGACGTGGATGTTTCAGAGTTTGAATTTTCTGATACTGTTTTTGATTCCGGAGACCTCAATGAAAGCTCTATTTCGGCCTTTACAACAGCAATTGGTGCAGCATGGTCTGCTTCAGGTTTTAAAGATGACCTTTTTCCAGACATTTCCTTTCTGCCTAATTACGTCATTGACAGACAAAAGATCTTTAAATTACAATGGCATGGTTTTTTATTGTTATTGTTCATCTTGCTTACACCCATTATATCAAATCATTTTTATACCCAAAATGCTTCACAATTAGATCAGTTACGAAGTGAGGTCAATACCTTAGAGTCACAAATCAGGGCCTTAGAGCCAACTGTAAACAGGCATAATCAGATTAGCTCGGAGTTGTCGCAGATACAATCAAAATTAACGCTGTTAAGTGAATTAAATCAAGGAACTTTGAGATGGTCAACCAACCTGGACCACCTGAATAGTGGAGTTGATGAGGTGAACTCCTTATGGCTCACTTCTATGGATCAGGATCAGGATGGTATCGTATTTATAAACGGTATTTCACTTTATCGAAATCGAATTCCAAGACTGGCGAAATTATTCTCTGATGCAACTTTACAAAATGTAAGTACCCAAGAGATCAGAGAACAGGAAGTATATGAATTCAGATATGTGGTCCGGGAATTTTTTGATAACGAAGAAGTATATACTCCCGAAAGTGTGAAAGGTATTAACGATATAATTCAGAACCAGGAGTAAGTTTGTCGTACGCCGTCCGAAATACCATTATTTTGCTTGTTACGCTAACACTTTTTGTTGGTGCTGCCTTCATCTATATTCGGTTCTTCCAAATGCCTGAACTGATACGATTACAAGAATCTATTGAGGAAAAACAAAGAGACTATAATACAAAGAGAGCGATTAGTGATGGTTTTTCTGATTTAAATGAAACCTATCTGCAGGCGTTGGAAATTATCGAAAATGCAGATAAAGACTTGTTTAAAGAGCCTGATCCCGAGGATGTGTTTGATTATCTGAATTTCATCAGTAATAGTTCGACTTCTTCGAAAATATATTTTGACTATGTGTTCGTAGATTCTACAACTCAAGATCAATATGGCATCATGGCCTCTACAATAAACGGATATGGATCCTATCAAAACACTATAAATTTTATTAATAAGCTTGAAAATAGCCAGCTTCTAAATAAAGTTACCCGAATATCCCTTTCTCCGCCAAACAATAGGGGAGAAGACTACGAAGAAATTACATTTTCAATCAATCTGGATAGTTATTACGAGCGAATTCCACTACGGGAGGGAGCCTCTGATTCAACTGATTTAACTTTAAATGAGGAAATATCTACATTTAACCCATTCTATCCACTTATAAGAACTACGATACCGCCCAATGAAGATAATCTGGTTAACATTGAACAAAGCAGGCTCATTGGAATAACTGGTAAACGTGTTTTTTTGGTAGATCAAAATGGAAATATTATTTCTTTACGAAAAGGCGATAAAGTATATCTTGGAACATTATCATCTATAGACTTTAGTAATGAAATGGCTACGTTTAATTTAAATAAGGGTGGCATCACGGAATCGGTTACCTTGGAGATAGAGCAATGAATTACCCCAAAGCAAGTACATATAATAAAACGTCACTGATTTTAATATTCGCATTTTTGCTATGCTTTACCTCTATCAGCCAGGTGAATGCTCAAATTGTGGATCCTTTAAGGGAATATACCAACCCTGATGAGATCGTTGCATTCAATAAATCAACTACGTATGCAGAAGCAATTCAGATCATAGATACATTTGCCCAGGAATTCGAGAATAAGTTTATCGTTGATAATTCTGGTTATAATGGTGCTATTGGAGTAAACCTCCCAGCAATGCACTGGAAAGATGCCCTTAAATATATCATGAGATTTCAGAATCTGGAGTTGAAAGAAAACGAAGATTTTTATGAGATTGTACCAGAAAGACGGTCAAATACCCAAACGGGAAACAACCAAGCCAATGCAAATCAGGCAGCGAATACCGGATTGCAAGAAGAACCTCCAAAAGCAAACACGAGAACCAGGGAAGTTAGGATCAACGCAACCTTCTTTGAAGGAAATAAAAGAGCGCTTCAGGAAATTGGTATTGATTGGTCCACATTGACTAGTGATGTTCCGGCTTCACTCGGAGAATTTGTTGGATCGGACGGGTCAGAAACTGTACCATCTTCGGATTTTAATGACCAATTTGTTTCAGTTAACTCCTTTAATGCAGCAAGTGTATCGCAAAATGCTTTTAATGCTTTAGTTAACTTAGGTGAATTTGGGCCAGGCATACGAGTTCAAGCTTTATTCAGTGCTTTTGAAGCTGATAACCTTGGTAAAATTTTAGCTACTCCCTCAATTAAAGTGGTGGATGGAGAAGAAGGTAATATTCAAGTCGGTCAGGATTTCTCTATAAAGCAAAGAGATATTGCTGGAAATGTTACAGATAACTTCCAAAGTACAGGTACTATTTTAACTGTTACTCCGGAGATCATTGATGAAGGGGATACTTCATTCATTTATTTAGATCTACAGGTGGAACGCTCTACAGTTCAGCCTGATGTTGTTAGTACCATTATCAATAAACAGGAAGCAACAACATCAGCAATATTATTGGATGGTGAAGCCACCTATGTTGCCGGTCTGTACCGAACAGAAGAATCGACAGTTAGGAGAGGAGTTCCAATACTGAAAGATCTACCCGGATGGTTTTTTGGTCTGCGGTATTTATTCGGGTATAATTCAAAAGATGTCTCTGAAAACGAGCTGATCATTATTTTACAAGCTGAATTAGTAGATCCTGTCTCGGAACGAGTAAAACGAAGGAAAATGACCAAACGAGAAGTCTTAAACGAAACCAGGGATGGTATGCGAACCGATCTGGATAAAGTGTTTACAACAGAACAATTTGACCCCGTAGTAGACGAGCCAACCCCAGTACCAGAAGATACAATGGTGGAAGATACCACTGATGAAATAGTGGAAGAACCCATACAGGAAGAACCAGAACAAACCACCCCCGATACGGTTTATATCGAACGCCCCGCTGAAGAAGAAACGCTCACAGATCAGCAGCAAGAAATTGCAGAGGATCTGTCTATGCAGGTTGACAAACCTGAACTCATGGTTGTGGTACCTAAGGCCTTTGATCTTGACGAGTATTTACAATATCAACAGGATGAAGAACAGGTGGAAACCATGGAAAATGAAACCTCCGATCTTAAATATTTTGTAATAGGAGGATCTTTCCTGGTGCCTAAAAATGCAGAAAACTTCAAGAGTTTATTGGATGAAAGAGGATATGATACTCAAATTTTATTTCATCCTGAGAGCAGATTCAATTTCGTGGCCTACGAAGGCTTTTCAGATTTTGATAATGCTGTTGAAAGGACGTTAGAAATCAGAGAGAATCTAAATAGTGAAGCTTGGTTGTTTACCCTTAGAAATGGCCCAAACGGAGAAGATTAATATCCTTTAGGAATGGGACTTTAAATACTCGATAGAGATTCTATTAAAAGCATTTGGCCGCTCCACATTGCAAACATGGCCGCAATTTTCTATGACTTCCAACGTAGAGTTTTTGTGCTTTTCAACAATACTTTTTACCGGTGGCAGAAACATATAATCTTCTCCTCCCATTACATATAACATGGGAGATTTCACTTCTTTTTCCTTGAAATATTTAAGGAGCGGATTAACTTCATTTGTCAATTTAAACCAACGTAGAAATTCTTTTTGGTATAACTTTTTGGCTTCTCTGATAAATAAGTTTCTGGATTTCGCATGCCTCTTTCTGGGCATTATAATCCATGCAAATAGCTTATATAACCACATATAAGGGATGACACGCTTAAACATATGTCCTAAAAAAACTAAAATACGGGAACGTACATTTAGTCGTGTTATCGCACCGCATAGTATAGAAGACTTAACGCGTTCGGGCGCTATTTCTGCAATGGTCCTAATGATAATAGTACCAAGTGAAACACCAATAAAATGTGCCTTTTTTATTTCCAGGTGATCCAATACATCTAATACATCTCTGCTTATGAATTCAAACGAATAATCTTCTTCATAATATTTTTGCAATAGATCCTTAGATTTTCCGTGTCCGCGAAGGTCTATCATTAGTACATTAAAATGCTCTTTGAAATCTCTGAGTTGGTTAAACCAAATCGATGAACTTCCCCCGGCACCATGCACAAACACAACCCAATCCCTGGTTGTATCAGATCCATATTTTTTAAAATAAAGCATTTGCTTCAATACCGACATTGATTAATCGAACATTACACAAAGATAATTATAGATAAGCATTTATCTAACAAAACAACTGTTTTTTAAAATAAATTATTACTTTAAGTACATGCAAAATACCAGGGCTCTATTTAAACTCTTATTTTTTTTATTGGTAACATTGTTTCTTTATTCGCTGATTATGCTATGCCTTGCAGGTAGTTTTTTAGGTTTGCCGTACGAAAAATGCAGGGGATATTTGTTACGTTTGTGGGGTAAATTTTCTTGTTATATACTCGATTTAAAGCTGCAGGTGCAAGGTGATGCACCTGATCCTCCCTTTATATTGGTATCAAACCATCTTAGCTATTTAGACATTTTTGTGCTTTTTTCTCAGCTCAGATGCCTGTTTGTAGCAAAAAGTGATGTCAAAACCTGGCCTTTAGTAGGATTCATCATTAGAACATGTGGAATTCTATTTATTGATAGAAATCGAAAAAGAGACATTAAGAGAGTGAATACGTTAATTTCAAAAAATATTACGGATCATCAGGGCATTATAATTTTTCCAGAGGGAACCACATCGCCGGGTATGAAAATACTTCCATTTAAAACGTCATTACTTGAAAATCCTGCCTCAATGCAAATACCCGTCACATATGCAACAATTCGCTATAAAACATCAGAAAATACAGGTAATAAACCGGCTTATGAAGTAATGTGCTGGTGGGACGATACCCCTTTTATGGTACATTTTTTTAATTTTCTAAAGTTGAAACAATCAGAAGCATTTATACGATTCGGAAAAGAATATGTGCAGGAAGGAGACCGAAAGATATTGGCCCAAAATATTTATTCAAGAATGACAGAACAGTTCGAACCGGTGGTAGAAGAAGCTGAGTTCCAAAAAAAACATGGGCCTTTTGAACCATTAGCTATTTAAATCCCCGGAAATTGATATCGTCAGTCATTTTAATCATTACATTATTAACGGGCACTCATTGGGTGACTGAAAGCTCTGGTATTATCGAGGTAAATCAGGTAGGAGTATCGGATTCAATTGCTATCTCAAACACAAAACAAATACCCGATACCACTAAAATATCTGAAGATAGCCTGGAAAAACTGGTTCCTTATTTAGATGACGTTCAGGAAAGAACAGGAGACAGCACTTTACCCTTCATTTATGTGATTGTTATTGCACTTTCAACGCTCATAAGTGAAGATCTTGCCTGCATTGGAGCTGGTTTAATGGTGGCACAGGGTTTAATAGATTTTTGGCCGGCTGCATTTGGGGCTATTGCTGGAATATTTTTTGGTGATTTTTCGCTTTACTTTACAGGTAGAATATTAGGAAACTCCATATTCA
>JAVLBT010000034.1:0-24037 GCA_031580945.1 Gracilimonas sp.
CGAGTGCGAAAAATGCATCAATTATTTGATGTGGGAGCTTCAGGACCAGTGGCAGGATTTATCATAGCACTTATCGTTTTGCTTATAGGTTTTGCCACACTACCGGAACCGGAATATGTTCAAAATTTTGCCGGACATGAAGAGCTAAAGGAGTATGTAGCCCAAAATGGCACCTTCCCTGATTTTATTACGGATGAAGTAAATGATCAGGGCGTACTTACGGTTGGAAATACACTACTATACACCGCTCTTGCTTCTATGTTTGAAAATGTACCGCCCATGTGGGAAATGTATCATTATCCCTTTTTATTTGCGGGATGGCTTGGCCTTTTCTTTACCGCGTTAAACCTTATGCCGGTTGGTCAGCTTGATGGAGGCCACATTTTATATTCTCTTATTGGTCACAGAAAACATAACATTGTAGCCCGCATATTTTTTGCTCTCCTTACGGCACTTGCAGGAATTGAAGCCGTTCCTGTGATCGCCCAGATCTTATCAAACTATCTGAGTATTCCCTTTTTAGAATGGTTGCTTTGGGGAATGTTGGTCTATTTCCTTATAAGCAAAGCATTCATCCGCGCCAATACTAACTGGATTCAGGGAATGACCCTGTTGTCTTTAACTATCACAGCTGCTTATACAATAATAACGGGAGGCATAGAACCCGGGAAAGCATCTTTTATTTGGCTGGTATGGAGTTTTTTCGTTGCTTTTATCGTTAAAGTTGAACATCCACCGGTGGATATAGAAGAACAACTATCGCCAACACGCCGTGTGATAGGTTGGCTAAGTATGATTATTTTTATACTCTGTATCAGCCCGAATCCAATTTACATGAATTAATTACAATCAGTTTATCAATATGCGAATTCTACTTATTGCTTTATTATCACTTGGCCTTACTGCAGGCTGTTCACAATCCGAAAATCAAAATACCGTTGAGCAAAATGAATTAACGCTGCAGGACCGGGTGGAACAACAAATTTCAGAAGCAAATTTTGATCAAGCTCTGAGCATCGTAAATGAAGCTTCTCCTGAAAATGCAGAGGCACTTAGAGAAAAAATTCACCTGCAACATGGTATTCACCTGATTTATAATGCGGATCCATCAGAGATGCGGGAAAGTGCTAATAACGCGCTACGTGAATTCATTAAAGTACTGGAGATCAATCCTGAAAATGAAAAAGCCCGTGCTGAAATTGATCAAATCTTAGCTATCTACCGCAGCTTCCCGGACAGACAACCGGAACAGGAGATCCTGGATGAGCTTCAAGACATGGGTTTTCAAATTTAATCTGTGACCGATATAAAGTGTGTTTTAGAGATTTAATGGCAAAAACGGAATCACAATTAACGTGATCATATGAGCGACAAAAAGAAAACAACGCCTACTATACAAAATCGGAAGGCCAGGCACGACTTCAAAGTTGAGGAAACGTATGAAGCAGGATTGGTCCTGAAAGGGACGGAGGTGAAGTCCTTAAGACAGGGAAAGGCCAGTTTTACTGATTCCTTTGCTTTTTTACAGAATGGGGAAGCATGGTTGCGAGAGCTATATATAAAACCCTACGAACACGGCTCATACTATAATCATGACCCGCGCCGCCCCAGAAAGTTATTACTCAACAAAAGAGAAATACGGGAACTCGATAAAGCGGTTCAGCAACAAGGGTATACGATCGTACCGTTAAAGCTTTATTTCAAGAGAGGAAATGCCAAAGTTCTGATTGGAATCGCCAAAGGTAAGAAGCAGTATGATAAGCGCGATTCCATTAAAGAAAAAGATGTTAAGCGTCAAATTGAGCGCAATGTGAAAGGAAATTATAAGATCAATATGTAGTTTCTATTCCCCTATTTTTTTATACATTAAGAGATGTAATTAACCACTTTCAATATGGAAGCTCATCTCGACTTGATCTGGAAATTAGGTGCAGCTTTGGGGGTTGGACTCCTCATTGGAATAGAAAGGGGATGGCACGGGCGTAAAGAAGATGAAGGGGATAGAATTGCCGGCATCCGTACCTTTAGCTTATCTGGACTGCTGGGTGGTATTTGGGCAGTACTCATACCTTATACCGGCGAATGGATTCTGGGATTGGTTTTTATTGCTTTTACAGGTCTGCTCATCGCCTCTTATATTTTTGAGCAAAAATCACTTGATGAACAAGACATCGGCATTACAACGGAAGTAAGTTTGCTGCTTACCTACTCACTTGGGGCATGGGCTGCATTGGGATATCAGATCGAATCTTTGGCCTCGGCAGTTGTTGTGATGTCCATATTAAGCGTTAAACCGGTTCTTCACAGCTGGCTTCGGGAAATAGACGTGGAAGTCATTTATGCAGGCATCAAACTACTTATCATTTCTGTAATATTGCTTCCGCTTTTACCAAATGAAGGGTACGGTCCCTGGAACACCCTCAACCCTTACTGGATCTGGTGGATGGTCGTGCTCATTTCCGGGCTCTCATTTCTGGGCTATATTTTGGTGAAATATGTGGGGCAGGACAAAGGCACCTTGCTTACATCAGTTATAGGCGGACTTGCTTCATCAACGGCCGTAACGATTAGTTTCGCCAGGTTTGCTGAGCAACAAAAGATCGCGATGTCAAAATTATTTGCTGCCGGCGTACTCATCGCCTCCTCTATCATGTTCATTCGCGTGTATATTGAAATCGCTGTCGTAAATCCCGCGCTGCTCCATCCCATCTGGATACCGCTTACGGTTATGCTTGTACTCACCTTTGTGTGTGTGTATTTTGGTTATGGAAAAAATCCTCTCAAACATCTGAAACTTCAGATAACCCAACCCTTGACCTGGGAAATCCACTTCAACTCGGTACCGCACTACAATTTGGATTTTTATTAGCCGTGATATTGGTACTTGCCACAGCGCTTGAGGAATGGTTAGGCAACCGGGGTATCTACCTGCTGGCTCTAATTTCCGGACTGATGGATGTGGATGCCATCACCGTTTCCTTTTCCAAAATGGCCCAAAACGATCTTAATTCGGTTGTAGCTATTCGCGGCATCATCTTAGCAGTAGTTTCAAACACTTTGGTTAAAGCAGGCTTATTTATTTTTTTGGCCGGGTGGAAGAAAAGCCGCGAGCTACTTTGGCTGATATCAGTTATTTCTGCGGGAGGAATATTGAGTGTTTGGTTGTTTGTTTGAAATAATTAACCTCATTTCATTGCTAGTTTTACCGACCGCAATTACACTTTGCGTGTTTAAGACTTTAAAAAAATTTGCATCAAAAATGTTTTCTGGACGTAGTTAGCTAGCGTTAATTTCAAACGCACATAAACATATTTTTAACGATGCCTTTCACGCTGCTTCTTGTTCTGATAATCCTCTTCCTTTCCTGGTTATTCATTTACCCCCTTGAAAAAAGGAATATTCTTTCATTCTGGGTAACCCCAGTCACATTACGGTTAAAAGAATTTGCTATCGGTTTTTTGTTAATGGGAGCCCTTTTCCTGTTTTCTCAGCTTTTCTTCTCTCTACTTAATGATATAAGCTGGTCTGTGTCGCAAGATATCACCGTGAGAAAATTCTTATCTGCTACTCTGTCTGAACTGAATGGAGTACTTATCGAGGAATTGGTCTTTCACGGTGTATTATTGTATGGCCTGATCAAATATTCTTCACAGCGAACAGGAATATTAGTTTCGTCAGTTGCTTTTGGAATCTTTCATTGGTTCAGTTACGGAGTTCTGGGAAATGGGCTAGGTATGACACTCGTGTTTATCACCACCGGGCTGATGGGGTACGTTTTTGCCAAATCATATGTAAAGACTCAATCCATAATTCTCCCCGTTGGTTTACATCTTGGTTGGAATTGGGTAAACGGGAGCATCTTCTCCAACGGACTCAATGGCAAAGTGCTTTTAGTCCCTGATCAAACGGTTGCGATGGAAGGAACCTTTGCCATGATCTCTTTTCTATGGTATTTGGTCATACCCATTCTCGTTCTCTTTTTAATCAATTGGGATGTTTTTGACCGATTATCAGGCAGAGTGACAGCTAACCATGCAACTTGACAACATTATTCCTATAAAAAACAAAACCCCACTCTCCACAAGAGCGGGATTTTCATATAAATTCAGCAGGAAAGCCTGTAAGCCGGATTCTGTCGAGGATGATCATTTGTCTGTCGCGTTCCACCCGATGGCGTCACAACAAGCGGTGTATACCATCTGCATGAACTTGCACCTCGCGAGGTTTACCGTGCTCCCGACGTCACCGTCGTGGACGGTGAGCTCTTACCTCACCTTTTCACCTTTTCCCTACACATAGTTGCCTATGTGTGGGGTAGTCTGTTTTCTGTTGCACTGTCTGTCATCCCGCCATTCCTGTTGGGATGCCTCCCCTTCGCCGGCTTCAGCCGAATCGGGGAGCAACGACGCTTGTTGGTGTCCGGACTTTCCTCCCAGCACTTAACTTTTATTTCTGTAATATCTTTAACATTTCCATCTAACGGATAACCCGTCTGATGGATTTTCGATCAAACTTCGATGTCTTATAAAATAACGGTCAGACGGACTTGAAGCCGTCAGACCGAGAGATCTTCCTTATAGTGTAGAAAATAAAAGTTAAGTGCTGGGCGATCATCCGGCTTTCCTGCTTTTCAAAGATACGTATTTTTCATTCTACATATATGCCAAATGGCTTTTCTTAAACGCTGCGAAGTCTTTGGATGTTCGCAGTGAAATAACTCCTTATTAGGATTTCCGAAAATTTATGTATAGTGAGATCAAAAAAGCCCCAATTCCTAAACCTGCTACCCATATGTCGACCCAAAAGGGATCCCAATTGTAACCGGTTAGCAAATCGAGATAGTATTTAATGTAAGATGAGGGAAGATCAGTTTCGCCCAATTCATATTTCACCCGCCAGTGCCAGTCGGTGCAGGGGCAATAGCCCCAGCCGTAAAAAACTCCTAATCCCACCCAGGAGAATATGGTTGCTGAGATCACATAAAGATGCAGTTTTCGGGTTTTAGCCCACATCCAGCCTGTAAGATTGAAAGCAATCAGGGAAAAATGGAAGATCACGAAAAACACATCCAGCAGCGAATATCCAAGTGTTGACATGATGTGAAATGTTAATCTTTATTTCGATTCATGAATTTTTCAACCCTTTCTATATGCTGCTCATCCACCCAAAGTTTTGAGAATGGAGTTACTTCTGCTTCCAATGCTTCTTTTCGGTGTTCTGCATATCTCATAGCTCCTTTCTTAATGATGCGTATGAACCTCCGATCATTTTTAGTAAGCTTTTTGGTCCAATTCAGCACCTCCTCATTCAATGAGTTTCCAGGTACAATGTGCTCGATCAGCCCATGTGCCATTACATATTTTGCATCATGCACTTCCGATTTCCCCAACCATTCCAGGGCTTTGGTCCGGCCTACTTTTTCAACCAGCCGGGTAAGTCCGCCCCAACCCGGAACCAAATAAAATCGCCCTTGGGTAAACCCAAATTTTGCATGTGCAACTGACAACCGAAAATCGAATGCCAACATCAATTCTATTCCACCCCCATAAGCATCTCCATTTATACCAGCTACCGTCCAGCAGGGGAGATCTTCTATTCGGTTCAGTAAATGCTGCATTCTTTTGGCCTTGGAAACTGCTTCTTCTTTTGATCTTATGGAATGAAATTTTTTTAAATCGCCTCCAGAAACAAAAGATTCGGTTCCGGTCCCGCTTAAAATCAAAACGCGGATGCTCTCGTCCTCCTCCACTTGAGACACCAAGTCTTCCAGCTTTTCCATTACTTCAAAATCAATAGCATTCCGGGCCTGTGGCCTGTTAATTTTTACCCATAAAATGAACTCTGAAATGCGCTCCTGAGTTAAAACCATATCATATTTTTTCTCCTAAAATATGAAATTTGGTCTATCTAAAATTCATTTTTAAAAATAAAATACATGTGTATTTATGCTGAGGGAGTAGAAAAGCGCTTACAGAAAAAATGTGCTTTTATTTGTTCAAAATGATTGAAAATTCCAGCTGAATATTAGATCATTAAGTCATGAAGTCGGTTCACATAAAAAAGATAAATAAATCCCTCTCTGCGGCACATAATGATGTTCGCATTGCCCATATTTTAAACAAATATCGGGATGATGTGCTTATTACCACATCTTTTGGTACAACCTCTGCGTTGCTCATCCACATGATCAGTCGCATTCGTCCAGATCACGCTATCCACTTCATCAATACAGGTTACCTGTTTCCGGAAACACTGGAATATAAAGATCAGCTTATTGAACGATATGGGATCAATGTAGTGGATCATGTTCCCGATGAGGAAAAACACAGGATCACTAACGAAGATAAAATGTGGAATTCCAATCCTGATCTGTGCTGCCACTATAACAAGGTGGAGCCGCTCGAAAAAATTAAAGAAGAACACAAGGTTTGGATCTCAGGCTTAATTGGATACCAAAATAGTTACCGTAGCGGACTCGAGATCCTTCAACAAAAAGACGACATCTATCGGTATTATCCACTCATCGACTGGACACCCGAAATGGTGGATGATTATTTTGAGAGTTTTGGAATACCGCGACATCCTTTAGAGCGCTTTGGATTTGATTCTATCGGCTGTACACATTGCACCAAAAAGGGAGATGGACGGGAAGGTCGTTGGTCAGATTCCGGAAAGACAGAATGTGGGTTACACCGGTAAACCCTACAGCTCAAAAGGCTGTTTAGAATTAGCTTCCAGCCAGTCAAGATATTCAATATTACCCTCATCTTCCGTAACCGTAATAGATACAACAGCGGGCACTTCATAGCTATGCATTTCTTTGATGCGCCGGGTCACTTTTCTCACTCTTGAATAGTGTGTTTTTATAATAAGCACGCACTCCTGCTCTTCCTGAACCTCTCCCTTCCAGGTATAAATGGAATGCATCCCATTTATAATATTCGCACAGGCTGCAAGGTTTTCTTTAACCACTGCACGGCCAATTTTTTGGGCTTCTTCTTTTGTAGGTGTTGTAACGTAAAGCAAGCGTAGATTTCTATACATGATATTTCAAAATTCTGCATTTAAACGCCCAAATTCCAATTCAAAACAATTTAATTTTTTCCTCCATTACATACTTCAGTTCACACAGTACTTTCTTCCCCAAATAAGTTGAATTCAGAAATTGAAAGCTTTATCTTTGTAAGCTCTGAAATTTTGCGAGAGTGGCGGAATTGGTAGACGCGCTAGATTTAGGATCTAGTATCTTAATCGATGTGGGGGTTCGAGTCCCCCCTCTCGTACTCCTTTCCTTAAATTGAAATCCTGTTCATTTATTGAATTCACATAATTATTAAAGCGGAGAAGAAGTGGATATTTCTGTAGAAGAACTCACATCTGTTGATAAAGAAGTTACCCTGAAAGCAAAACGAGAAGATCTTCAAGAGGACTTCGATAAAGCGTATAAAAAATATAAAAACCAGATTCAGCTTCCTGGCTTTCGTGCCGGAAAAGTGCCTATGGGGCTTATTAAAAAGCGATTTGGAAAAGAAATTGAACAAGAAGAAATAAGTAATATTGTTCAAAAGATCTTTGAAAAAGAGGTTGTTCCCGAACATGAACCCATCGGTGAAACGGAAATGGTGGATTTCTCATGGGAGAACGACGAGCTTGAAGTGAAATTTAAGATCGGTGGTAAACCCGAGATCGACATAAAAGATCTATCCAAGATCGAAGTGAAAAAGATGATCCACGATGTAACCGATGAAGAAGTGGATGAAGAGATTGAACGAACGCTTGAGCGTGAAGGAAATTGGGAAGAAGTGGATGAAGCTGCAGGCGACGAATCAAAATTGATCGTAGATGTAGTAACTCTGGATGAAGATGGAAATGCTGTTGAAGGTGAAGTGGATGAAGGACAGGAGATCGATCTCAGACAAGATGGAGCTACTGAGTTCCGCAAAGAACTGTCAGGTAAAAAAGCCGGAGAAGTCGTTGATATGGAACTGGGAGAGGGAGATGAAAAAGACCGATTTCGCGTAACCATTAAAAAAGTGCAAAAGCTGCATAAGGCGAAGCTCACCGACGAACTGATAGACGAGCAAAGCAATGGGGAAGCTGAGGATGAAGATCAGTTTAAAAGCTATATCAAAAGCCGGATGCAGGAATATTATGACCAAACTTCCGAAGACTTATTTAAGAATGATGTAGCCGATGCTCTTGTTGAAGCTCATGAGTTCGAAGTTCCTGAAACGTTTGTTGCTCAAATACAGGGCTCTTATGTTGATCAGTTAAAACAAAAGCAGGGTGGTGAGTTACCCGATAATTTTGACGCTGAACAATATAAGGCTGGAATGAAAGATCGTGCTGTTCGTGAAGCCAAATGGTCTTTCATCAGTCAAAAACTTCAGGAGATATTTGAAGATATCGAAATAAAACCCGAAGATATTGATGAACATTTAGCCGTACAGGCTGCCCAATATGGTATGCCTACAGATCAGCTTAAGCAATATTATGCGCAACAGCCGCAAATGCTTGAACAGCTCCGAAGCAGTATTCGTGAAAATAAAGTTTTCGATATTCTGCAAGATAAAGTTAAAGTAAAAGAGCTGGGCAAAGATGAATATCGCGAACAGCAGGAAGAACAATCAAAGAAAAACAAATAATTACCTTACGAGGACGTCATGTTTACCAATCAACCTCTTTTTGAAGACCCGAATTTAGATTCTGTTAAACCTGTCCAAAATAATTTGGTCCCTATGGTTGTAGAAACAACCAGCAGAGGTGAGCGGGCTTATGATATATACTCACGCTTACTTAAAGACCGAATTGTTATTCTCGGAACACCGGTAAATGATGCGGTTGCAAGTTCTATTATGGCTCAATTGCTTTTTCTTGAAAGTGAAGATCCTGAAAAAGACATCCAGTTTTATATTAATAGTCCGGGCGGCGTTGTTTCTGCAGGTTTAGCCATCTATGATACCATTCAGCACATTAAGTGCGATGTAGCAACTACCTGTATGGGAATGGCCGCAAGCATGGGAGCTGTTTTGCTGACAGCAGGAACTTCAGGAAAACGAAGTTGCCTACCACATTCACGTGTGATGATCCATCAGCCATTAGGGGGAACTCAGGGACAAGCAAGTGATATTGAAATTGAGGCCCGCGAGATCATTCGGGTTAAAAAGGAGTTAGGACAGATCATTGCTGATCATTGTGGCCAAGATGTAGAAAAAGTATTGGAAGACTCCGATCGTAATAAATGGATGACTGCGGACGAAGCCAAAGATTATGGATTAGTGGACAACGTGTTAACTAAGCCTTCTAATAATTCCAAATAATCGTCAATTTCATTAAATTAAGCTTGTTATGAGCGATAAAGAGAAAAACAGCGATATTGTACACTGTTCATTTTGCAGTCGCTCCAGTCTGGAAGTGAATAGTATGGTAGCCGGTCCCGGTGTTTATATTTGTGATCGTTGTGTTGAAGACGCATCAAGTATCATTCAAAGTGACCTGGCATCCTTAGCTCGCCGGCGTGAGAAAAGTTTCAAACCGATGCTAAAACCCGTCGAGATCAAGAATAAACTCGACGAATACGTGATCGGACAGGAGCAAGCTAAAAAAACTTTATCGGTAGCTGTTTATAACCACTATAAGCGGATTTCAGCTGAAAACGCCGACCTCGACGATACCCAAATTGAGAAGTCAAATATCATGTTGCTTGGGCCTACGGGAAGCGGTAAAACCTTGTTGGCACGCACTCTGGCTCGAATTATAGACGTACCCTTCACTATTGCAGATGCTACTGTGTTAACGGAAGCCGGTTATGTGGGTGAAGATGTGGAGAGTATTTTAAGCAATCTGCTTCAGGCCGCTGATTATGATGTAGAAAGAGCCAAGCGTGGCATTGTATATATTGATGAAGTTGATAAAGTAGCCCGCAAAAGTGACAACCCTTCTATTACCCGTGATGTTAGCGGAGAAGGCGTACAACAGGCTCTTTTGAAGATCCTGGAAGGAACCGTTGCCAACATCCCCCCAAAAGGAGGCAGAAAGCATCCTGAGCAAAGCTTTATACAATTAGATACGGCTGATATTCTATTCATTTGCGGTGGCGCCTTTTCAGGACTTGAAGAGATCATTTCCCGACGACTGTCAACCAGCGTAATGGGTTTCCACAATAAAGATCAGGTTAAATTCGATAAGGATAACCCAGAGATCTTTGTTCATGTTGAACCCGAAGATCTGCAGCACTTTGGGCTTATACCAGAGCTTATCGGCCGTTTACCCGTTATTTGCGGACTGCATGAATTATCTGATGACGCCATGCTGGATATTCTCAAAACTCCAAAAAATGCATTGGTCAAGCAATATACCAAATTGTTTGGGATGGAAGATGTTGAGCTTGAGCTTGAAGAAGAAGCACTTAAAGCTATTGTTCAACGGGCCAAGGCGCGAAAAACCGGAGCTCGTGGCCTACGCTCTATCATGGAAGCAGCCATGCTGGATATCATGTTCACTTTACCTTCCATGAAAAATATTTCTAAGTGCGTAATAACTAAAGAAACCATAGAAAAACAAGCTCCACCGGTATACGAAAAACAAAAAGCATCCGCTTAAATAAATTCAGCCTCCTGTTAGATAGGGGGCTTTTTTATGTCTCACCTTTTTATATTATCAGAAAAGGGTTACCCTTAACTCTATGAAACTTTTTGTTCCTTCAAATAGGATTAAGCTTGTATTAGTACTCCTGCTCATCACTTTGGGAGTTGGATCCGTTGTTTATAACCAGTACCTGGTTACCAAGATACTGGAGCAAGAACGAGCAAGCGTGGAGTTATGGACACGGGCCATTGAATTTAACAGCCAGCTGGTGAGTGAGCAATCCAGCACAAAGTTGTTGAATGCGCTGCAAATTTTGGAAGATATTGAAGAAGTCCCTGACACCGTTTTTACACTCATCGAAGAAGCAGAGTCCATCCGAAGTTCCACGGATTTTGTAACGGAAGAGATCATCGTTGAAGACCGGTTTAAGATCCCAACAATAGTCATTGACTCCAGTGACTTTATTGTGGCATCTCGAAATATTGATTCCGTTAGATTCTCCTCTCGAAAATCCAGGGAAGAACTGGTACGTGAGTTCAAAAGCCTGAACACGCCGTTGGAATTTAAGATCGGCGATGAAAACCGACAGATAACCCAATTTGTGTATTACGGGGAAAGCCCAACCGTGCAGATGTTACGGTATTTTCCTTACATACAGATCTTATTATTAGGCCTTCTACTTGGAATTGGATATACAACATACAGAAGTATTACACGATCTGAGCAATCCAATCTTTGGGTAGGTATGGCTAAAGAGGCAGCCCATCAACTGGGAACACCAATTTCAAGTTTGTATGGATGGCTTCAGCTATTGAAAGACGAATATAGGTTCGATGAGACGGCCACAAATATTGCCAACGAGATCGAAAAAGATATTCAACGACTACGCGGTGTTGCCGAACGTTTTGGAAAAATTGGTTCAGAGCCGGAACTCAAGAAAATGGATATCGGCCCAATATTAGAGCAAGTGATGGTGTATATGGAAAGAAGGCTTCCCAGGTTAGGCAAATCTATTCAGGTACATAAAGACCTGCAGGCGAATGCGATCGTAAAAGCCAATCCGGAATTATTGCAGTGGGCGATCGAAAATTTAGTTAAGAATTCAATGGATTCACTTCGGGGTAAAGAAACAAAGGGCTATATCTCGGTGAGCTCAAAAGTACAGGAAGGAGAAGTCATAATTGATATAGAAGATTCCGGCTCAGGCATTGATATCAAAAATGTAAAAAATATCTTCAAGCCTGGTTTTAGCACAAAAAAGAGAGGCTGGGGGTTAGGACTTAGCCTCACGAAAAGAATCATAGAAGACTATCACAATGGCAGTGTCTTTGTACTGCGCTCGGAGTTAGATGAGGGAACGACGATGCGTGTTTCTCTACGAATACAACAATCCGGAACAGAGGAGGATGCTTATCCCCTTAGAGATCAGTCTCCCGTATAACCTCGTTTTTTAGCATATTCAAGTAACTCGGTTTTGAGTAAATTTCTGCCACGGTGTAAACGGGAACGAATGGTACCTATAGGCACATCCAGCATATTAGCAATTTCTTCATAGGTATACCCTTCTACATCGCATAGCAAAACAACCGTTCTAAAATCTTCCGGTAGTCGTGTCAATGCCTCGGAAAGATCATCATCCATCATTTCACGAAACATCAGGCTTTCAAGATCAGAGGTCTCTGTTCGTTCAGCTCTCACCGATTCGTAATAGGATGACACCTCATCATAATCAACTTGAGATGGTTTTTTTGAATTCTTTCTGTAATTATTAATGAAGGAATTTTTTAAGATCCTAAACATCCAGGCCTTGGCATTGGTACCCTTTTCATAGCTACTAAAAAAACGATAAGCTTTTACAATGGTATCCTGTACCAAATCTTCAGCATCATTGGGATCTGTAGTGAGACGAAGAGCGAAGTTATACAACGCATCCATGTGAGGAATTATCTCCTCATCAAAATCCTTTTGTTTCTTTTTCTCATCTCTCGTTAATTGAGACATGTTACCATCCCTTCTTTATTCAATATCATCTATAAATATTCTGTGCTCTGCCTCAAGTAATATGCTATTTAATATTATTCAAAAAGCACTTCAATATTAAATAGATTGTATTGATTGTCCCGTTCATGCTTTTCTTAAGACAAAAGCGCAATTACCATAATATCATATATTGCATGTGTCCAGGCTGCGACTCCAAATCCTCTCCAAACATATATTCCATTTAGAATTAATCCAAATAAAAAGCGGTAAAGAAAACTATAAATTGTAAAAGCATCTCCCATGCTTCCAATGTAATGCACCGCAGAGAATAACAGGGCTGAAAGCACTACTGAAGCCGAAATAGCGGCCCATTTTTTTCCAAAAACTTTAGTGAAAATGAGAATAAAAACAGTCACTAAAAAAACTCGGAAAAATAATTCCTCATATAAGCCGGCCCCTAACGACAGTGCCAATTTTTGAAGGACAGACAAACTTTCAATGGGGCTGCTTGCTGCAAAGTTCACAACCCAGGAAACCAGGCTTTGACTGATCAGAGCTACAACAATTGCATAAAAAGTTGCCTCTACGATCATAATTGGGAAGTATGCAAATCGCAGCGTTTTTAAACGGGCACGTTCTTTATAGATAATAAACAAACCTGCTACAGCAACAAGTAATAATGAAAATGAGATAGCATTTACGCCTAAAGAGGTAAACAAGGTCTTTATCCATACATCTACACTAATTCGAACGATCGCATCCCCTTCAGGCTGGGATATTAAAATCAAAATCTCATAAAGCAAAAACAGTGGCAAGCTTACCAAAAAGCTGTACAGCAAATTATGCGTATTTTCGAAATATGGCTTTATATGATTAGTCATTAACCTCAGTATAAATACTTATAGCCGGTTCACCGGTTTCAGATAAATTGAGAACATCATACGCTTTTTCGGACAATTTGATTCCAGCCTCTGTGATCCGGTCATTTACTTTTACATATACACCATTTTCAGTAATTGGGTTTTCAATAAAAATAATGCTGCCCAACGAAATATTTGAGTGCGCTGCCGTAAGTAAATCAGGATCGTATAGCTCTCCGGTTGTAGTAGCAGACCCAATTTCAGAATCACCATATTTTAACACCTTTACTTCTCCAAGTGCTTGTAAGTTTGCGTCCTTAGCATATGGGTTTTCATAATTTCTGGAAGGAGGTAACAATACCGTGATCTCTTCACCCTCAATGAGCTCATCTAAATTAAACTCGGGGTTTAAGCTTCTAAGTTCGTTTTCACTCATTTTAAACCTTTCAAGTACAGCTTCCTTAGAATCTCCATCTCTTACTTTATACACTGAAAATACACCCTGTGGAGCAGATCCTTCCGTATTTCGAGCTATATTGGGAGCAACATTACTTGCTTGCTTTTTTACGGTCAGTCGCTGCCCAATACTTATGGTTGATCCGGAAAGGTTATTTAAAGTTCGCAGTTGATCCACGCTCATATCGTGTTCCTGTGCAATTTCATATAATGTATCTCCACTTTTTACTATATAAAACTTGGTAGGAATTTCTTTTGACGTGCTAATTAGCGGATCGGATGTATTTTGAGGTACCTCTTCAGAAGTTTCATTTTCATCAGGTCGGTAGTAGGTTAAGATCTGTCCTAATTCTATCTCATTACCAGACAGGTTATTCCACTCCTTGAGTTCTGCGATCGTCACATTCAGCCGTTTAGAAATATTATAAAGCGTATCTCCGCTTTTTACCGTATAAGAAGCCTCAGATTGCGCAAATATATTACTGCAAATAAAAAAAGGTAGAAGTAAAGACAGGATAATCCATTTATTTAGATTCAGGGTTTTGATCATTCTTCCAGTTCCATTTCAAGATTTAACAGGGCAGCGGATAATTCAGATTTTGCATGTGCATCATTCTGCTCATCCGCTACCTTAATTCCCTCTTTATAGGTTTCTATTGCTTTAATGTTCTCTTCCAGTTTGGTGTAAAGTTTTGCAAGATGATAATACACGCCAACATAGCCCGGATCTTGATTGCGTATGGCTTCAAATAAAACCCGTGCTTTCTGATCTTCATCGATCTTCAACATTTCCAAAGCAAGCGTGAACTTATAAAAGGAATCCTCAGGGTGTTCTTTAACTGCTTTAGCTAACGTTGATATACGTGAATTCATTGTTCCCGGCTTTCATAGTTGGCTTCAATTTCTTCTATGGAATCTCCACCAAATTTATCTAAGAATGCATTAGCAAGAACGGGAGCTAATACACTTTCTGCAACTACAACTGCGCGTGGTAAAGCACAAACATCGGAGCGCTCATACCTGGTTTCTGATTCCTTTTTGGTATGCATATCTACCGTACCAAGAGGATTTAGCATCGTTGGTATAGGCTTCATCACCCCTCTTAGAATGATTGGCATTCCGGTTGTCATTCCTCCTTCTATACCGCCCATTCTGTTGGTCTTTCTTTTATATGCTTTCCCATCATGCGATATTTCATCGTGCACTTCTTGTCCGTGTCGGTGTCCTGCCTCAAAACCAAGCCCAATCTCGACCCCTTTCATTGCCTGAGTGCCCATAATTGCCTGAGCAAGCTGACCATCAAGTTTTCTATCCCAGTGAACATAACTACCCAACCCAACGGGTAAACCCGTGACAATAATCTCATAAATACCCCCTAATGAAGATCCTTCTTTTCGCCTTATTTTGATCTCCTCGCGCATATCTGCAGATAAATCTTCATCTAAACAGCGGACATCAGATTCATCTGCATTTTTATACACTGCTTCTGCTCCGGCCGTGGCTAATGGGTCAGCAATTTCCCGTACTTGGTTCCAGTTTTCGTATCCTACGGATCCAATTCGAATTACATGGCCACCGATTTCGATTCCAAAATGCTTTAGCAACAACCTGGAAATGCTGCAACAGGCTACTCTCATTGCAGTTTCCCTTGCACTTGAACGCTCAATAACCGGGCGGATATCATCAAACCTATATTTTTGCGCTCCTACAAGGTCAGCATGTCCTGGACGGGGAAGAGTAATTTTTTCTATGCCCTCAGCTTCTTCTTTTTTGTTCATTACGGTTGGCCAGCCCGCATCGTCTTTTTCAAAAGCCCGGTTTGGCATTTTCATAGCAATAGGGCCACCCATTGTTTTCCCAAATCGCAAGCCGGAGGTAATGGTGGCAAAATCTTTCTCAAAAGCCATTCGACCACCTCGGCCGTATCCCTTTTGGCGGCGGACTAAATGAGAAGCTATTTCTTCCTCAGTAATCGAGAGCCCAGCAGGTACGCCCTCAACAATGCCGGTTAATTCTGGTCCATGAGACTCTCCGGCGGTCAGATATTTGATCATAAAAATATTACTTAACTGTACAGAATTAGGTTTTTATTCAGCTTAAAATAACAACTGTACAGTTGGAATGATGCCCATTCTTGAATTTATTTTTTTAAGACTGTTTAAGCAGATCGTCAACCTTTTCCAACAACATACGTCTGTAGTTTTGACGCTGATCATTGGGTACTGTAAAGTGATAATTGGGATTGATAACTTTTACAGTAGCTTCCTTATCATTTACCTTTTCTACAATTGCACGGACAATCTTTCCATTTACTATTTCACCGCCATAATTTACCCGCTCACTGAAGATAAACTCGTATTTGGTTTCTTCTTCATTTTCATGCATCTCCTGAATACTCAGCCTGCTGCTTCGAATTGCCTGTTCAACTGTTGAGATCATGGTTCTGTAATCTTCAGAATAAGTTTTTGATGAACCCCCGGCGGAGCCACTGGTGGCGCAGGATGTAAAGAATACTGAAAGTGCAATTAAGAGAAGTGGAATTACAAAAAATCTTTTAATCATTATCATTGTTAAGTTCACTTTGATTACTAATTAATAGTGTTACTCTTGTTATGGTGGACCTATATAATCCGCAAAATATTCAATATCAATAACATAATTATGCGATAAAAGTTTTCCATACATCAAAATAATTTTGTTTTGATACTCAATCTGGTAAGTCCTCCTAATTTACTGTAGGAATTTCTGCTAAAGTCGAATGTAATCCCTTGAATGTTAAACCCAAGGCCCAATGAAATTCCTGCAAGATCAAAATTATTATTTGTCTTCACCTGTTCATGCAAGTAATGATCGTAGCCAAACCTAAAGATCAGATTTTCACCAAGGGTTGCTTCTCCCCCAAAAACAACGTGTCGAAATGCATTATCTAACAGATCGGGGCGTTGGGTCTCACCCAAAACCCTCAGATCCCAGTCATTGAGTCTTGCCAGTGTCAGGCTTAGTTGAAATGGAAATGCCTCTGGTTTTTTAGTGATCCCAATAGAAACATCTAAGGGCAATGGTTCCCGTCGTGTATCAAATGCAGTTAGTTGTCCACCCAGGTTCCTAATGGATAAGCCGGCGCTAAAATGACTTGATGTATCCTGGTAAAACACTCCTCCTGAAATTGCTAAAGCCGTTGATTTATACGTAGCATAAGAAGAATGAATGACATCAAATGAGGATCCTAATTGGATATGACTTCCCAGTAACAGGCTGTAGCTACCTGTCAATGCCATATCATTTGCATTAAAAGTGCCAAGTTGTTCTCCGTCTTCATTGAGTTCATCAAATTCACCATAACTCAAAAACCGAATTCCTGCAGCAAAGGTACCCACATTTTCAATATGGTAGGCCCCGCTGGTGAACCCCATGTTGGCCCCTCCTAAAAAGTTCATAAATGATGCAGAAACAGATCCTGAAGCTCCTTTACGCAAATATGCCGGGTTGATATGAATTAAACTAAA
This sequence comes from Gracilimonas sp., assembly GCA_031580945.1. Taxonomy (GTDB): domain Bacteria; phylum Bacteroidota; class Rhodothermia; order Balneolales; family Balneolaceae; genus Gracilimonas. The sequence continues at coordinate 17,390 of JAVLBT010000034.1, forward strand.
ATCTGCATCGTAAAGCCCAACATGATTACCGCCTAAAGCAGCCGTTCTTGCTGTTGGAGCAACTTCTAAGAACCGAAAGATGGTGCCTGAATTTGATTGTGCTACAGCACTTTCAGATACTGCACATATAATCAGAACTAATAAAAAAACTCTTGGCATTATTTAACGATTTATAAATCACAATTGGCAAAAATGTTTTGTAATATAATCAAATGCTTCGGCAATACGTCAAGAATTTTGATTAAGAAATGAATACCAATTTTCCAGGTGCGGCTGGTCTGCGTCAATTTGGCCATTACGCTCAATTACTTTACCAGGCTTTACGTTCATCAACAGAAATCAGTACTTACCGAAAGAACCTATTTCAAGAGTTTGTGAAGGTAGGTTATGAATCAATCCCAATTATATTTTTGGTAGGAATATTCACAGGTGCGGTATTAACCCTTCAAACTGCATATCAGCTTGACACGGATATTTACCCCAGTACCATCATTGGTTCAATTGTAGCACAATCCATTGTTATTGAGCTGGCAGCGGTGATCAGTGCTTTGGTTTTGGCAGGAAAAGTGGGTGCCCGGATCTCCACCGAATTAGGAACAATGCGCGTTAGTGAACAGATTGATGCATTAGAATCTATGGGCTTCAATTCTGTTTCATTTTTAGTTGTTCCTCGTATTTTAGCCGGCCTTTTCATGTTCCCGGTGCTGTATATTACTGCCGCCGTTTTTGGCATCATTGGGGGGGTAGCAGCCGGGGCTCTGGATGGTATTTTACCCGCTGCGGAATTCATGGAAGGGGCACGGGCTTTTTTCTTTGAATCAGATATAATCTTTGGTTTCATCAAATCGGTGGTATTTGGATTTGTGATTACATCAATTTCCTGTTTTAAAGGTTATTATGCCTTTGGAGGGGCCGAAGGGGTTGGAAATGCTACTACACAAGCCACCGTTTTAAGTTGTATCTTTGTGCTTTTAGCTGATTTCACCTTAGCTGCTATATTATTGTGATCCATGATTGAGATTAAAGATCTAACTAAAAGTTTTGGAGACCTTCTGGTTTGGGAGCGGGTTAATTTCACCATTAATGACGGAGAAACTACTGCTGTTATTGGCCGCTCAGGGTGTGGTAAATCAGTTCTTTTAAAACATCTCAATGCATTGCTATATCCGGATGAAGGTGAAGTGTTGATAGATGAGGAAAACGTATTCGACCTCAGTTATACGGCCCTCCGAAAAGTACGGCAACGTTTTGGAATTTTGTTTCAAGGCGGTGCGCTGTTTGATTCTATAAGCACCTTCGAAAATGTTGCATTTCCATTACGATATTTCACAGAACAAAGTGAACAAGAGATCGAACATAATGTGCATGAGGCCTTAAGCATGGTAAACCTGGAAGGTGTTGGGGAGAAATCTACTTCTGAACTCTCCGGGGGAATGAGAAAAAGAGTTGGACTCGCAAGAGCGATCATACTTCAACCTGATTATCTTTTATACGATGAACCGACTTCCGGGCTGGATCCAAAAACTTCTGATGAGATCAACGAATTAATTGTGACGATGGCCGATAATTTAGACATCACTTCCATAGTTATTACACATGATATGCATAGCGTTCTGGAAGTTTCGGATAAAGTCGCATTTTTAGATGAACAAAAATTGAGTTGGTTCGGTAAAACTGAAGACATGAAGCATAGTGACAATCAAAATCTGCTCGATTTTATCCGTGCAAGCGAATACCAAATAAATTAATAACCGTACAGGAGAATAGTTTTGGCAAAAGTATCAAATGAACTAAAAATAGGCATTACAGTGGTCGTGGCCATCATTGTTGCTTTTATCGGATATAGCATCATGAAGGATATACCGCTTTTTCGTTCATCCACCAGTATAACAACAAAATTTGATCAGGTATATGGATTGATTCCAGGCAATGTTGTCAACATAAAAGGATTTAAAATTGGAACTGTTAAGAAAATGGAGCTTCTGGAATCTGACTCCACTCTGGTTACTCTGAATATTGAAGAGGGATATGAAATTCCCAAAGGTTCTATAGCAATCCTTAAATCAGGCGGCATTTTGGGTGGAAAATATATTGAAATACAAAAAACTGATTCTCAGGAAATGGTACCTCACGAAGGACACATACAGGGTGTTTTTGAACAAGGAATGATGGATACTTTTGCTGAGGAAGGGGAAAAATTAAGTTCAGATATTTCAGCTTCCATTCGTGGAGTTGAAAAACTTGTAACCAGTCTTAATGAAACATTGAATCAGGAAAATAAAGATAATATTTCCGGTATTATCACTGACCTGAAAGGAACAACCGGTTCCCTGAATAACCTTATTCAGCAGCGGCAAAACGACCTTGATACCATGATACGTGAAGCCAGGTCTACCATGGAAAATATGAATGACCTAAGCAGTGATAACAAGGAGTCCCTAACCGCACTCATTAATAACTTAGAAGCTGCAAGCATAAAACTGGATACACTGAGCAGCGGACTGAATGAGACCAACCTGACCCTGAATGAGGTGCTCAACAAGATCAACAACGGAGAAGGCACACTTGGTAAAATGGTGAATGATCCTGCATTGTACAATAATATTGACAGTCTTTCTGTAAACCTGAATGCCCTCATCAAAAACATTAATGAGAATCCAGGTCAGTACCTGAAACACATGCGTTTGATCGAGATATTTTAGCTTGTTAAAACCCCGTGTTATTTGCTTTCAATTCCTTGGGTATTCACTTATATTTCCAAGCTTACTACCAAAGCCTAAAAGAGCTCTGTAGTATTCAAATCGCAATTAAATTAATTTCTTTTAGAGGTAACCTTTTATGGGTGTAATGGAAAAAATGAGAAACAGCACCAGCGCAATTTTGTGGCTGCTTATTGTTTCTTTTGGCCTTTTATGGGTTTTAGCAGATGTTGACTTTTTCGGTGCTATTCAATCTGGACCAACGGCTTTGGGTACAGTGAATGGAGAAAAAATTTCAAATGAAGAATATCAAAGTCGAGTTCAATACTATACCAATGCATATAGTCAGCAGTCAGGTAATTCAGTAACACCTGAAATGCGCGCTTATTATGAAACGCAAGCATGGGACGAGATGGTAAATTCCCGATTGCTTCAACAAAAAATGGAAGAGCTTGGCATTACCGTAACGGATCAGGAAGTACTGGATATGGTTTTTGGTGATAATCCTGCTCCGGTCATTCGCCAAAATTTTACCAGAGAAGACGGAACTATCGATCGCGCAGCCATACAACAAGTGCTTTCATCTGATCAGTTTTCTCAGCAGGCGGTGGCTTTAGAGATGCAACTTAGGGAACAGCGAAGACAGCAAAAACTGAACAATTATATTTCATCCAGCTTGCAAGTCACAGACTCTGAAGTGGAAGATGAATATATCAGAAATAATACCACAGCAAATATCAATTATTTGCGCTTCCCCTACAGTGAAGTTGCGGAAGAAGACCTACAGATCTCAGATCGTGAACTGCGAACCTATTATGAAGACAATAAGGACCGATACAGCAGGGAAGAAAGCTACCGCATTCAGTATGTGACTTTCAGCAAACTGCCTACCTCTCGTGATACGGCTCAGATCATTGAAGATGTCAGGGAGTTACGCCAGCCCTTCGCCAATGCTCAAAATGATTCCTTGTTTTTAGCCCGTCAGGCTTCTTCAACGAACTTCCGGTCTGCTTTTGTTGAAGTGGAAGATATTAGAGAAGAATATTTGCCTGTAACAGACCTGGAGGTAGGAGAAGTAACTGATGTTATTTTAACTGCAAATCAGGCTGCTATCCTAAAGAAAACAGCTGAGCAAGGAAATGAGATCAAATTTCAGATCATGAGCTATAACATTCAGGCTTTGCCGGCCACAATAGATGAAGCAAATGATCAGGCTGCCGATTTTGAGTTCTTTGCATCGGAAGAATCCAGTTTTCAGGAAGAAGCTGAAACAAGAAACCTCGAAGTAAAAGAAGCTTTTGCTACCAAAGGGAATAATTTTGTATCAGGACTTGGCAGTAGCCAACAAATTATGAATTTTCTTGAAACTGCAGATGAAGGAGATATATCAGAGGCTCTTGAATTGAGCTCCGACTTTGTTGTGCTCGAGGTTCTTGAAATAACACCTGAAGGATTTCGCCCCTTTGAAGAAGTCCGCGGGCAAGTAGAAAACATGGTAAAGATCGAACGCAGAAAAGAACTTACCACTCAAGAAGTGCAAGAAATGATCTCCCAGTACCAAACACTGGAGGCTGTTGCGGAAGCGGCTCAAAAAGAAATTCAAAGTGAAACAGCACTTAGCGCAAGTGCGACTGTTATTCCCGGAGCGGGACGGGAACCCAAGGTCATTGGAGCTATACTGGCTTTAGATGAAGGGGACATCTCACCCGTTCTCACTGGAAATAGTGCTGCCTTTATGGTTCAGGTTATCGACAAAACAGAAGCCGATATTGCTAATTTAGCACCACAACAAAGACAACAGATTCGGCAGCGATTGGAACAACAAAAAGTACAAGAGTTTACTTCTGTTTGGCTCGAAGAACTTCGTGAAGGTGCCGATATTGTTGATAATCGATCCCGCCTTCTTCAGTAAGCGATATTTCTATTTTCTTCATAAGGGGTGAGGTTCTCACCCCTTTTTTATTTTCATACTCTTTTACCCCGGCAAAAACCTTTACATTCAAGCATGTCAGAAAACGCTTCTCATACCGACGAATACTGGATGCAAAAAGCTCTCGATATTGCCAAAAAGGGTAAAGGCTTTGTGTCTCCAAACCCTTTAGTTGGGTGTGTTATAGTTTCTGAAGTTGGGCAACTTATTGGGCAGGGTTACCATAAAAAATTTGGAGAAGCCCATGCTGAAGTCCATGCAGTTGATTCTGTAAAGGATAAAAAACAGCTTAAAAATGCAACCGTTTATGTTACCCTGGAGCCTTGTTCCCATCACGGGAAAACCCCGCCGTGTGCTCCTATGTTAGCAAAGCTTCCCATCAAAAAGGTAGTCGTTGCAATGAAGGACCCAAACCCTGAGGTGAATGGAAATGGTATTTTACATTTAAGAAATAATGGCATTGAAGTTGATACCGGTGTGCTGCAAAAAAAGGCGGAAAAACAGAATGAGTTTTTCCTGCATCACCAAATGTTCGGACGGCCTTTTATTACTTTAAAGATGGCACAAACCGCAGATGGTTACATAGCTGCTGCAGATGGAGAGTCTCAGTGGATCACAGGTAAAAGTTCCCGAAAACTGGTGCATAAGTGGCGCTCAGAATATGATGGCGTCCTCGTTGGCAGAACAACAGCCATGGTAGATAATCCTGCACTAACCGTTCGGCATGTAGCTGGCCGACAACCCCGCCGCATCGTGATTGACGGGCCGTATGAACTCCCAAAAGAACTAAATCTTTTTTCAGATAAATTTGAAGATAAAACGATTATTCTAACATGGAATAAAGAAGCATCCTCAACCGATGCCGATCCCATGCTTAAACTCATGAAGCAAAATTATTTTAGGGGTGAAGTACTACAAGTTTCAAAAATGGATGGGCATGTGGACCTTCGCCAGTCTTTTAAGGCACTTGGTGAAAAAGGCATTGCTTCCGTACTGGTTGAGGGCGGGCAACAGCTTTCTTCTGCTTTACTTCGTCAAGGTCTTGTGGATAAGCTCGAACTTTTCATTGCTCCAAAATTGTTGGGTGCAGGTACCCGATCAGTGATAGATATTGGAATAAATAAAATGAAAGAAGTTGCTGACCTTAAAAAAGTGAGTTGGACTCCAGTTGGCGATGATATATTATTAACAGGTTATTTTTAGAATTATGTTTACAGGAATCATACAAGAAGTTGGGAAAGTAAAGTCTGCTACTTCCTTAAATGGTGGTGGAAAAGAATTAGAGATTGCATGTACTTTCGCCAATAGTTGCCACGTGGATGAGAGTATTTCCGTAAATGGTGTTTGTTTAACCGTAACTGCTTTTACCGAGGATACTTTTACTGTTCAGGTTGTTGAAGAAACTCTTCGAAAAACCTCCATCGGAGACCTGAAGCCTGCAAGCCCCGTTAATCTTGAGCGCTCACTAACACTAAATAAAGGCATTGAAGGGCATTTAGTACAAGGCCACGTAGATACTACTGGTACCATTACAAAGATTGAAAAGGAAGAAACCGGTTGGCTTATCACGATTGAATATCCGGATGAATTTACCGACATGATCGTTGGACGAGGCAGTATCACAATTGAGGGTATTAGCTTGACAATAGCCCGGGAAAAAGACAATATCTTCACCGTTGCAATTATTCCTTACACCTGGGATCATACTAATCTGAGTCAAAAATCGGAAGGGGATCAGGTAAATCTTGAGTTTGATGTAATTGGAAAATACGTGGTGAAGTATTTATCTAAAATTGGAAGAGATTCCCTATAGCTACCAGTTCATATTGAAAAAATATCTTTTAAATAGCGTACTGATATTTGCCGGGCTTATATTTGGTTTGATCTTAGCTGAAATTTCAGTCCGTATAATATTACCTCAAGACAAGAAAGTAACCTGGCTTGAAATGCATCCCTCGGGATTTATGATGAACGCGCCTAATCCCCACGCTTTTCAGGAATTTAATGAGAGGCGGGCCT
>JAVLBT010000035.1:0-23716 GCA_031580945.1 Gracilimonas sp.
CTGCAGCGGATGAGATCCTTGGTGAGAAAAGTTATCCCGACTTGCAAAGCATTCCCTATCCGGTAGATGTGGTTGACATTTTTCGTCGCCCTGAAGACATCCCTGAAATTATTAATGAAGCTCTTCCCATCAACCCAAAAGTGATTTGGCTACAGTTGGGAACAGGTGATCATCCCGAAGAACGAGAAAAGATAGAATCAAACGACATCACCTTTGTGCAAAAACGATGTATCAAGGTCGATCATCAGTTTTTGATCCGACCAAAAAATGAAAGCCAAAATAAAATCTAAATGAATTTAACAGCCAACATATTGTCATCGCGAGGTGCTCTAATCTTGAATTACTGCTTTCTGATTAACGATGAAGCGATCTCTCTGAATAAGTTTAGAGTTTCGTTTCCGGAAGATTGTCAGGAATTTTGCTCCTGTTGGTCACTGAATCTCTAGCAAGAACGTATTAAAACTTAATTTTTAAAACATAAACTCAACAACACTCACTCCATAAACCTAACTAACCATGAGTAAAGAAAAAGAACAACGCGACTTAAAATTTGAAACACTTCAGCTGCATGCTGGACAAGAACCTGACCCAACCACTGGCTCTCGGGCCGTACCTATCTATCAAACTACTTCATTTAACTTTGATGATACGGACCACGCCGCCAATCTATTTGCCCTCAAAGAATTCGGGAATATTTACACTCGGATCATGAATCCAACCAATGATGTTTTTGAAAACCGATTAGCCGCACTTGAGGGTGGTTCTGCAGCACTTGCGACAGCATCAGGTCAGGCTGCCCAATTCTTGGCCATTACCAATTTGGCTGATGCAGGTGATAATATCGTTTCCACCCAATTTCTGTACGGAGGAACCTACAATCAATTTAAAAATACCCTTCCACGGTTAGGTATCGATGTTAACTTTGCGGAAGAAGATTCTGTAGAAGCCTACGCCAAACATATCGACGATAAGACCAAAGCCATTTATGTAGAATCAATAGGAAATCCACGCGGAAATATTGCTGACTTCGAAGGCCTTTCTGCCCTGGCGAAAGAAAACAACATTCCTCTTGTTGTTGATAACACTTTTGGTGCCGGCGGAGCTTTGGTTCAACCTTTAAAACACGGAGCAAATGTAGTGACTGCATCTGCTACCAAGTGGATCGGCGGACACGGAACGTCCATCGGCGGTGTAATTGTGGATGGCGGAAATTTCAATTGGGGCAACGGAAAATTTCCTGGCTTCAGCGAACCTTCTCCTTCCTACCATGGATTGAATTTCTGGGAGGTTTTTGGTGAAGACGGTCCATTTGGCAACATCGCTTTTGCCATCCGCGCCCGGGTTGAAGGACTACGTGATTTCGGTCCGGCCCAATCTCCATTCAACAGCTTCTTGCTGCTTCAGGGACTTGAGACGCTTTCTTTAAGAGTTGAGCGTCACAATGAAAATGCCCTCAAATTAGCCCATTGGCTCAAAGATCATGACGCAGTAGACTGGATAAACTTTACTGGTCTGCCTGAGCATGATTATCATGAGCGTGCCAAAAAATATCTGAAAGAGGGACATTTTGGTTCTGTTTTCACTTTTGGTGTGAAAGGCGGGTACGCAGCGGCCCGGGACTTCATTGAAAATGTGCAGGTTTCCAGTCACCTTGCGAATGTGGGAGATGCAAAAACCCTCGTTATCCATCCAGCCTCAACTACTCATCAGCAGCTCAATGAAACAGAGCAGCAGGCAAGTGGTGTAAAAGATGATCTTATCCGAGTTTCGGTAGGCATTGAGCACATAGATGATATTATAGAAGATTTCGACAAGGCGTTTGCAAAAATTAAAGTAACAGCCTAATCGTCCATTACTCAATAATAAAAAAAGGGAGCGAGTTTAGGCCTCGCTCCCTCATTCTAAAACCATTCACGGAATAATCTGTGAATGATCACTCGAACAAATAAAATACACAACCCATGAGTACCCTTACAACTACAAAATCAATTACTGAATCAAAACTAAATAAAGCCATTTCCGGAGTCATTACTGCCGTACAGGATGATCCCAAAAATGCAGAAGCTACTTTTACTGTACATTCAAAGCTTGAAGAAGGTTTTCACTCTGAAATTAAAGCAAGGGATTTTGAATTTATTTCAGATGAACCGGAAAATTTGGGCGGAGCAGACGCCGGACCTAATCCCGTAGAATATGTGTTGGGAGCACTGGCTGCCTGTCAGGAAATTGTGATCAAAGCGCACGCAGGTCAGCTTGGGATTGATCTCAAATCCGTAAAAGTAGACGTTACCGGAGACCTGGATCTGCATGGTTTTTTCGCACTTTCGGATGCAAGGCCAGGATTTACTAACGTACGTTATCAAACGCTTATTGAGACAGAAGAAAACGACCCTGTGAAACTGCAAAAATTAAAAGATCTTTCCTTAGAAAATTGTCCTGTTCTGGATATCATCCAAAATCCAGTTCCGGTTTCTGGTGAGGTCACATATATTAGTAACTAATTTAAAAGAGGCGGAACTGAGTTCCGTCTCTTCTTATTTATGATAATCAGTCTATAAATAATTAGATTTTGTCAGTCCCAATGAACAGTAAATTGAATGAAAAAAATATTACATGAAGAATCTTAGAATTGATAATTGATGACATACCTTAGATATAAAATGGCCCTTTGTTATCATCCTTGTAGATGTTAAGTAATTCGTTGACAACCTCCTCAATGAATATTCAAAAATCGGAATCCACTTAGAAAAGATGCCAAAACCAAAAGTTCATACATTTAAAAATTCTTTTGCCACCGAATCAGGTGTGGAAATTCAGCAGCCTCAAATTGCGTATCGAAGCTGGGGAACATTGAATAAGGCCAAGGACAATGTGGTCTTTATTTGCCATGCACTCACCGGAAATTCGGACGCCGATGTTTGGTTTGGAGGATTGATCGGTTCCGGGAAAAGTATTGATCCGGATAAGCATTTTATCATCTGCCCAAATATTTTGGGAAGTTGTTATGGAACTACCGGACCAACGAGCATCAACCCAAAAACAGGCGAACCCTGGCAAGCTGATTTTCCCGACATCACCATTCGTGATATTGTTCGATTCAACCAAATATTGCTTGATGAGCTGGGTGTTAATGAAGTTGAGTTAGTGATTGGCGGATCATTGGGTGGTATGACAGCCCTCGAATTTGTTATCATGGATGAGCGTATCCAAAAAGCTGCATTATTGGCTATGGGCAAAGCACATACACCTTGGGCAATCGGTATTAGTGAAGCACAACGCATGGCTATTTATGCTGATAAAAATTGGCATAACGGGTTTTATAATCAGCAGGAACCACCAGTAGAAGGACTTGCAGCTGCACGGGCTATGGCAATGATCACCTATCGTACTCCTGAAAATTACCAACAGAAATTTGGCCGTCAAATTCACCCTGAAAAAGAATTTTATCAAGTGGAATCCTACCTGAATTATCAAGGCAATAAACTGGTGAAGAGATTTGATGCCAACACTTATATAACGCTTACTAAAGCCATGGATACTCATGATGTATCAAGAGGACGTAGTAGTTTTGAGGAGGTTTTGGGGAAAATACATAAGCCCGTTCTAATAATTGGTTTTGAAAGCGATAAACTTTATCCAATACAGGAACAACGAGAACTCGCTACCCTAATTCCACATAGTACTCTTGCTGAAATACATTCTCCCTATGGCCATGATGCTTTTCTGATCGAATTTGATCAGCTTAACGTTGAATTAAATAAATTTTCTCATTCACTTACTGAAGTAAATTAATTTTATGTCTCTCTCACTAAAAAAATCATCTACAGAATCACAAACTGATAGTTCTATCAAGAAAAAACAATTACATGTCTTTATAGCCGGTATTGGAGCAGTTGGAGGAACTTTGACCCATTTGATCAAAGATCTTGACCATCAACAATTTGAATTAAAGATTATTGGTGTTTGTAACAGCACATACACCAAATGGTATCCTGATATTGATCGCATTACCAACGGCGCAAAACTTCAAGAAGGTGAGCCCACTGATTGGAATGTGATCCCTGATGAACTGGTAGAACGCAACGAAGGAAACCTTATATTTGTCGACGCAACAGGCAGTGAAGTAGTTGCCCACCAATACCAACATTTGCTAAATCATGGTGTTCACATTGCCACCCCCAGCAAACGTGCTAATACATTTGGTCAAGATTATTTTAATCACCTTATCAAGGCCAATAATTCCGGTAAAGCACAATATAGATATGAAACAGCAGTTGGTGCAGGGCTCCCCATCATTAGCACCATTAAAACATTAATAAATAGTGGTGATGAGATCACTGAGATTTCCGGTGTTGCTTCTGGTACTATGACTTTCCTATTTACTCAGTTGCAAAACGGAGAGCCCTTTAGTGAAGCTGTTCGTAAAGCTAAAGAAGGTGGATATTCGGAACCTGACCCCCGCGATGATCTATCAGGTGAAGATGTAGCCCGAAAGTTTCTTATCCTCGCCCGAACCTGTGGATATACTTTTGAACGCAATCAGATCCGGGTAGATACGCTGGTTCCTGAAAAACTGATTTCTCTTTCTACTGAAGAATTTTTGGAGCATCTTCCCGATTTTGATAGTCATTGGAAAAGCAGAAATGCGCAAGCGATGGTCAACAATCGCAAATTACGATATGTAGGAAAATTCACCCCAAAAGGAATTCAAGTTGGCGTTGAAGAAGTTAAAATCGATTCCCCTTTGGCTAATTTAAAAGGAACCGACAATCTATTACAGATCTACACCAAGCGATATTCGAAATCCCCAATTGTGGTACAAGGGCCCGGTGCTGGACGGGATGTAACCGCTGCTGGTGTGTTAGGTGATATTATTGATATTGGCGGGTTTGTTTAGAAATTCAAAATTTTAGGTATCTTTTTTGATCCGCTAATCATTCTTTCGCCAAGTATTCACTGATTCAAGCTATTTTCGAAACAGCAAACACTTTTAATTTAGCTCAGCAATCTCTCTTTGCTCATAGAACTTGGTGCCAAAGCGGTCGATGTGATCTATGAATTCATGATTGTTAAGATCATGGTATGAAACAAAATCCACAAAATAGGGAAGCGAACTTTCATCAAAATCCCGTGCAATTTTTGCAACCGTTTTACTGGTTACTCCTTTATTCATAACTACAAGATCGATATCACTTCCAAGCTCATGATTCCCTTTTGCTCTGCTGCCAAATATTTTCACCTTTTTTATTTCAGGGTATTTGGAAAGAATTGCGTACAAAGTATTCACATCCCTTTCAGTTAATCCAAACTGATTTCGATTATCTTTATTCATACCCTCCCTCCTCTTCAAAAAACTCATGAAGTCGAACAAGCGCAGGATATACATTTCCTCTCAGTGATTTTTCCAGCCTGTTGAACTTTTTTCCATTATAATCATGAGATAACACGTTTATCATATCTAATCCATCAATGAGTTCCTGAGCTACCTCAATATAGCCACTTTGCTGGGCTAATCGTATGGTTTCTTTGGGTGAAGATTTAAACTCAAAACCCTGGAACTCAAAATAATCTTTTAGCACTTTCCAAGCTAATTCTATCGTATATTCAAACCGCTGAATGAGCCCATTGCGCTCCAACTCATTTAGCTCTTCCATTTCGATGGCTTCCTTCAACCGCAGAAATGCTTTCCTCTAATTATGCGCACGTTGTATCCAGCGAATATCTTCAGACATATCACTTACTCTTTTTGCTTTAATCTAATCCTAATCAATTCACCTATTAAGTACAAATTTACTGCCTTTATTCTGATTTAATCTTGCGTTGCAAATCTCCCTTTTTGAAACGACCTTCCAAAAAATCAATTCATGCCACTACTCATGAGACTTTTTATACTTTTTCTGATCCCCATTTTATTCATCCAAACCTCCAATGCCCAAGAACGCCAACGCTCCCGTGAATTAGGTATTACCCCGGGTATTTTGACACCGGGACCATTAAATGCCATCACAGATGTAGAAGGAGTTCAAGTTGGGCACCGATCGGTCATAGAAGGCGAAAATATCCGGACCGGGGTTACGGTGATCTTGCCCCATGAAGGAGACTTGTTTCGATCACGGGTTCCGGCAGCAGTTTATGTGGGAAATGGCTTCGGTAAAGCACTTGGTTTCACACAAGTTCAGGAATTGGGAGAATTGGAAACGCCGATTGGTTTAACCAACACCTTGAGCATTCATACGGTTGCCAATGGCATTACGGATTATGTGCTCCGCCAGCCCGGAAATGAGAATGTGCGATCCGTAAACCCAGTAGTGGGCGAAACTAATGATGGCTGGCTAAATGATATACGTGGCAGACATGTAACCATGCAGCATGTATTTGATGCCATCGAAAATGCAAAAGACGGTCCGGTAAAAGAAGGTAGCGTAGGGGCCGGTACTGGAACATCGGCCCTTGGATTTAAAGGCGGAATTGGAACTTCATCACGAAAATTGCCGGTTAAATTGGGAGGATAAACCGTAGGCGTTTTGGTTCAATCCAACTTTGGTGGAATTTTGACTGTTAATGGGGCTCCTGTAGGACAAGAGCTTGATAATCATTATTTGTCCACTGAAGTACCATATGATGTGGACGGTTCCATTATGATTGTTGTAGCTACAAACGCCCCGCTGCGTTCCCGAAATTTAGAGAGACTTGCTAAACGCGCTTTTCTGGGAATATCGAGAGTAGGAGGTTTTGCTAGCAATGGAAGTGGTGATTATGTGATTGCATTTTCAACCAGTGAGGACGTTCGGATAGATTTCAATAATTCCGGAACAACCCAAGATTATTCAGAATTAAATAACGCATCTACTACACCGCTGTTTCTGGCTACTTTGGAAGCAACCGAAGAAGCTATTTTGAACTCGTTGTTTATGGCAACTTCTGTTACAGGGTATAGAGGACATAAACAGGATGCTCTTCCTATTGAACTTGTATTATCGATTTTAGAAAAATATAACCTGCGGGAAAAGCCTTAATCCTGTAGTTAAATCGGTACTCTTATACTATCCTTTTTACACTCTCCCACTCTCTACCACGTTTAGGAAAATACAGTCATTTCCCGCACTGAATCCCAAAATACAGCCCGTAAATGTACTTTTGAGGGCATATATACAGTATATGTTTAGCTTTAAAAAAACGAGCTCCAGCAGGCAAAAACCCCACTTGCAGCAATCTTTAACTTTCTTGGGGCAAAGTCTTGACACATAGTGGTGGTTTAGGGTACATTGTGGGGTGAAGTGGGAGATAGTGGGGACTTCTCTCAATTCACTGAACATTAGCAATCTGAAATTCACGCAGGGATATCGTGCCAAGCTTTAAAGGACAATATGAGCATAGTATAGATGCCAAGGGGCGTGTAGCCTTTCCTGCGAAGTTACGCAAATCTTTAAATCCTGATGCACAGGAACGCTTTACTATTGTTCGTGGACAAGAACCATGCTTGTATTTATATCCTGAAGATGAGTGGCAAAATGTTGAAAAGAAATTATCCCAAATAAATAATTTTACCAAAAAAGGGCGTTTGGCAAAACGTAATTTCTTGCGTTACGCTGAAGATCTGTCGCTTGATAAGCAAAACCGAATTGCCCTCCCTTCAGATCTTACTGAGTATGCAGAAATAAACGATAAGGCCGTCTTTTTAGGTATGGGTGAATACATTGAAGTATGGGATCCCCAAATTCTCGCTGAAGCAGACGAGGCATTAGATGACGATGCTTTTGAGGAAATTTTTGAACAGGTAATGAGTAATGATACGGCAACCGATGGTGACTGATATGGCTACATATATAGAGCACATTCCGGTATTGCTGAAAGAATCAGTAGATGCGCTTATTACTGATAAAGATGGTGTTTATGTTGATGGCACCCTTGGCGGTGGTGGGCATTCCAAAGAAATTTTAAAACACCTTGGTGAAAACGGACGGCTATACGGCATTGACCAAGATGATGAAGCCCTTGAAGCGGCTTCAAACAGCATTGGAAATGACGCTCGATTTATCCCCATAAAAGGCAATTTTGGCTACCTGACCACACTTCTACCTCCCCAAACCCATAGTCAGGTAGCCGGAATCCTTTTAGACCTTGGCGTATCAACACATCAGATAAAAGAACCCGAACGTGGTTTTAGTTTTCAAGAAGATGGGCCTTTAGATATGCGTATGAGCAATTTAACGGGTGTGTCTGCCTACCAAGTGGTCAATGAATATGATTATGAAACCCTGCGGGACATCATTTTTCATTACGGAGAAGAAAAACAGAGCCGCAAAATTGCCCGTGCAATTATTAATGCACGTCCTGTAGAGTCGACCGGAGAGCTAAGGAATGTTATTGCATCTGTGGTAAACAAGCGTTTTGAGGTAAAATCCTTAGCCCGTGTTTTTCAGGGTATACGCATTGAGGTAAACCGAGAGCTTAAGATGTTGGAACAGGTACTGGAACAGTCGTTGGAGGTACTTGAACCCGGAGGTCGAATAGTCGCTATCTCCTACCATTCCCTGGAAGACCGTATTGTAAAACGTTTTTTCAAATCTGGAAATTTCAAAGGTAAAATTGAAAAAGATTTTTTCGGGAACCCTATTTCTCCTGTTCAGCCGATTAATAAACAGGTAATTACCCCCACAAAAGAGGAAGTAGCCGAAAACCCTGCAGCTCGTAGCGCTAAACTACGGATAGCTAAGAAAATAGAAGGAGGCGACGAAACATGATGATTCAATCCCCTCTTAAAAAACATGATATTCGACCAAATCTTCGCAAAGTTGAAGCTCCCACGAAAAGTAAACCTTCTTCAAAAAAGAAAATTAATTTTGCCAACCCTGAAAAAGGGGGAAATATTGTTCTTCCCAAGATCAAACCTTGGAAAGTAATTATAGGCAGTTTAATTGTCGGGGTTTTAGGACTTGCCTACTTAACCCATGTTTTCTCAACTCAAAACTTATTAGAAGAAGTTCAAACTCTTGAAGCAGAATACAACAAAGCAAGAGCACAGTATGATGATTTAAAACTTCGATATGACCGAATGATCGGTCCAGCCGAGATCTACAGAAAAGCAGAAAATCAGGGTTTTGTTAATGGCGGCCCTGTTGATGAAGTCATAACTATAAAGGAGTAATTATGACGGACGAACGCACTGCCATACTAAGCCGAATGTTTATCGTATTAGGGATCATTTTGTTAATTCCTGCAGCTCTTGGCTTTCAATTAATTCGGATCAATTATTTTGAAGGAAATGACCTTCGTAGCCTTTGGAGTCAGCAAGCCATTGATCAGATCCCTATTCCTGCTCAACGAGGTAATATTTATGATGCCAATGGAACATTACTTGCAACCAATGCAGTGGATTATAAACTTGCTTTCGATCCAAAAGTCTCGGTAAACGGAAAGATCGGAGTTCCAGAAAATCAAATTAAAAGATTGTCGCAGCGATTAGCAGAACTCACACCTCAATCTGCTGCTTTTTATAAAAATAAAATAAGGCAAGCCCCGGCTCGCTCCCGATATATTGTTCTTGGTAATAACCTGCCCCCCACGGTTAAAGATGAAATCAAAATTCTCGATATACCCGGGGTTATTATTGAAGAAAATTACCGTCGTAAATATACCTTTGGGACCCTTGCTGCACATACACTTGGTTTTGTTAATCATAATTCAGAGGGTAAAATTGGTCTGGAGTCGTTTTACAATGAGATATTGAAAGGAGAAGATGGGATTCGACAAGTGCGGCGAGACCCTTTCAATCGAATTTTTGAATATGTAGGAGCCCCAAAAAAACTTCCTCAGAATGGGTATTCGCTACATACCACCATTGACGCATACATACAGGCTATACTGGAAGATGAGTTACGATCAGGCGTTGAAAAACATAAGGCAAATTACGGTACCGGGATTATCATGGATCCAACAACGGGTGCCATCAAAGCCTTAGCTAATTACCCTACTTTTGATCCCAATCACCCCGGAAGCGAAGAAGAGGAGAACAGACGAAATTTTGCGATTTCAGATATGATCGAGCCCGGGTCAACATTTAAACTTGTTACAGCTGTTGCAGCGATAGAACAAGAGGTGGTTGATTTTGAAGAAATAATAAATACTCCTGAAGATGGAGAAGAAGTTATTCATGATCTAATCCTTCGTGATCACGATCCCCTTGGAAATCTGTCTTTTCAGGAAGTGATCCAAAAATCATCCAACATAGCAACTGCAAAAATTGCAATGCGGATGAAAGCAGATGTGTTTTATCAGTATGCTCGTAATATGGGTTTTGGTACTGAAACCAATATTGACCTCAGTGGAGAAACTCAGGGAAGGCTTGCAAAACCATTTGAGTGGAGTCTTGTAACACTCCCATGGATGTCTCATGGCTATGAAATTCAAACCACGCCGCTTCAGATCACACAAGCTTATTCAGCATTTGCCAACAACGGGAGTATGATGCGCCCTTACATTGTAGAGCGTATTGAAAATAAAAATGGTAAGGTGATACAGCAACACAATCCTGTTGAAATCAGGAAAATTGCGAAAGCCTCTACGCTGAAAAAATTACTTCCTGTTTTTGAAAGTGTCGTATCCGATTCAGGAACCGGAGATCTTGTTCAAGTCGATGGCTTGCGAATAGCGGGTAAAACGGGAACAGCAAAAAAAGTTGTAAATGGGCGATACACTAATAGATATCGCAGTTCTTTTGTAGGGTTCTTTCCAGTTTCAAATCCAAAATATGTGTGTTTAATCTTGCTGGATGAGCCCAAAACCACTGGTTACGGTGGTGTTACAGCGGGCCCAATTTTCAGGAATATTGCTATGCGTATTGCCGGCTTAGATGATGACATTCAACAGGACTTTGCACAGACTCAAGACTTTGAGAATAACCTGGTGAAAGCACCCCTATTGAGAGGAATGTCTCAAGGGCAGGCTGAAGAATTATTGGGTGGATTGGGACTAAATTATGAAATCCAAGGCAAGGATGGCTATGTAGTTTCGCAGGAACCCGTCGCAGGTACTGATATTCTCCCAGGCAAGGAGATTTCTTTAACATTATCGGAAACTTACACCCCTGTTGACAGTGCAAGTATTAAGAAAGGATTTGTTGAAGTTCCCGACCTGATCGGTATGAATATGCGAAAAGCCCACCGTCTACTTCAGTTAAAAGGGCTGAAGGTTGAATTTATAGGTTCGGGCACTATTTTCGCTCAATTTCCAAAAGCAGGTGCCACCCTCCGTAAAGGGTATTCTGTTACGGTAAGAGGAAAAGCAAGATCACTCGAATTAATTACAAAGCTCGAAAAATAACAACCATTTGGATATCCAAAACATCATAGAAATCTGCAATCCCCTTCATGTTTCAAACAAAAACATTGAAGGTGATTTTTCGACCTTCGCACTCGACTCCAGAGAGGTGCAGGATGGCTCCGTATTTATCGCAATACGTGGTACGCAGGTTGATGGACATATGTTCTTGGAAGATGCTATAGACAGAGGTTGTAAGGTCATTATTTGCGAGGAATCGTTCTATACTGATAAGGATGTCTGTATTATAGAAGTTGAGAATACTCAAAAATTAGCCGGTCCTTTGGCACAAGCTTTTGCTGGTAACCCAGCTGATGATATGAAAGTGATTGGAATAACCGGAACCAATGGAAAGACCACAACAGCCACATTGGTTTATCAAATACTTACAGCTTGTGATAAGAAGGCTTCACTACTTGGAACGGTTCATAAACGAATTTTAGATGACGTTCTGGAAAGCAAACTTACCACCTCTGATCCTATTGAACTTGCCAATGATATGAAGAGAATGGCAGAGGCAGGTACCGATTTTCTGGTTATGGAGGTTTCTTCTCATGCTCTCCATCAACATCGAACTGAGGGAATAGATTTCAAGATCGCAGCTTTCACAAATTTAAGTCAGGATCATCTTGATTACCATGAAACATTGGAGGAATACGCCAGTGCAAAAAAAATGCTTTTTGATGGTCTCTCTGAGTCTGCCCACGCCGTAATAAACAGCGATGACTCCCAAGCTGCATATATGGTTCAGGATTGCAAAGCGGAAACCACCTTATTGAGTTTCAATGAAGAAAGTTCATATATCCTAAACAATTCTCCGGAAGGAATAACATTGGTTATAGAAGGACAACGGATCGAAAGCCCGTTGATAGGTACCTTTAATGCCTATAACGTCGGAGAAGCATTCCTTATCTGTAAGCTTCTCGGTCTTAACTCTCAGGAAATTGCAAATGCCCTGAAAAATGCCAAAGGGGCAGCAGGCAGAATGGAAACCATACATGTGGAGCATGCTGACCTGCCCAAAGTTATTATAGATTACGCTCATACACCTGATGCACTTTCAAACGTACTTTCTACCCTTGTTTCCGTAAAAGAACCTGAACAGCAACTCACTGTGGTTTTTGGTGCCGGAGGAGATCGTGATACTGGTAAACGACCAAAAATGGCCCAAGCGGCGGCAGCATTTGCTGATAAGATCGTGGTAACTAGTGATAATCCAAGGGCTGAAAACCCCGACCTGATCATTGCTGATATACTGGATGGCTTTGAAAAACTGGATAATGTAAAAAGCATTACAGAACGGAAAAAAGCTATTGAAACAGTTATTTCAGAAGCTTCAAATACTGAGATTATTTTAATAGCCGGTAAAGGACATGAAAATTACCAAGAAGTTAATGGACAAAGACACCCCTTTGATGACCGCAAAATAGCACGTGAGTTTCTGAACCAAAAAGCCAAGGGAGGGAATTGATGCTACACGAACTATTTACTTGGCTTGATACTTCTTTTGACGTACCCGGAACAGGAGCTGTTGCGTTTATTTCCACACGTACGGCATTGGCGGCTATCACTTCCCTTCTCATAAGTTTATTCATTGGGCGAAAGATCATTCAATGGCTGAGTAGGTTACAGCTCAAGGAAGTGATTCGAGATGACATTGGCCTCGACAACCATCTCGCCAAAGGGGCAACACCCACAATGGGTGGAGTCATCATCATACTTTCAATTGTAATTCCTACGATCTTATGGGCCCGTTTAGATAGCATCTATAGTTGGTTAGTTGTATTTGTAGTTTTGGCACTGGGTATTGTTGGCTTCATTGATGACTATATCAAAGTGGTCAAAAAAGATAAAAGCGGATTGGCCGGTTGGTTTAAAATAATTGGGCAGGTGGGCGTGGGGCTTGTCGTTGGAGCTGTACTCTATTTCTATCCAGGTTTTGAAGCATTTAACTCCTTGACAACGGTCCCGTTTCTAAAAAATGTAAATATTGATTACGCCTTTTTTGGTGAGACCCTTGGTGGGGTGATCTACCTTGGGGTCGCTGTTTTTGTTGTGACAGCTGTTTCGAATGCTACTAATTTAACAGACGGACTGGATGGCCTTGCGGCCGGAACTTCAGCTATATGCGGTATCGTATTTGCCATTTTTGCGTATGTATCAGGCCGGGTCGACTTTTCCGGATTTTTAGACATTATGTATTTACCGGGAGCTGGGGAACTTACCATCTTTATTGCCTCTTTAATTGGCGCGTGCATAGGATTTCTATGGTATAACACAAACCCCGCCTCGGTTTTTATGGGAGATACCGGTTCATTGGCTTTGGGCGGCGCTTTTGGTGCCCTTGGACTAATGCTTCACAAGGAACTATTGTTACCCTTCATTTGCGGGATCTTTTTTGTTGAAACACTTTCTGTGATCATTCAAACCACCTATTTCAAATATACAAGATATAAGTATGGTGAAGGACGTCGTATATTTTTGATGACACCGATTCATCACCACTATGAAAAGAAAGGCTGGCCAGAACAAAAAATCGTTGTGCGATTCTGGATCATCACTGTTTTACTTGGAATTTTAAGCCTCCTGACCCTGAAAATCCGATGAGAGATATTAAAGACAAACATATCGTAGTGATCGGTGCTGCCAAAAGTGGTATTGCAGCCGCTCTCCTTCTTTCAAGGAAAGGAGCCGATGTCTTTGTATCCGACCACGGTAAGATCTCTGATCTGGCTAAACAAAAGCTGGAAAAAGGCGGGATACTGTTTGAGGAGAATGGTCATACCGAAAAAGCAAAATCTGGTGATTTTGTGGTCGTTACTCCCGGAGTGCCTACGGAAGTACCAATCATTCAGTATTACCTGAATAGCGGAAGAAATGTTTATTCAGAAATTGAAGCTGCAAGCTGGTTCACTGATCAAAAGATTGTAGCTGTAACGGGCAGTAATGGCAAAACAACAGTAGCAAATTGGCTTCAACACGTTTGGCTATCTGCCAAAAAAGAGCATTCCTTAGCTGGAAATATTGGTGTTGCCTTTTCAGATACAATTGATTCGAATCAAGGTGATTTCTTACTTGAAGTAAGCAGCTTTCAGTTAGACCACATCAAATATTTTAGGCCGTCCGTAAGTTTGCTGTTGAATATAACCCCGGATCACCTGAACCGTTATCAAAATAGCTTTGACGCTTATGCTGAAGCAAAATTCAGAATCACAGAAAATCAGACGACAGAAGATCAATTCATTTTTAATTACGACGATCCGGTTATTAAAAAACATGTTGAGCGGCTAAAGCAAAAACAATCGGCTCCTCAGTTATGGGCATTTTCTGAAAGAAATGAAGTAGCCCAGGGAGCCTTTGTACGCAACGATCATATCATCTTCAAATTCAACAACAAAGAAGAACCCCTTATGCCAATAGAAGAATTAGGACTCCGTGGACGGCACAATCTCAGCAATGGACTTGCAACCGCACTGGCTGCAAGAGCTGCTGAGATCAAAAATGAGATCATCCGTGAAAGCCTCAAAACTTTCACCGGTGTTGAACACCGCCTCGAAATGGCACGCGAAGTAGCCGGTGTGAAATACATTAACGACAGCAAAGCAACCAATGTAAATGCAGTTTGGTTTGCTCTTGACAGCTTTAATGTACCAATCACGCTTATACTTGGAGGGCGCGATAAAGGAAATGATTACAGCGAGTTGGCCGATCAGGTCAAAGAAAAAGTGCATACCATCATTGCCATTGGAGAGTCCAAAACCCGAATAGAAGACCAACTTGGGAAGGTTGCACCGAATTTTGTAAAAGTTGAGACCATGGGTGGTGCTGTACGGTCTGCCCAAAAAGTAGCTAAAAAAGGAGAAGTGGTCTTACTAAGCCCAGCTTGCTCCTCTTTTGACATGTTCGACAACTACGAGCACCGTGGTAAAATTTTCAAAGACGAAGTAAACAAACTCTGATAATTCCAGACCAATAAACCAATAACAGTTATAAAAGAAACCGCTCAAATATCACCAAAGGTTGTCATTGCGAGGAGGCTCTTAAGTTCTTCTCAAAATGATCTGTTTAACGACGAAGCAATCTCCATGAAACGAGATCCCAAATGCTTCGAGGAGATTGCCGCGTCGTTGGATTTTCGAACTCGAGTATGGGCAAAAAGCCTCCTCGCAATGACTGAGCTTAAAGGAATTTTGAATCTAACTAATTAATGATATATACCAGTCCACATAGCAATATTTCCAATATTATCGGCACTTCAGCGGAGGATATCGATACGCGAAAGCAAGGCAGTGATCGCTATCTGTTGATGTCTGTGGTTATTCTGATGACCTTTGGAATGCTGGCCGTGTATTCTTCTATTGCATTCTTTGCAGAAATGAAGTCTACAACAGCCGGGCAGCTGATCATCGGACACCTGGTAAAACTTGGGATCGCATTTTTTGTCATGTTGATCGTCTCTAAGATCAATTATCACACAATCGCGAAATTCAGTCGTTTAGCCATGGTGGTGAGTTTGGTGCTGCTGGTGGCTGTCTTAGCTTTTGGAACCGAACAATTTGGGGCAAAAAGATGGCTCAATATTGGGGGATTCTCTTTTCAGCCATCTATGGTAGCCTCTGTTGCATTATTGGTTCATATTTGCGTGTTGCTCAGCGAGAAACAGGAATACATCAAAGATTTTAAAAAATCTTTTCTCCCCATCATGTTTTGGGTGATCATTACTTGTGGACTGATAGGCCTTGAAGATTTTAGTAGTGCCGGAATTTTGATGGTTATTTGCTTGGTGATCATGTTTGTCGGAAGAGTTAGTCTCATACAGCTGGGAACACTCGTTACCATAGGGGTCTTTGGCGGAATGCTGCTAATTGGCCAATCAGAAAACAGGCAAGACCGCATTGACCAGTATATTACACAGGTTAAAAATATCCCCAGTGAAAACATTATTCAGGGAAGTGGTTATCAGGCACAACAAGCACATATTGCAATAGCCCGAGGGGAACTATTTGGTGTAGGTATCGGAAAAAGCGCACAACGAGATTTCCTCCCTGCCCCCTACAATGATTTTATATTTGCCATCATCGCTGAAGAATATGGTTTAGTCGGTGCCATGTCATTGATTCTCATTTTTACTTTGATCTTAATTCGGGGTGTGGTTTTCATTGCCCGGAATGCAGAAGACCATCTTGGTTCTATGCTGGCTGTGGCCTGTACGCTTATGATTGTTCTCTATGGATTCGTGAATGCCGGAGTCGCAACAGGTATTCTGCCTGTAACAGGACTCCCTATGCCCTTTGTTAGTTATGGTGGCACAAGCATGGTTTTTGCTGGTTTAATGGCGGGTCTGCTCCTTAATATCTCCAAACATAACCGGGAGCGGAGGACCTTGTATTATGGATAAGCTTAAAATTTTATTGGCAGCTGGTGGTACAGGAGGGCACGTATATCCTGCAATTGCTATTGCCGATGCCATCAAAGAACAAGAACCAGATACTGAGATTCTTTTTGTGGGAACAAAAGATCATATGGAATGGAAAACCGTTCCTAAAGCAGGCTATCAAATCCAAAATATATGGATTAGTGGTTTTCACCGACAATTCACCCTCAAAAATTTATTATTCCCGATGAAATTAGTGACCAGCTTATTTCAAAGTTTTAGCATTCTGTCAGATTTCAGTCCACAAGTGGTTCTTTCGTGTGGTGGTTATGTAGCTGGACCCGTTGGATGGGTAGCCGGGAAAAAAGGCATTCCTTTAGTTATTCAGGAGCAAAATAGTTTTCCGGGTGTCACAAACCGACTACTATCAAAATATGCGGTCAGGATCTTTACGGCGTTTAAAGAAGCAGATCGGTTCTTGCCGAAAGAAAAAACAAAAGTCGTAGGTAACCCTACCCGGTCTTCACTAAATGAAGAAGATCAAGGAAAGGCACTCTCCTCCTTTGGGTTCAGTAAGGATAAACCCGTGCTGTTAGTGATGGGAGGAAGCGGTGGAGCCAAGACTATTAATGAAGCAATGGTTGCAAATATTGAAGAACTCCATGACAAAGCCAACCTGCAGATCATTTGGCAATGTGGTCCAAGATATTATGATGAACTAACCACGAAGATCAATAAAGCAAAATTGAAAAACCTCCGCCTCACTGCTTATCTGGACAATATGGCAAAAGCGTATGCAGTTGCGGACCTGGTTATTAGCCGTGCTGGTGCAAGTTCATGTTCTGAATTAATGATAACCGGCAAGCCCAGTATCCTGGTTCCCTCTCCCAATGTGGCTGGAGATCATCAAACCCAAAACGCGAAGGCAATGGTAGACGCCGGAGCATCAAAATTGCTGGAGGACAGCACTATGAAAGAAACTATGAGTGAACTTGTGGAACAACTCATCCATGATCAGGAAAATCTGAAAAGAATGAATCAGGCTGCCTTAAGACTTGCTAAGCCGGATGCTGCAAAATTGATCGCCAAAGAAATTTTAGAAATCGCAAAATCCAAGCTTTAAAAAGTACTGTGGAAAAACGCATTGAAACACAACCCGTATTTGGCCGCACTAAACATATCCATATGGTGGGTATAGGTGGCATAGGTATGAGCGGGATGGCTGAAATATTATTACAGCGGGGCTATAAAGTTACAGGGTCTGATGGAGCTGTGACGGATACAACCAAACGATTGCAAGATCTTGGTGCTACGGTACACAAAGGGCACAAAGCCGAATACATTGGAGATGCCGATGTTGTGGTCTATACAAGCGCTGTAAAATCCGATGAAAATGTGGAAACCATAGCGGCTATTGAAAACAGAATTCCCACGATCAAGCGGGCCGAGATGTTGGCTGAGCTTATGAAGATGAAGTTTGGCATTGGAGTAGCTGGTACGCATGGAAAAACTACGACAACAACCATGATTGGCCATGTAACTCAGGATGGAAATTATGACCCAACCATTATTGTAGGCGGAAAAGTACACAGTTTCGACAAGACCAATGCTGTGGTAGGAAAAGGAGATCTAATTGTTGTAGAAGCCGATGAATTTGACCGAACGTTCCTTCGCCTCTCTCCTTCCCTGGCCATCATCACGAATATTGAAGCAGAGCATCTTGATATTTACAACGACCTGGAAGACGTAAAAGAAGCCTTCATCGACTATGCCAACAAGGTTCCATTCTATGGAGCGGTTATTGTCTGTCTGGATGACCCAAATGTGCGTAGTATTCTTCCTAAACTTGAAAAACGTGTGATCACTTACGGACTTACTCCACAAGCTCAGCTTCGAGCCACGGATATCAGGTCGGATGCTTTCACCAGTACCTTTTCTGTGGTACATGAAGGTAAAAAATTAGGAGTCATCACACTGAAGTCTCCCGGAGAACATAATGTTAAAAATGCCTTAGGAGCTATCGCAACGGGCCTCGAACTTGGAATTGACTTTAAATTGATCAAAAAGGGACTGGAGCGATATGAAGGAGTTTTCAGACGTTTCCAATTGAAATACAGTAATGGCTGTATGGTCATTGATGACTATGCCCACCATCCCACTGAAGTTCAGGCAACACTGCAGGCGGCCCGTAATGGCTGGCCTGACAGACGAATTGTCGCAGTTTTTCAGCCCCATTTGTATTCACGAACGCAGGAATTATATAAAGAATTTGGGCTCTCCTTTTTTGATGCAGAAGTACTTGTATGTACTGACGTGTATCCATCACGTGAAAAACCCATTGAGGGAGTCACCGGAAAGCTAATAGCAGATACTGCTGTTCAATATGGCCACAATAATGTGGTATATGTAGAAAACAAGGAAGAGGTCACCAAAACATTAAAGGATATTGCAGAACAGGGTGACATCATCATAACAATGGGCGCTGGTGATATCTACCGCTTTGGAGAAGATTTTATTGAAGCTCTTGAATCAGGAACATTCAAACCAAATCAAATTAAGTGAGCAATAAGGAATCAAATAGCAGCCTTTTACCCTGGATGACCACCGTATTGATGGTGGGCGGGATTGCTATTCTTGCTGCGATCTACTGGAACCAAAATGTTACAGTTCAGGATATCAGAGTAAATGCATTGAGTTTTACTGAATACGAAGTCGTCAAGAATACCGCAGCAGTTCCCGTTGGAATAAAACCAGATAGTTTGAACCTGGATGCGATAGTAAACAGGGTTGAAAAACTTGATTATGTGCGGTCTGTAAAGACGTATATAGAGCCCAATGGTACTTTAAGACTAACCGTTGCCGAACGAGATCCCATTGCCATATTGATCGATGGCTCCAAACGTATGTACGTTGATAAAGAGGGCGTAAAGCTTCCAGTCAAAGAAGGAGTCGTAATTGATCTTCCTCTTGTCTATGGATACCAGACTGGCCTGGGAGATACCCTTAAAAGTGACTCGTTTGAACAAGTCAGAGACTTTTTAATGAAGGCAAGAAATGACGGTTTTGGATGGACAACTATCAGTGAAGTGGCATTCGATGCAAACGATGGTGTTGTGGCTTTGAGTCATGAAAATGGCGTGAAGTTAATTTTTGGCCGAAATAATTTTCAATCAAAGCTGGAAAATTGGAAAGCATTTTATGGACAGATCGTTAAAACCAAAGGCATCAACACGATACAACAGGTTGATCTACGTTTCAAAAATCAGGTGGTGACCCGTGAAATTTGACTTCAGCAACATATCATTTAATGACATAATGGGATATTCCATTTTGAAAGAAAAAAAAGCATCTCGTTCAAATAAGGAAAATGCAAAACAAGCTGGGCACTTACTTGATACCCTCTTAAATGAGCCTCTAAAAGGTGCAAGGAAAAAAGATCGTATTTCTGATTTTTATGCAGCGATCAATGATGAAAGCATAGACGCATCAAAATTTGATCCGGCTGGTTTAGGATCTTCATCAACCCCCAATAAAACTTTAGCAATCAATAAAAAAAGAGCGGATCGTCATGGAAGAACATGAAAATATAATGGTAGGTCTAGACATCGGGACCACAAAAATTTGTGCAATTGTAGCTTCGATCGATGAACAGGAACGGATAAATATTCTTGGCGTTGGTAAAGCTCAAAGTGATGGACTGAACCGTGGTGTTGTCGTCAACATTGACAAAACGGTCAATGCCATAAAAGATGCCATCGCCCAGGCCGAACTCGCATCAGGCATTCAGGTAAATTCTGTAAATGTAGGAATTGCCGGAGACCACATTCGAAGTATGCGAAGCAAAGGTGTGATCACTATCAACAACAAGGACAATGAAATTACGAGTAAGGATGTAGAACGATTGCTGGAAGATTGCCAGCGCATCATGCTTCCTACTGATCAACAGATACTACACGTGATCCCACAAGAATTTGTGGTTGACGGTCAGGACGGTATCAGCGATCCGGTGGGAATGAGCGGCATGCGCATGGAAGCTGAAGTTCACATTATCACTGGCCTGGTTTCAGCAGCTAAGAATATCTACCGCTGTGTGGAACGTGCCGGATATCAGGTTGCAGACATCATCCTTGAACCACTGGCCTCCTCCTATTCTGTGTTAGATGAAGAGGAAAAAGAAGCCGGAGTGGTACTTGTTGACATCGGTGGCGGAACAACCGATATGGCCATCTTCCAGGATAACACCATCCGACATACGGCAGTCATCGCGATAGCAGGACAAAAAGTAACGGACGATATTCGTCTGGGACTCAGTGTGCTCGACGATCAGGCGGAGACCTTAAAACGCAAACACGGTGAAAGCTATGCCGATATGATTGAGGAGGATGAGGTTATCACGGTACCCGGTATCGCCGGTCGACCTCCAAAAGAAATTACCAAAAGCATTCTGGCAAAAATTGTGCAAGCCCGCATGGAAGAGATCCTTGAGATCGTAGGCATTGAGATCAAACGAAGCGGGTATGCAGATTCAATGAGCGCCGGAGTCGTTATTACCGGCGGTGGATCTTTAGTGAGAAATATTTGTCCATTAGCAAATGAAATTTTAGGACTGGATGCCAAAGTGGGAATACCATTAGGCATCACAGGTGGACTGAAAGAAGAAGTAAACAGCCCAATTTACGCAACAGGCGTTGGTTTGGTGATGCATGCCCTTCGTTCAGGAACAGCAAATAACCAAACGATGATACCCTCATCGTCAAAAGGAACCAATGTGGAACAGGTGATGCAGAAGATCACAGACCGTATGAAAAGTTGGTTCAAAGAACTTTGATCAGTGAACAGTTTTCAGTGATCAATAAACAGATATGAATATGAAACCTTCTGACGAATTATTAGGGAAAAGATGCTCGAATCATCCTTCAGACCGACTTAGAGCGGTCAGATGGGATACGGATCTTTCGTCTGACGGATGGAATTCACAAATGAATGTTTTAAGATTTTAGAATAAAAACAGCAATCAAGAAGAATGGAATGATTTCGTCTGACGAATTATATAAGCAACACAAACCTAATCATCCATCAGACCGGCTTAGACCGGTCAGATGGAGTACGGATCTTTCGTCCGACGAATGGAATTCCATAGCAATCATCTACAATTAACAATCCAGTAAAAAACAACAACTCAAAGGAGTTTTATCATGGCTAACAATTCACGTTTCTTTTTCGACGAACAAAGCCAGGACAACGCCAAGATCAAGGTGATCGGCGTAGGCGGCGGTGGCGGTAACGCCATTAACAATATGATCAACATGGGCCTCGAAAGTGTAGAGTATATCGCTCTTAACACAGATGCACAGGCCCTTAAAAACAGCATGGCAGATATCAAGATCCAGGTAGGCTCAGCTCTTACCAACGGACTTGGAGCCGGCGCACGACCAGAGATCGGTCGTGAAGCGGTTGAAGAAAATCGCCATGAAATTGAAGAATCCATTGAAAATGCCGACATGGTATTTGTAACGGCAGGAATGGGTGGTGGAACCGGAACCGGAGGCGCTCCTGTAGTGGCCGGTATCGCCAAACGGCGCGGTATTTTAACCGTTGGTATCATCACCACACCTTTCGAATGTGAAGGCAAGGTTCGGAAAAAATATGCACTTGAAGGCATCACCGAGCTCAAGAAAAATTGCGATACGGTCATCGTCATTCCAAATGAACGACTACTTGACATCGCTGACGAAAATACGTCTCTCATGGAGGCATTTGCGATGGCAAACGAAGTACTTTACAATGCAACCCGTGGTATCAGCGACCTGATCCTCATGCCCGGCCTCATCAACCTTGATTTTGCAGATGTTCGCACAACCATGAGCGATGGTGGAGCTGCTATTATGGGGTCTGCCACGGCTGAAGGACAGGACAGAGCTGAAAAAGCGGCTCGTGCTGCTATCAACTCTCCACTACTTGATGGAGTAAGTATTCGTGGAGCTCGCAACGTATTGGTAAATATCTCAGCCGGTTCCAACCTTGGAATGCGAGAGACCACCACAGCAACCAACATCATTCACGATGAAGCAGGTGAAAATGCGGAGATCATATTGGGTACCGTGTTGGATGAAAACTTTGGAGATGATATCCGAGTAACGGTCATTGCAACTGGTTTTGACCTTGCTGAAGATAGAACCACGGCAAAAGTGGCTGGCAAGAATGAAAGCTCGCTCAATAAAGCGGCTGAGAATGCACAGTCTAAGCTGGAATCAAATAACAAAGACACGGATGTGCCCAAGCGATTTACACGCACTACCGGTGACTATTACAAAGGCGAAAACAATCTTAAAAAATTAGATACTCCTTCCTACTTGCGTCGTGATCTTAATGTTCGCAGGTCTGAAGAAAATATCGAAGTTCCGGAAGAAGAAGAGCAACGTAAAGAAGCTCAGGATAACATCGCCCCATTTCAAAGCCGAACAGAACGCATTCGCAAAGACGATACCGATCAGCCTGCTTTCTTACGGAAGATCATGGACTGATCTAATTTGCTGAGATATCGATCCAAAAACCTACAGCCATGGGATTGGTGTCTCCGTAAAACCTGATTTTACTGGAATATAGCTTCATTTAAGCTATAGATTGCTAACAACAGAAGAAGTCTCCTGATCGGGGCTTCTTCTTTTTTATTGGTACTTGTAAGTCAATCAATATTTTGGAACGTGGATTCTTTGTCTAATCTTTGCCCTATTAATCACATCTTTTTTCAAAAAAAATCGTACCACTTAGTGCTCGTTCCGATCATCCCTGTTGGGAATGCCAGAGAGGACCTCCCGGTCCTCACATAAAAAAGATTGTAAGGAATTCCTTTCTCATTGCTCTAACAAAGAAAAGCCTATATGGGACGGAGCAGAAATAAATTTCACGAAGAACATTACCCTTACTTTAACCTCGTTCCCATCATCCCTGTTGGGAATGCCAGAGAGGACCTCCCGGTCCTCACAAAAAAAAGATTGTAAGGAGTTCCTTTCTCATTGCTCT
>JAVLBT010000036.1:0-23201 GCA_031580945.1 Gracilimonas sp.
CATTGTAAGTAAATATCTTATGGCTTCTCGTTAGTTCGTCTATGTACGCCCGGAAGGATTCGAACCCTCAGCCTTCTGATCCGAAGTCAGACGCTCTATCCAGTTGAGCTACGGGCGCATATCAATATGTTTTCCTTTTTTAAACACCAGTCCCGAAATATCCGGGAAAAACAACCGCCTCCTAATCTTAAATCAGAACGCTTCCCGATGAGTAGGCATTGAGTTTTGGCGCATTTTATGGGACGCCAAATATAGCAAACCCTTTACTCTTAATCATCCTGATTTTTTATTTTAAAAATACCTAATTCGGGTGATTTTTTCCCGAAAAGCAGTTATTAAGTTGTTTCAAACCAATTTTACTACAATGAAATACCAATCATCTTTATTAACTACAATTTTATTTTTCACTTTTTGTGCTGCACAGGCACAAACTACCTATAGCACTATTCTTAAAGATGCAGACACCGCTTATGAGGGCTACGCCGCTCTTCACTATTTTGCAGTTGATGCCGGTTTTCAAAATACCAGCGGTGCTTCACTTTGGAGCGTTGGTGGAGAAGCATTATATCCCATTAATGATAGGTTAAGTATTGAAGCATTAGGGCTCTATTCAATATACAGTATAGCAAAAGATGGACCGGCATTTTTATTCAATGCGGGTGGAGAATTTGCCATCAAAGAAATTTATAAAGAACGGGATGTTCCTGTTTTACTCAGCTTTACTTTCGAGAATAATTATTTCGATAATACCGAAACTCAAACATGGACATCCGTAACTTTGCCGACAGAAGTTCGGAAGGAAATAACTGCTCGTGGTGGATTATACCTGAGACGAAGTGCTTTTGAATATTCTGAAGGATTTACTTATTACGATCTTACATCCCTTACGCACGCCGGGCTATATGCCGGAGTTGGAATGAATTGGGTCCACTATCTCAATTTCCAAACCAGTGAAGGAGATAAAGCAGCTGCCGGTGTAATGTTTCGACCTTATTTAGATCTGTTGGTTCTGCCTACTAAAGAAACGGTTAATCCGGGTCAGGTTGAAGTTAGTGGAACCATTGGATGGAGAACCGGATTATCATGGGTATTCCGGCCGTACACCCGTGCAGAAAATTTTGATCGAAAAATAAATTTCCTGGGTAACTCTGTAGTTAAACTCGAAATCGGTAGCCGTCCTCTGGAAGGGTTTTATGTGACTACCGGTATTGCCTGGGCAATCAAGAAGTTTAAGTAAGCAGCTCTCTTACAAAATCAGCATCGCATCGCCAAAGGAGTAAAATCGGTATTCTTCGGCGATTGCATGTTTGTAGATCCTGTGCATTTCCTCAAATCCTGTTAAAGCAGCCACCAGCATTAACAATGTACTTTTGGGAAGATGAAAGTTCGTGATCAAAGCATCTGTGGCTTTAAATTCATATCCGGGGGTGATAAATATATCGGTTTCTCTGCTCTGAGGATCAAATTGGCGGGATGTGTCAGAGGCTGTTTCCAAAACCCTTATACTTGTAGTTCCAACTGCTGTTATATGTTCTGCTGCATTCAGTTCATCACAAGTCTTTCTTGAGAGATTAAACCATTCACTATGCATAGTGTGCTCTTCGATGTTCTCGGTTTTTACCGGAGCAAACGTTCCAAGTCCAACATGTAAGGTTACTTCTGTTTTATTGATCCCGGCATCGCTTAATTTTTCCAGCAATTCATCAGTAAAATGAAGTCCGGCCGTGGGAGCTGCTTTACTACCCAGGTCTTTGGCGTATACAGTTTGATATTCATCCGAGAGTGTTTCATCTTGTTCAATATACGGCGGGAATGGAGTGTATTTATAGGGCTCAAGCTTTGGATCATCGAGGTCACAGGATAGGATAAGTGTTCGCAACCCGTCCTCAGAAATATGAGTGACTTTAGCTGTAATACCCGATGCCAAAGTAACTTGCTTATCCTTTTTGAATTTTTTGCCGGGACGAACCATCGCTTCTACCGTATTATTATTGTGAACAGATGTCACAAATAGTTCTTTCTTTCCTTCATCAAAAAGCAAGCGACACTTTTCAACCTTGCTGTTATTTACTACAAGGGTAGTTTGAGAGGGTACATATTCTCCGAGGTTATAAAAATAGTCATCAATGATCTCTCTTGTTGCCCTTTTATAAATAAGTAACCGGGCATGGTCTCTCGGATTTGCAGGTGACTGAGCTATTAGCTCTTCCGGAAGCTCATAATCAAAGTCAGAAAGTGTAAATTTCATCTAAATACAGCTAATTAATCCAGTGTTATTTCAAAATAATTTTCTTCATCCGGTAGCACCCTGATGTTTTCGTTGATTTGTACTTCACCATTTTTGATTACAATGATCTCAAGGCTGTCTGTAACCTCAAAACCAAAACCTGATGAGAAATTAAAATTTCTGCCAAAGGCAAGATTAGCAGGGTCTATCGTAAAATCCCCTGAGTTATCCGAAGTCGTTACCGGAAGTGTACCGATCAACGCAGAATCTGATTTATTTACCATAAATAAACGGGATCCTAAATTCTGTACTTCTGAGATCACCTCATAAGCATATATTCCATTACTGAGAATGGAGTCCGGTATAGAAATATTTTGAGCCCCCAGCCCCAGTGAATCCCGGAAAAATGTTATGAAAGCCGTATCTGCTCTGAATCTGTACAACCTTGCGGTATAAATGCCTTCAAATACCGAATCAAACGATATGGTAACACTATCACCAATGGATTCTTCTAAAAACCCGCCGGGATCAAGGTGGTTTCGAAAATGGATCTGTGCATTTTCAACAGGGGCTCCATTTTCCAATATTTGGCCCTCTATATCATAATAAACCGGTGCGGGTTCATCATTAAGGCAACCACTAAGCATGATGCATCCGGTAAGCAAAAAAAGATCCCTATACCTCAAAACTAAACCTTGGTATGTAGTTGTTTTTTGACGGCATTGATAACTCCTGTAACTCCGATTCCAACTTCGTCATGAAGTTCTTCCTGGGTTCCATGTTCTACAATTCGATCCGGAATGCCCATAATTTTCAATGTGGGTCGCTCTGCTTTTTCAGAAATATATTCTGCTACCGCACTTCCAAATCCACCCATTTTTGCACCATCCTCAATGGTGATAATGTGGTTGTAACTTAAACACACCTGATCAATTAGATC
This sequence comes from Gracilimonas sp., assembly GCA_031580945.1. GTDB lineage: Bacteria > Bacteroidota > Rhodothermia > Balneolales > Balneolaceae > Gracilimonas. The sequence continues at coordinate 3,168 of JAVLBT010000036.1, forward strand.
CGTATCAAGAGGTTTGGCAAAACGCATATCATAGTGCCCGACCTCAATTCCTTCAAGTGAAAGCTTTTCGGCGGCTGAGGTTACATATTTACCGATTGGCCCAAAGCTCAATACCGCAACTTCTTCTCCTTTTCTAAGTTGCTTTCCTTTACCGATCTCTATTTTTTGAAACTCTTTTCGAGTGGATATACCGGTTGCCCTTCCCCTGGGATATCGGATCGCCCATGCAGCTTCATCATATTTTGATGCGGTATACATCATGTCCCGAAGATCCTGCTCATTCAGTGGCGAGGATATGACCATATTTGGAATCGCGCGCATGAACGCAGTATCATAGGCTCCGTGATGGGTTGGGCCATCGGCTCCTACCAATCCTGCCCTGTCAATACAAAAAACGACCGGGAGTTTTTGAATTGCTACATCATGCACCAGCTGGTCGTATCCGCGCTGAAGAAAGGTAGAATAGATTGCACAAAATGCTTTTTTGCCTTCAGCTGCAAGACCCGCTGCAAATGTTACCGCGTGTTGTTCGGCAATTCCCACATCAAATGCGCGGTCGGGAAACTTGTTCATCATGGGCCATAAACTGGATCCGCTGGGCATTGCCGGCGTCATACTCACAATGCGTTCATCATCTTCAGCCAGCTCAACAAGGGCTTCTCCAAATACATCCTGATATTTTGGTATTGGGTTAGGCTTAGGAGGGGCTGACAATGCTTTGCCGGTAATTTTATCAAAGGGGCTGCTGGAAGCGTGCCATTTAGTTTGTTCTCTTTCAGCAGGAGCAAATCCTTTCCCTTTAACCGTAACAATATGCAATAATTTTGGTCCTTTAACCTCTTTTAAGTCCTCAAGTGTTTGGCGCAAACCGTCTACATCATGACCATCCGTTGGTCCATAATATTTGAAGCCTAATGAACGAAACAGAGACCCAGGTGTCAATGCAGCCGTCATTGCATTTTCCAGCCGGGAAGCTACTTTTCGCATTTTCTCACCAGCCGACTTAAAATGCCCGAGCATATCGTAGATCTCATCCCGCATTTTATTGAAGGTCTTGCTCGTAGTGATTTCAGCTAAATATTCATTTAACGCCCCAACATTGGGATCTATTGACATATTGTTGTCATTCAATATCACCAAGATATCGCTGTTCATAGCACCGGCATTATTCAAAGCCTCAAAAGCCAGTCCAGCCGTCATGGCACCATCGCCGATCACCGCAACAACTTTTTTATCGGCTTTATCAAGATCCCGGGCAACCGCCATCCCCAATGCTGCAGAAATAGAGGTACTGGAGTGCCCAACTCCAAAAGTATCGTACTCACTTTCACTCCGCTTCGGAAATCCAGATAACCCACCATATTGCCGGTTGGTATGAAATTCTTCTCTTCTGCCGGTTAAGATCTTATGACCATAAGCTTGATGCCCAACATCCCATACCACAAGATCTTTAGGCGTGTCATATACATAATGTAGAGCAGTAGTAAGTTCAACAACTCCCAAACTTGCTCCAAAATGGCCGCCATGTACGGAAACCATATCAATAATGAACTGCCTTAACTCATCACTTACATCTCTTAATTGTGATGGATCTAACTTTTTAAGATCGGCCGGTATATTAATGTTGCCGAGAAGAGGTCCGGGGTTAGGTTTTTTGCTCTCCATAAAAAATACTTACTTATTACGACGCAGATTCGTCATTAACCTGTTCAACTCGAAGTTCGGCTTGTTCTAAAATTTCTGTGCAAAATTTCGACATCCTTACTCCTTCTTCATATAATTTCACAGAATCCTCCAGTGTAATTTCTTCATCTTCAAGTTGTTCCACAATGGATTCCAGTTTGTTTAAAGCCTCTTCGAAGCTAAGTCGTTCCTTTTCTGCCATTAATTATCTTTACAGTAAACAGTATTACTTTAATTAGCTCTGTATAATACCGGTTTTATTAGTAAAAGACATAAAATACTCTGACCCTGAGGGATCATTTGATTGTAAGAGTCTGCTGTGTTTCATTATGATCGGTGCTGTTTGAGGATCTCAATTCCAGTGAATTCTTTCTATTTGCTCACCATCAGATGCAAAAATGACTGCTTTTTCTTTACTTGTGAATAAAAGCTCCGAGTCTGTTTGCCCAAGGCGATTCACGGCCTCTCTATGAGGATGCCTGAACCTGTTTGTTTTACCTAATGATATGATCGAAAACAATGGGGTTGCTTGATTTAAAAATGCTGATCCAGAACTTGTCCGGCTCCCGTGATGACCCACTTTTAGCACATCCGTATCTAAAAAGTTCCCATATGTTGAAAGTATCCGTTCTTCCTGATGAATCCCCGCATCCCCGGTAAAAAGGAATTCTGTGGCTCCATAAATAACTTCCACCACAACTGAATGTTCATTTGGATCTGAAGTAAATATCTGCCCCTCAGGGCCATACACTAACATCAAAAGGGCGGGGTCGATCGCTAATGAGTCACCGGCTTTTAATGTTTTAACTGGAATGTCTTTCCTTTGTGCTGTCTCAATATATTTTTTATAAAGTTTGGAATCATATTCATATCCTGAATTGTAGATCACATTAATAGGAATGGCCTCCATAAGATCTATAATTCCTCCAATATGATCTGCGTGTGGATGGCTCAGTATCACGGCATCCAGTTTCTCAACTCCATTTGCATTTAGATGGGGAATAATCGTTGATTTCCCGCTGTTAAACCCGGGTGACCACACCCCAACATCTACCAAAATATGATGTCCTGATGGTGTTTTTAACAGGGCGGCATCCCCCTGACCAACATCAAAGAAAGTCACTCTGAGTTTTGCTGATTGAAAATTATCATAGGTATGAATTGATATGATCAGAATTAGGGTTGCTAATGCTCCCATCAACATTTTCCAACGTAGTGCGGGAATGTACCAGCTTGCAATGCCTGCAACCAAAAAGATCCAGAAAAGGAATATCAGGTTTGAACCTAAAGATGCTGAAGCCCAAGCCCATTCCCAGGTAGCTGCATTGGTTACAAATGAATGCATTTGCTCTAAAAATAGCAGTGATGGATAGTTAAGATAATAACCAAGTAGCGGGAAAATGATCGTAATGATCAAACAAGTCAACGAAAGCGGAACCACGATTCCTAAAAGCGGAACAAAAAGTGCATTTGCAAGCGGACTAACGAGGGATATCTCCCCAAAATAGTACACTTGCAGTGGATACAACCCAAATTGCACCACCACAGATATTATTACAACCATAAGGGGTTTGCCATACCATCGTGTTCGAAGCCAGTAGGGTAACACGGTTTGAATAGTTGGCAGTATTAATAAGATGATAAAGACAGCTGAAAACGAAAGTTGAAAGCCAATATCAAATAACGAATTGGGGTTGAATATAAGCAATACAATAGCAGCAGCGGCCATGAAATTTACAGAGTTATTCAGCTGATTATATAGTTTTCCTATAGTTAGGAAAGCAGCCATAACCGACGCACGGAGAACTGAAGATGGAAATCCCGTAATTCCTGCATAACAATAAAGCAGTATAACTAAAGACAACAGGCCGAGGATCTTGCCGTATTTTTTTGTCCAGAAATAAGGAATGATCAGCCAAAAAGGGGCCACAATAAATCCAACATGGAGCCCAGAAACGGCCATAATATGTGACAGACCTGACCGGGCAAAGGCTTGCTTTGAATCCGAGTCCAGATCTTGTTTAAAGCCGATCAGCAGAGCTTTAGCTATGGGCGCCGTTTCTTCATTAAAATTTTTTTCAACTAAAGTTAATGCTTGTTCCCGCCACCAAATCCACTCCGTAATTCTTGAATTTGGAGTGTATCCATTCAAGGTTTCTGCTTTAACTTGTGCGGTTATACCCTGAGATTGCAAATAGGATTTATAGTCAAATGCCTTGGGATTTCTCTTTTCAGATATGGGAATCAAGGTCCCTGACAGTGAAATATGATCACCCAGTGTTACCTTTTGAGATATTTCATCTGCCAGGATTCTTGCTTTATAGTCTTGACCTGAAGGGATACCGGCGACTACACTTGAATCCACTTTTAGATCCCAGCGCTCTTTGCCTGACCTTGTGTACGAAATGGAATGAACCTGTCCGTGAACTTTTACGGTTTCCCAATCTGAGATAGCTAATAGCTGCTCAGTTTTTGAACGTTCCGAAAGTTCTTGTAACCCGGCTCTCATCATCCCAAAACAAAAGAGAAAAGCCAAAAACAAATATGTGCTGAGCCTCGCCCAAAGAGTTGAAACACGGTTTCGGGCTACCCACTCAGCTCCTACAAGAAAAACGAGCACTGATATCAAAAATATTGAAATTGATACCAATGGAATGCCGCTGTAATGATAGAACAATATGCCTGCGATCAGCAAAAATGCAATTCTGACTGCAGGATATCTGCTAAAGGGAAATTGGTATGAATCACGTCGTTCCATACCTGTTAGAGTCCCGAAAACCTAATTCCTTACAGAAAAAATTAATTTTCCCGTATTTTTTTCTCTTAAACATCTAATCAATAACCCGATCCGGCCTACTTTCCCTTGTATGGTAGTGATTGCAGGAGATTTCTAATTAGCCCAGAATCTGCCCCTTCACCTTCAATGCTGTTTTTCTTGAAACCCGCTTATTAAAGTAAGCCGCTAACAGTAACATGATTCAATAACGTGAAGCCCACCTTATATGCATATCCATTAAGCTGAAACTCTCGTAAGTTCCCTAAATTCTGTTGTACGTTCCCTGAACTTTTCTTTGATCAGAGAGCGTTCTTTGGAACTTAATTATTTACAGGCATCAGCCGATAAAGACCATTCCCTTCAGAAGTAAAATAAATATATCCATCAGGCCCTTGCTCTATAGCCCGGATGCGAGTCGTTCCTTCAACCAGTTTGGTTTCTTTACCTATGTCGTTGCCTTGTACATCAAGGTGAGCGATATAAGAAAACTTAAGGGAACCAACTAAAAGGTCGCCCTCCCAACCCGGATATTTATCGCTGCTAATAAACTCCATTCCAGATGGGGCTATAGATGGATCCCAATATATGACAGGCTGCTCCATTCCGGCCCTCGCAGTATCCTCAGCAAATTCAGTTCCACTGTAATTAATTCCGTAGCTGATAATGGGCCAGCCATAATTCTTCCCGTGCTCTATGATATTTACTTCATCTCCACCGCGCGGCCCATGTTCATGCGCCCAAACCACTCCTGATTCTGGATTCAGGGCCATTCCTTGTGGATTTCTATGACCATATGAATACATGGCATCCAAGCCATCTTTTCCAACAAATGGATTATCCTCTGGAATTGAACCATCATCATTCAGGCGATAGATCTTCCCACCGTCTACCGTTATGTCTTGTGGCAGTACATCCCGATTTCCCCGGTCACCTACTGAGAAAAATAAATATCCCTTATTGTCAAAAACGATACGAGAGCCATAGTGTTGACCTCTTGTCGTATTTGGAGTGGCTTTATAGATGGTTTCCACAGAGGTCAGCTCGTCATTTTCCAGTTTAGCACGTATGATCTTTGTATTGCTTCCATCTCCTTGTCCTTCACTGGAAGCGTATGAAAAATAGATCCATCCGTTTTCTTCATAGTTGGGATGAATGGTGACATCCATAAATCCCCCTTGCCCATTTACATCAAGATCTGATGGAATGCTTTCTGTGATCTCGGCAACAATTTCACCATTTCGTATCCTGTAAAGAGTACCCCCTTTTTCAGCAACCAGTATATCACCATCGGGCAAAAATTCAATTCCCCAGCCAATTCTAATTCCATCTACAATTTGCTCTGCTTCTACTTGAAGGTTCGTCTGAGGATTATCGGATTGCGCGTTGCACCCCAGCGTCATCAGTGCTATCAAAGGCACCATCCAAAACTTATTTACGGCCATTTTGTTTTTCATAATAGGTCTTATTTTTTCTGTTCTATTGATATAAAAATTGTCTGAATTCATCTACGCCCATATAACCGGTTTTTTTCTTTATTACGTTTCCTTTTTCATCAAGGATCAAAGAAGTCGGAAATACAAAAGCCCCTTTACTTTGCGCAAATTCTCTGGAACTTATTTGTTGTTCGTTAAAAGTGATCATTTCCTCGGAATTACCATCCAATCTGACGGGAATATAATTGGCATCCAACACTTGCCGGACCGTTGAGTCTGGAAAAACTTCCCGGTCCATTGCTCGGCAATATTTACACCCAATTTCAAATACATCTACAAAAATTAATTTTTCTGATGTTGCAGCCATTTGTTGTGCTTCATGTATTGGAATCCAAGTTGGAGAATTATCATTTACTGTAGGTTTTACATTGGAAAGGGAGTAATACAAAAAGATCCCCAGAAACAAACCTACAATGCCAATTATAAATACTTTCTTCTGCATGATAACAATGAATTAGTTATTGAGATCCTAATAATAAGAAAAGTTCAGCTTAGTAGAGATATGAACGAATATAAAGTAGGTTAAAGTTCAAAAGCTGAAAACAGAATTTTTTACCTTGATAAAAAAATAACGCAACTATGAAAGAAATTGAATCCTACAAGTTGGGCAAGGTTCAGGTTACCATTACTGAGGCTGAAAAACCAAACCGATTGAATGTGGAATGTTTTGACGGAGAATATCACTCTGAATTTACGGTGAGCACCTATGAGTTCAATAATTACCGGCGGTTAATGAATCAACGTATTACGCAAGCGTATAAAAAAGTAGGCAAAGATAAGGAACAGGAAAATTAGACAGACGCTGTAAAGAGTTCTCTGAAGAGCATAAAAAAAGCCGAAGATGTATTGTCAGCTGTTTTTTATTTTAAATAATTAGCTTAAATATACAGCCGGAACGGTAGCTCAACCAAATCTAATTTGTATTGTATAAGTAATAGATAATAATATTAGCCTGTGTATCACTAATTTGTACTTAATAACAATTTTTTATCCATTAATTTATTGACCTAATGCCTAAGACCATTGGAGACTTAACACTTTACTCGGTTGATGACCTGCATGAACAGCTCGGAATTTCGAAAATGACCCTTCGAACGTACCTGCGCGAAGGACGTATAAGGGGCCGAAAACTTGGAGTAAGTTGGTATGTTACCGAGGAGGCTATTCGCGAATATTTTGATGAGCCTCAGCCTGAATCCGGTTCAACTCAGAAAAAGAAAAAAGCGGGAAATAAATACCGGTATATTGTTCAGGGTATTAACGACCTTGTGAGTGAAACTGAAGAATGTGAAACCATCGAAGATGTCATTACCACACTAAAAGAACAGGCTATCATCAGCTTGTTTCAGGTACGTATTGTGGATCGTGATACAGATGAAATAACTGAAATTATTAAAGCCAGAGACTTTTTAGACGAACATGCTTGAAGTAAAAGATACCGGCCTTGAGGAATTTTCCTTTGGAGACGACCCTGATGACCTATTCTATATTTTAGTAAATAAAAAGATCAGTCCGGATGGTATAGATGTAGATAAACTGAGCAAAGCTGATCCTCGTAAATTTGATGCTGTTTTGAGCGATATGGGCTGCATTTTAATGCTGAATGGTCTCGAGGTCACAGAACTCTGTATGCGTGGTGAACTTGATAATGAGAACCTGCATAAAAGCATGTTTGAGCTGGCGAAAGATGAAGGGATACTCTAACCAAATTCATTTTCTCTACACTTTTCAAATCTATATTGACCATACAATCTAATTTACCCGTATTGTATGCGTGCTTTAGTAGTAGAAGATGAATCACTTCTTAACAAGGAACTGAAAGAGCAATTATTAGAAGAGCAGTTTACCGTTGATGCTGCCCTGAATTTCCCTGAAGCCCAGGATTTGCTCTTTGGAGAGATCTATGATTTGGTTTTGCTGGACCTTAGCCTGCCCGGCGGTGATGGCCTGGACCTTTTAAAGCAAATAAAAAGCTACGATGAGGATACGGCGGTTATCATTTTAACAGCGCGTGGTGAAATTAATGACCGGGTACAGGGACTGGAACTTGGTAGTGATGATTACCTCTCCAAACCTTTTGCAATGGCTGAGTTAAGAGCTCGCATACATGCTGTTCTGCGCCGGAAATTCAAGATCAACGACAACGAGATCTCCGTTGATAACCTTTCGGTTCACCTTGATAATATGCAGGTTCAGTTTGATGGAGCCCCGATCGAGTTCACTGATACTGAATACAAAATGCTGCGCTATCTCTTCCTAAATAAAAACAAGACCGTTACCCGAATTGCACTTGCAGAACACATTTGGGGGAACAAGATCGACGACCGCTTTTCGCTTGATTTCATTAACTCTCACCTAAAGAACATTCGGAAAAAATTAGCAGATTCCGGAGCCCAAGATCCCATCGAAACGGTATATGGCGTTGGATACAAATTGGCCGACTATGAAGCTCAATAACAAGATCCTCATCAGCAATTCCGTGCTTTCTATTTTTATTTTAATAGCCACCGGAATTAGCATGTATTATGTAGTAAACTCTACGATTTACGATGAACTGGACCATCACCTTCTTCAACATAAAACGGACATTCAAAATCAATTGATTAGACAGCCAGGGAGCCTGAAGGACATTCAGGAACTCGGCGGTTTGGGGTCCTATGAATGGGTAGAGATCAATGCCCTAAAAGGCGAAGCTCCCAACGACGCAAATACAAATAGCTTTAATACTATCGATACCGTTCGGCATCCTGAAATTTCTAACTTACCTGAATCGTACCGTAAATTGGAAACCACTTTAACCGTTGCCGGAGAGCAATATCAATTGGTGATCTATGAAGAAGTTGCCGCCTGGGAGAAGATAAGCATGACGGTATTGATCAGTGTTTTAGCCGCTCTCTTCATTTGGGTTATTTTGCTGTACGTAGTAAACCAGTATACGTTTGGGAAAATTTTATCCCCTTTTTACGATACGGTGGACCGACTGGAGCATATCTCATCTCCAACCGAGGTCGGCGAACCATTTCCACAACCTAATACCTACGAAATACGTGTTCTGAATAACGCTTTGAATTCTATGCTGACTCAGATCAAAAGTTCCTTTGAAGATCAAAAAAAGTTCATTCAGAATGCCTCTCATGAGTTGCTTACGCCATTGTCTATCATCCGACAAAAAGCGGAAAAAATACTGTCTAGTTCCGATAATTTGCAGAGAAAAGACATAGAGCGTATCTACGATATTCAACAAACATCAGTCCGGCTCACTCGCCTCAGCAATGCACTTTTGTTGATCAGCAGGGTTGAGAATAAACAGTTTGCAATGGAAGAGGAGATCCTAATCACCGAGGTGATCGAGGAGGTGATCAAGGAACTACAGGATTTTACAGAGCTTAAAGATCAGGAGATAAATATCGAGTTGAAAGAAACCACCACTTTAACCGGAAATGCTGAGCTTATACATTCAGCGATCTATAATATTGTTCAAAATGCCATCAAGTTTTCGCCGGAAGGTGGTAGTATTTCAGTCCGTTCATATCTCGATGAGTCCGAATCGGCTATTTTATCAGTTAGGGATGAAGGCCCCGGAATCCCAGAAAATTTGATCAACCAGGTTTTCCATCGGTTTAAAAAAGGTGACCTAAAAGGAGACTCCGGAAACAGCCCGGGACTGGGGCTTTCCATCGTACAAAGCATCTGCGAGCTGCATGGATTGCACTGTTCGGCCACCAATAACGAAGAAAAAGGTGTCACTTTTTCCATACGTTTCTAAATCCATTTTCTCTACAGATTTGATGTTTAGCTTAGATTCAACCTAATAACTTTAAGCTAAAAATCATGGTTCAACCCGTTTTGGTTGCGGTTTTGATGCTCTTTCAAACCGGGCCTGCTCCTCCTGACACTTCTGAATTCTCATCCCTTACTGTTTCAAAAGCTCTGGAAATAGCTTTCCAGCAAAATCCGCAAATCAAGCAATTAGAATATCAGATAAAGGCTCAGAAAAATCAGGAAGTACTCGCATTACGAATTGAGGACCCTGAGATCAGCTATTTTAAAGAGGGTATTGATGGGGACAACTTTTCCGAACAACGCTGGGCTGTTTCTCAGAGCCTGGAATTTCCACTGTCTGGGTATTACCGAAAGCAACTTGAGCAATCAACTACCCAGTCACTTGAACTTCAGCTGCAAGATCTAAAAAACCAGGTTAAGTTTAATGTAAAAGCCGCTTATACCCACCTTGCTTATGCACTTCGTGTAGGAACTTTAGCCGGAGAACGGGTCCGGTTATTTGAAAATGTCCGGGAAGCCGCACAGGCCCGTTCCGATATGGGAGAATCATCCGAGATCGATGCCATGCAAGCCGACCTGCAGCTTCAAGAAGCCCGAAATAACAGCGAAACGATCTTCAAAGAGATCATGAATGCCCGCTACGACCTTTTTCAAACCATTGGACTTGATCCGGAAGAACAAACCTACGATATCGGGTTTCCGGATACACTTAGCTATATCAATGTTGATATTGATCAGGAAGAAGTGATGGAACAGCTTGAGCATCACCCCAAACTAAAACAGCTAAAGAAACAAGTTGAAGCGTCGAACTTTGGGAAAAAACTTGCCAAAAGCAGTTATTTGCCGAATCTAAACCTCACCTACTATCGTCAGGATTTTGGCAATGATTACGACTTTTACGGCTTTGAGGTTGGTGTGAGTATCCCGCTTTGGTTTGCAGGTAATCAGGCCCAAAAAGTTCAACAAACCCATGCTATCCAAAATGCTACCGAGTGGAAATATTTAGACTCCCGGTTGCTGATCAAGAAAAAAGCTGAACAAACCTGGCATAGTTACGAATCTGCCAAAAAAAACATTGATCGATTCCTGGAAAACATTCAGGCGAAGTCACTTGAACTCGTCCAAATGACGCAAAAAGGATACAGTCTTGGGGAACTGGATCTGCTTACTCTTCTGGAAGCCCAGCGAACTTATCTGCGAACGCAGGAATCATATTATCAAACGCTTCGGGATTATTACCTGACGGTGATCGAACTTGAACGATTTCTGCAATCTGACCTCATCTTTAATTAGAAATTAGACATGAATACACCCATGCATACATCAAAATTTTACTCCGGATTTTATCCCAGACTCGTTCTATTTCTTACGGTTTTGGTTGTAGCTGTTGGCCTAACAGGTTGTGCCGATAATGCTCCTGCTCCAACAACGGAAGAAACCGGCACGCCTCCTTCCCTTCAGGGCAAACAGGCTTCCCAAATTATACGGCTCTCTTCTTCGCAGGCAGCGAACCTCAATATTCAGACTTATACCGTCTCGGCCGATCCAATGAGCTTTAAAATTCAGGCGCCCGGTGAGGTTTTTCCGGCACCGGAACGCATTTCGGTGGTAAGTGCACCTATTGACGGACGAGTTTCTGCCATTTATGCACATGAGGGAGAACGGATTGAAGCCGGTCAACCATTGCTTGAACTAGAAAGCCTGGAGTTTGCAAATCTGGTGGCCGATTATCTTGAATCCACCGCTGAGATTACCTTCCAACAACAACAAGTAGAACGACTAAAAGTTTTGACGGAAGACAAGATCAGCCCACTGCGAAACCTGCAGAGAGCTGAAGCTGACCTTCGCCTTGCACAAACCGGTCAAAGTGCTGCATTGGCGCGACTGAAGGCAATCGGAATTACAGAATCTCAAACCAGAAAATGGGACCCTTTTGCTTCTGATCCCGACGCTAAATTAACTATCTATGCATCCATAGATGGTGTGCTTAACGAACACCTAATCGAAATGGGAGAATCAGTCACCGCTTATCAAAAAATGTTGGATATCATTGACAACACCGAAGTGTTGGTGCGCGGTTTTATTTCACCTGAGGATGCCGTTTTTATTCAACCCGGAACCAAGCTCTCCATCACCGAACGTGCTAATGGGGGTGGAATCAGTTCTCACACCCTGAATGCGACAGTAACCACTATAAATCCTGCCCTGGATAGAAACAACCGGTCTGTAGTACTGAATTCCATTATACGAACAGAACGTAACTGGCCTATGGTAGGGCAAAGTGTCCGCCTAACCTATCAAGCCCGGCCCCGAGAGCAAACCATAAATATCCCGCTTTCTGCTGTACAATTCGAAGGAACCGATGCCACTGTTTTTGTACAAATCTCTGCCTTGGAATATGAAAAACGAACGGTACAGATCGCTCGTATGACGGCCGATCATGCCATTCTAAACAGTGGGCTACAGCCAGGAGAAAAAGTAGCTACCTCACAGGTTTTCAGTCTGAAAGCGCTTGAACGTTTCGAACAATATGCCGACTAACTTTTTATTGAATAGCTATGTTAAATACCATCATTGACTTTAGTCTTCGTCAAAAATTTGTGGCCTTGTCCCTGGTCATCTTAATGGCGGCGGGAGGGTTATTCTCCCTACAAGACATCCCGATTAACTCGCAGCCCGATGTGACACCTGTTCAGGTGTTGGTAATCACCAAAGCAGGCCGCTATTCACCATACGATGTGGAACGCCTGGTAAGCTATCCGATCGAAACAGCTATGAATGGCTTGCCCGACATAAAGGAAGTACGCTCAATTTCACAATTTGGGCTATCGGCCGTAACCGTTGAGTTTGAGGAAGGAACCGATATCTATTTTGCACGTCAGCTGGTGAGTCAGCGCGTACAGAGTATTGCCGGAGAATTACCGGACGGCGTTTCATCACCAAAACTTGGTCCTATTTCCACGGCTTTGGGAGAGATCGTACAATATGTGGTTCGAGGCCAAGATCAAACCCTGACCGAATTAAGAACTATTCAGGACTGGCTCATAGCTCCTCAACTTAAAACGGTAAAAGGGGTAACCGAGATCAATTCTTTTGGTGGTTTTGTGAAGCAATATGAGGTGCAGGTTGATCCGGATCGGCTTAGAAATTTTGGGATCGGGCTAAAAGATCTCACCGATGCCATCGAAAATAACAACAGCGTATCCGGTGGAAACTATCTGGAACACAACCGTGAGCAATATATCGTGCGGGGATTTGGGCAAATCAATTCCGCCAAGAACATTGAAGATATCATTATTAAAGAATTGGAAGACCGGCCGATCTATGTCAAAGACATCGCTGTTGTTGAATTAGGACGACAACTGAGGCAGGGCGCCGTCACACAAGATGGAAACGGGGAGATCGTAACCGGGATCGTGATGATGCTTCGCGGAGGCAATGGCAGGGAAGTGATCGCAGACATTGATGAAAAGATCGACGAAGTAAATAAAAGTCTGCCCGAAGGCGTGAGGATTGAAAAATTTTATGATCAATCCGATTTGGTCGACCGCACTACCGATACTATCATTACCAATTTAGTTGAGGGCGGATTCTTCGTAATTGCGGTTTTATTGCTGTTGCTTGGGGAAATCTCCGGAGCCCTGATCGTAGCTTCAGTGATCCCGCTTTCTATGCTTTTTGCATTTATTGGGATGGATCAGTTGGGCCTGGCTGCAAACCTTATGAGTCTTGGTGCTATTGATTTTGGGATGGTGGTTGACGGTTCTGTGGTTATGGTTGAAAATGTGGTACACCAGCTTAATAAAGAAAACTCTGAGAAATCGAAATTGGTCATCATCCGTGAAGCAGCACATGAAGTAGCCCGCCCTATATTTTTCGGAGTGCTCATCATTCTGATGGTGTATGTGCCCGTTATGACGTTCTCTGGTATGGAAGGCATTCTCTATCGCCCAATGGCTATCACTGTGGCTACAGCTGTTTTTGGGTCACTGATACTGGCATTGGTGTACATCCCGGCAATGTCGGCTATTATCTTCAAAAAAGGAGTGAAGGTTCGCAAAAATTATGTGATCAACTGGCTCAAACCCCGGTATCAAAAATTCCTGGAACTGAGCCTGAATAAAAAAGCCATAACGGTGGGTTCAGCGATCGTTGTGTTTTTGTCTTCCCTGGCCGTACTTCCTTTCCTTGGAACTGAATTTCTTCCGGAGCTGGATGAAGGCTCTATCCTCGTTGAACAAGTTCGAATGCCGTCTGTTACTTTAGAAGAATCTGTGGAAAATGCGAACTGGCTGGGCGGCAAGCTCAAGGCTAACATTCCGGAGATCAAAACAGTCGTTCCCAAAACCGGCCGCTCTGATCTGGCCAACGACTGGATGGGTGTTCATCAAACCGATGTATGGGTCGTTTTAAAACCAAGGGAGCAATGGCGGGACGGGCTTTCCAAGGAAGATATCATTGACCTGATCCGCCCTTATCTGGAAACAGAACCCGGCTTGTCTTATAATTTTACCCAGCCTATCGCAATGCGGGTGGATGAACTCACCAGCGGAGTAAAATCTGATATTGCGGTTAAAATATTCGGGGAAGAGCTCCAGGTATTGGATCAGGTAGGACAAGACATCTCATCTATTCTGGGGGATATTGAAGGAACCGACAACTTTTATCTTGAACAGAGCAGCGGGCAGCCTTATTTCAACATCGAAATCGACCGGGAAGCGGTGGCTGCCTACGGACTGAACGTAAACGATGTTCAGCATGTCATCGAGACTGGAATCGGGGGCAGTGAGGCCAGCCAGATCTTTGAAGGACAGCGTCGATTCGGGATCGTGGTGCGTTTGCCTGAACACCTCCGAAATACTTTTCAGGATGTCATGGATGTGCCTCTTCAGCTTCCAAACGGTGGATACATTCCATTGAAAGAAGTTGCTCATATTTATGCGGAAGAAGGCCCTCGGGAAATTGCCCGTGAAAATGGTTGGCGACGGGCTATCCTTGGCATCAACATACGAGACATTGATACCGGAACATACGTAGCAAATTTACAGGAAGTCATCGCAGCTAAGGTGGATGTGCCGGCCGGATACTTTCTGCAATATGGAGGTGCATTTGAAGATCAACAACGCGCCATGAATCACCTGCTTATTGTAGTCCCGATTTCCCTGCTCATTATCATTGGCTTACTCTACCTCATGTTTGGTAAATTTCGGTTTACCATGCTGATCTTTCTGAATCTTCCGATCGCACTTTCGGGCGGAATTTTTATCCTTTGGATGCGAGGATTGTATCTATCGGTCTCTGCAAGCATTGGATTCGTGGCTTTATTTGGCGTTGCGGTATTGAATGGTATTGTTCTCATTTCACACTTAAATGACCTTCGCAAAAATGGTAAAAGCCTTAAATCAGCTGTTATTCAGGGTTCCGCCGATCGACTCAGACCGGTATTAATGACCGCACTGGTTGCCAGTTTAGGCTTCCTGCCTATGGCTTTCAATGTGGGGCCCGGCTCAGAAGTACAACGCCCCCTGGCTTCTGTTGTAATCGGAGGCCTTGTGACTTCCACACTACTTACCCTGCTGGTATTACCTACAATCTATCACTGGATGGAAAAAGGGAAGACATTAGTTAAAAAAACCAAAGAATTTTAACGAATAGGAGTTGATTATGAATGCTGCTCATTTACATCTTATCATCAATCACCTTCCCATTTTCACTACACTTATCGGCATTTTTATATTAGCCTGGGGGATGATCAAAGACAACACCTCCATTCGCAATATAGCTTTTGTGCTCTTCATAGCTGGAGCTGTTGGAAGCTATGTTGCCATGGAAACAGGAGAAGCCGCAGAAGATATAGTTGAAGAAGTTGCTGCTGTATCTCATGATACACTTCATGACCACGAAGAAGCTGCTGAGCTATCTATGTGGTTTGCCGTATTGATGGGATTCCTAAGCGTGGGAGCCCTTGCTTCCAAGAGACTGAATCTTCGCTTTGAGACGGGGCTGAATGTTGCCATACTCCTTACTGCGCTTTTAACAGCCGGCACCCTGATGTATGTGGCCTATAAAGGAGGACAGATTCGTCATCCTGAAGCCTATACTGAGCAAATCGATTCCGGCTACGATACCAATAATGATTAAAGCTGTGGTGTACAACTAATTCCAATTTCAAATCTGACCCAATCATATCGGCTCAGCGAGCCGATGTACGCACCCCGGCTTGCTGAGCCGTGCTTTTTGGATAGATTATTTCCCTAATTCAAAAGGCTTATTCTGCCTCCACCACTCCCACGCCCGTAATAAACAGATCACCGTTTTACCATCATTGATCTCGCCGGTGTGTACCATTTCTACGGCCTTTAAAAATGGAATCCGCTGACGTGTCACAAACTCATCCTCATCTACTTTTTGAGGAACCGATTGTAGGTCCCAGGCTACGTAAATGTGAATGACTTCATCCGAATACCCGATTCCCGGATAAAAGTGCCCTACATACGCAAAGTTATGGGTTCTGACTCCAGCTTCTTCCTCAAGCTCACGAAGTGCCGTCTCATCCTCTTTCTCGCCAGAATCTATTTTACCGGCTGGCACTTCCCAGAAAATTTGCCGCATCGGGTAACGAAACTGGCGTAGCATCATCAACTCACCATTATCAAAAACCGGAACCACCGCACAGGCGCCAGGATGCTTGATCCATTCTCGGGAAGAAACTGAACCATCAGGTAAGCGGGCTTCATCATAAAAAACATGCAGAAGTTTGCCCTTAAAAACTTCTTTTGAATTCAGCTTGCGTTCTATCAATAATTTATGATCGTTCATGGTGGTTTTAGAGACTTAATGACTGTAAATTTGGAACACTAATATCGTAAATAAAAACAAGGTTTGGTTACAAGCACAAAAAATATAGATGGGAAAAAAGTGAAGGTCACAGGCCGCTTCTTCACTTGGTCTAATATGATCTCTTTTTCCCGGATCTTTATAGCCATTCCGGTTATTTACTTACATTATATCAATGATTTTCAGATCACAAATGCCATAGTCCTTTTGATATTCTATGGTGTGATCTCTGATTATCTTGACGGTTATATTGCCCGTAAAACCAATACCATTTCGGAAATGGGAAAAATGATAGATCCTGTCGCCGATAAGCTTTCTGCATTGATCTTATTTATATATACGGTGTGGATCGGCTGGATTCCCTTGTGGTTTTTATTATTTGCCATGGCTCGCGATATTAGTATAATGGCTGGTTCGTATTTCATTAAAAAGAAATACAACAAGGTTGCAATGGCTATAATGACAGGAAAAATTTCTGTGAATGTACTGGCTTTGTATTGGATCGCCGTCTTTTTTTTCCCAGAACCAACCAATGTTCATATGTTTTTAATGGCCAGTTCTCTGACTTTAATGGTTATTTCCTGGGTCGATTACTTTAATCGCTACCGCCTCATAATGAGCGGAGCAGAATTCAACTAAATTCATACATGGGATTTCTCGAAAAATTAGGTTTAAAGAAAAAAGAAAAGCTCGACAAAGGCGTCGAAAAAAGCCGGGATGGCCTGCTCAACAAAATTGGAAAAGCTTTTGTTGGAAAAGATCAGGTTGATGATGCCATCTTGGATGAACTCGAAGAGATCCTGATCACCTCCGATGTGGGCGTTTCAACCACCATCGAGATCATCAAAAAAATAGAAGAGCGGGTTGCCAAAGATAAGTACGTAACGCAGGATGAATTGCAGGCCATGCTCCGTGAGGAAATTGTAGGCCTTTTAGAAGATAACGCCCCGGATAAACCTGCAGAATTCGATGCCGATTTCCCGATAAAACCGCACATCATTTTAGTGGTTGGGGTGAATGGAGTGGGCAAAACAACCACCATCGGTAAGTTAGCTCACCTCTATAAAAAAGCCGGTAAGCAAGTGATGCTGGGTGCCGCTGATACCTTCCGCGCTGCCGCTGTGGATCAGCTTAAGATCTGGAGCGAACGCGCCGATGTACCTATTATTCAGCAAGGGCAGAACGCTGACCCAGCCTCGGTTGCCTACGACACTGTTGCTGCCGCCAAAGCCCGAGGAACTGATGTAGCCTTAATTGATACCGCCGGCCGCCTTCACAATAAAAAAGCCCTTATGGAAGAGCTTGCCAAAATTAAACGCGTGATGGGCAAA
Source organism: Gracilimonas sp. (assembly GCA_031580945.1). Taxonomy (GTDB): domain Bacteria; phylum Bacteroidota; class Rhodothermia; order Balneolales; family Balneolaceae; genus Gracilimonas. The sequence continues at coordinate 21,071 of JAVLBT010000036.1, forward strand.
GTGGTTGATGGAGCTCCGCATGAAGTGATTCTGGTGCTGGATGCTTCTACCGGACAAAATGCTATGCAGCAGGCCAAAGCCTTCACCGAAACGGTGGATATTACTGGGCTGGCGCTTACCAAATTAGATGGCACTGCTAAAGGAGGGATCGTGATCGGGGTGTCTCATGAACTAAGCGTGCCTGTAAAATACATTGGGGTTGGAGAAAAGATTGAGGACTTACAGGTTTTTGACCGTGCCGATTTTGTGAATGCGTTGTTTGGGGATTAGTGGGTGATTGATTGTAATTGTTTTGTGGTTTTAGAAAGGGGAGCCTATTGCCTATGACAATATCCGCCTTTAGGGGGTCTAAAGTGCCTTATTTTGCCCAATGTCACCCCAAACGAAGATTTTGCCAACGAAGCGCGGAAAGCGAAGTAAAGAATCGCTCGGATGTGATTCAGATGTTGTTCTTATACCAACATCACCTGTTGAACTACGTCTGATAAAAGCGGGTACTTTTTATTTGGCATACTCCCTGAAGAGCAGGAGTCAGATCAAGTATTACTGGATCAACTTACAGGTACAGCATATATATTTGAAGGCTTAAAACCGTAGATTTCTATGTGGGTTCTACTTTGCCGCCATCATCGTCATCACCACCACTTTTTTCTTCTTCGTCAGGAGATTTGTATGTAATATTATACTTCAACGTATCCTTCATTTTATATTTAATTTATTAATGGTTTGAAGCAAAAAACAATATATTGTATTTACATGCAATAGGGTTAAGGACATTATAAATGGAATGATATGAGGTTTATTGCAACTACATTTTTTCTTGGGTTGTTGAGCATTCTTTTGCCAATCAATTCCGCGGCCCAGAATGCCGATTCTCTATTTTCCAGCGGTCATGCTTTCTATGAGAACGCTCAATACGAGCAAGCTGCTAATAAATTTAGAGCATCCGGGCAGCTATATTTGCAACAGAAGGATTCCGTAAACTGGGCGTGGTCGCTGTATAGGTATGGTGATGCCGTGATGAGTGCCGGAAATGTACGAGAAGGATTGGACGCCTTGCTTTCCATTGATGAACACAAACCCCAACAAGCTCCCATTGACCTAAAAGCATACATCAAAAATTATATTGGTTGGGCTTACCGACAGCTTGAACAATATGATAATTCAAAAAAATACTACCTCCATGCTATTGAGCTTGCTGATATGTCAGATGACTCCGTGCTTATCGGTCGGTTAAACAACAATATTTCTTATCCCTATTTGTATTCCGGGGACTACGAACGGGCGTTTACTTATCAGAAAAAAGCTAAAGAAATCTATGAATCAACCGGAGAGGACTATCGGCTTTCGTTTGTATTGAACGGCATGTTCTTGACATTTCGGGAATTGGGATTACATGTACAAGCAAATAAATATTTACGCCAAAGCTTGGCTATCCGAGAGAAAGTTGGAAATCCAAATCTGTTGGATGTTACCTATCACAATATGGCTGCAAGTTTTAATGCCCTGGGCCAACCCGACAGCGCCATCATCTACTACCGGAAATCCCTGGAACTGTCCCGCATGCTCCAAAACCCCTACGACATTACCCAAACACTTATCAATATCGGTCAGCTTTATGAACGATCGGGAGATTACGACAATGCCCTGGCCTATTACAACGAAGCCCTGGAAACCAACTATCAAACCGATCGCCCGGTTTCTATTGCCAATAATCTTATGCGGCTTGCAGAAGTGGCTATTCAGAATAATGACCTCGGTAATGCCGAAAGTTTTTACCAAGAAGCACTTAACTGGCTGGAACAAGCAAAGGCTCCGCAGAAATTAGCCGGCCTATACCTGAATATTGCCGAGCTAAAATTGAAGCAGGGACTTTATTCGGAGGCCAAAAAATATGTGGCGGATGCAAAAAACATCTCTCGCGAGCATTTTATTTCTCAACGGTACCGTACATATACTGTGCTTGCAGAAATCCATAAAGCAGAAGGTAAACTTGATGAAAGCCTGGGACAGTACCGGCGGGCCTACGACTTATTTTCCAACCGGGGAATTTCCTCCAAAATAGAACCTACGATGAACCTGGCCCGCGCCTACCATATGGTTCATTCAGACAGTGCTTTAATATTGGCCG
>JAVLBT010000037.1:0-22848 GCA_031580945.1 Gracilimonas sp.
AGCGAAAATCACCATCCTGAAATTGTTTGGACAGGGCTATTTGTGGGACTTCTTTTCCATCTCCAAATATTCCAAATTTGGCTTTCCCGGTCAGTACTTCTTTCCTGCCGATCAACGACATATGCCGACTTACCCAACCCAATTTGAAATCTTCCAGGATCTCTTTTTTTTGAGCAGCGGTAAACTTGGTCTTTGTCGTCTTTTCTTTTACTTGAGCCATTATGTAATTTTTGTTCTGATGATTTGGAAAAACAACTTTTCCAAAAGGGGCATAATAATACGGAAAAGCGCTTTTTTATGAAACAGTCTCCAGAGTCCCTATCGTTCTTTTTCTGTTAAATTTACGTTAATTTTGAGCTTGGATTATGTTCATTAAACTTGGAGTTAAAATTGATGTCACTCTGAGCGTCTAAGATGCTTTTTTAGAATAAAATTGCTAATCGCGAAGAGTCTCAAATTTTTACATGATGAGTTGGTATAAAATTTGAGATCCTTCGCGTCTAACAATTGATGCCTATATAATATTCTACGCGCTCAGGATGACAACCATAGAAATTTATAAAGACTTCAAGTTCAAGAAAATTATTCAGTAAAACCACCTTTGGTCATCTTGATCGGATCAAGGGCATTATCTAATTCTTCATCCGAAAGTTCCGTCATTTCTTTCGCTACCTCTTTAAGAGGACGTCCTTCTGCATAAGATTTCTTAGCGATCTTAGCCGCAAGGTCATACCCAATGATCGGGTTCAGAGCTGTTACTAAAATGGGGTTACGACCCACCATTTCAGCAATTGCTTCTTTCTTCACTTTGAGCCGAGATACCGAACGGTCTGCAAGATTCCGAGCTGCATTGGCTAATATATTTATCGACTCAAGTAAATTATGAGCTACTACCGGCAGCATTACATTCAATTCAAAGTTTCCGGCCTGACCACCAATTGTTATGGCGGCATCATTCCCAATCACCTGGGCACAAACCATCGTCAGCGATTCTTCGATCACAGGGTTAACTTTCCCGGGCATGATAGAAGAACCCGGCTGAAGCGCTGCTAATTCTACTTCCCCAATACCACTATTAGGTCCGGAATTCATCCACCGAAGATCATTTCCTACTTTCATCAAGCCAACAGCGATCGTTTTTAATTGTCCGCTCAGTTCCACAGGGGCATCCACAGTGGCCTGTGCTTCAAAATGGTTTTCGGCTTCGGTAAATTGCTCACCGGTTAAATCCGATATCCTGGCTGCAAATTTTTCCCCGAAATCTTTGTGAGTATTAAGACCTGTACCAACCGCAGTTCCTCCCTGAGGAAGCTCACTGAGTCGGTCCAAAGCTGATTCCAGTCGTTTAATTCCCAATTCAACCTGACGGGCGTAACCACTAAACTCCTGCTCAATGGTAACCGGCATGGCATCCATCAGATGTGTTCGGCCTGTTTTCACTACATCAGCATACTCTTTCCCTTTTTCCAGGAAGGTTTCCCGAAGATGCTTCAGCGCCGGAATCAGATTATTGTTCACTGCTTTTACTGCAGCCACACGTATGGTGGTTGGAATTACATCATTTGAGCTTTGGCCATAATTGATATGGTCGTTGGGGTGAATATTCACATCCAGGTTTTTTTTCAATTCGTTAGCCCGGTGTGAGATCACCTCATTGGCATTCATATTCGTGGAAGTTCCAGAACCTGTTTGAAAAATATCGATCACAAAATCTTTGTCATGCAAGCCATCAATTACTTCTTGAGCAGCTGCCTCTATGGCTGTCGCAACTTTTTGATCGATCAGTCCTAAATCAGCATTCACGGAAGCAGCAGACTTTTTCACAAAGCCCAATGCTTCAATAAATTCTCGGCTAAATTTGATGCCGCTAACTGGAAAATTATCATGGGCACGCTGGGTTTGAGCTCCGTATAAAGCCTCTTTTGGCACTTTAACTTCACCCATGGAATCTTTTTCAATACGAAAATCACTCATTCTTCTAATTCTTATTTAGTTATAATTGATGATCTGAAATGAAATAAAATCAATATTCAATCAGAATCTGAAATCGGGATAGAACGGTTGTCATCCAGAACGCTAAAACGATTATACAGGCGTAGAAACTGAATGCAAAGAATCTCATCGTTGAAAACAATGTATCATGTAAAACTTTGAGATTCATTGCGCTTTATAAGTTCGCTAAATATAATCTCCTGTCGCTCATACTGACAACTAAGTCCACCTTGTATCTCAAAAAGGACCTGTTTTTTAGGACTCAAAAATATAAGGAAAAAGTATGTAGATGTTATGAAATGGTTGTTAAAGTTGAGGCGAGGAATAGATTTTTTCAATACCTGAAGATCTTTTAAATCTTAGTCTCATTGCGGCGCTCTGCTGAGCAACCCTCCCGGTCCTTTGCAAGCATGCCTCAACAGATCTACGGCTCGAGAAGAAATGACCGCTGTGAATATTACAACAAGCAAATCTCGATATGAATAGGGTGCTGCAATGTTAGACTTTTAAAATATTCACAATTACGTTTGATAGAATTTGAACCATCTTTATATTAACTAATTGTTAACTAAATGTTTCTAAGTTGTAATTGAATGGTCTAAAGCAACTTTAAAAATTGAGAAGATTGTAGAATGTCTCTGGATAAATTGCAAAAGCAGCGATTTGAATTAAAGTATCACATTACTGAGCACAAAGCCCAGCTGTTGCGATACTTTGTTCAAAATTATCTAAAACTTGATGAATACGGCGCTACACAACCTGACCTATCTTATCCCGTTCATAGTTTATATTTGGACTCACCGGATTTCAAAACCTACCATGATACTATTAATGGTGATCGAAACAGGATTAAGCTTAGGGTAAGGTACTATGAGGATGAAGCGCGTGATACCGTTTTCCTGGAAAAAAAACGTCGATATGATCGGGTCATAGCAAAAAAAAGAGCAGAACTTCCAAAAGCTGTACTTGAAGAGTTGGTAAATGGAGTATTTCCAACAATAGATCACTTAGTTCATAAAACGGAAGAACAGCTTAGTGCACTCATAGATATTTGGAGATTAATTAACGAAATTAATGCTCGCCCTAAAGTTCATGTTGCCTACATGAGGGAAGCCTATGAGTTGAACAGCTCCAATGCAGTAAGAGTTACCTTTGATCGTCATGTTACTACAGAATATGTCAATGATTTTCGTCTTTCTACTAAGCAAAATAACCCGGTTACCGTATTTCCTTCCGTTATATTGGAAATAAAATTCACCAACCGGTATCCGCATTGGTTGAATGAAATGACCCAACTATTTCAATTACATCGGGAGTCAGCTGCAAAATATGTTGATGGCATCAATACGATGAAACATAAAAAAATAATAGCCTGATTTTATATAAATGGATGAACTGTTAAAATTTGGTGATACAGCTCCTATTCCAACCGATATACCTACCTTGTTAATGGCCGTTCTGCTGGCTTTTTTATGTGGTCAGCTCTTATCGTGGGTATACATGTTTACACATACCGGACTTTCCTATTCCCGGACCTTTGTTAGTGCGCTTATCTTAATGCCTATAACTGTAGCATTGGTGATGACCGTCCTGGATAATAATTTAGTAACTGCATTTAGCCTTTTAGCGGTTTTTGCCATCGTTCGGTTCCGAAACATACTAAGAGATACACTGGATACGGTTTACATATTATCCCTTATCGTAGTTGGTATGGCTTGTGGAACTCAAAAATTCACCACCGCTTTAATTGGTACAATGATGGCCGCTCTGGTACTTATTTATATTTGGTACACTAATTTTGGGGCTCGTCAACGGTATGATATCATTCTAAATCTAAGCTGGAGCCAACCTTTATCATCACTGGAAAAATTAGAAGAATTTTTTGACAGACATGCTCTAAAAGCGCATCTTGCTTCTCAAAATACGTCTGGTGACGGTTCAAAAACTCAACTCTCTTACAGATTATTAATGCGGGATCCCAGCCGAACACAAGATCTGCTGGATGAGATCAAAGAAATTAATGGGGTAACCAACGTCAATAGTATGAAAGCAGAAGCAGAGTCGGAGGTTTAGCATTGACTGAAAGGAAAGAACCAATACCTATTCCATTTTCGGAGAGGGTACGTCATTTTAGGCATCGGGTATTACCGGTCGTCATATTTTTTGCAGTTGCTCTGGCAGTTTATTTTCTATGGGATGTTCGGGTAAACTCTCCCAGCTTAAATGGAAAAGTAATAGCGGACAGTGTTCAAGTAACAAGTCCTTATGATGGAAGGTTGATTGATTTTAACTGGTCCCCATTTGAAGAAGTGGATAAAGGAGATACACTTGCGACTATTGTACGTTCCGATAGCAGCTACCTTCAGGCCCGCCTCGATCTCATCTCTGCCATGATTATGCAAATAGAGCAGGGAATGGAGCCGGTAATTAATCGTCAACGGAATATTATTGACTATGAAAATCTAAAACTTGATAACCTTCAACAGCGCATTGACCTCGCCTCTTCCCGGATTAGGGAACAACAACTTAAATCTGAATTTGAGCGCGCTCAGCGTATTTATGAATTAGATGGGCTGTCTGAATCTGAACTCGAACGTATTAGAAGTGACTATCAGGTCGTACAAACTGAAGTTGAACAGCGAGCTGAGGTAGTTGATACCCTTGCAGGCCGTTTAAAAGAAATTGAAAAGTATATTATTGGTGAAGATGCAGGCACTCCACTTTCTGCAGCGGTTGAAGTTTACGAAAAGGAACTTAAAGTGGTAGAGGAAGAACTAAAACCCAGAACAATCTTTGCTCCAATGAGTGGGGTAATTAGCAAGATCTACAAGGGAAACGGGCAGTATACCCGTGCGGGTGAACCAATACTTTCAATTGAATCTTCTGAACCATCATACATTTTAGGCTATGTTCGCCAACCTTTTGATATTGTACCTAAAATAGGCATGGAAGTGCAGGTTAGAACGCGAAAACCGTCCCGGGATTTTTTCAAAAGTTATATAACCCGAATTGGAGCCCAAATCCGACCTATGGGCGCTGAACTTCGCCGCCCTGGAATTAATACTGAATCAGGGCTGCCGGTACAGATCTCCATAGAAAATGCAGAAGATCTGAGACTCTATCCCGGTGAAGTTGTCGATATTGTATTGCTGCCTTAAGATTGACCTACAGGGCTTTAGAATACATTCGGTAGGTTTTGTCCAGCTCTCCCCCGATGCGCTCGGCTACTCGGATCATCTCCGTATTGGATTCAAGGATCCAGCTTAATTCAGACTCCTCTTTATATTCATCGGGCATTCCATTCTGCATGGAGCGCTGATGTAAGAGTGCGTCGATTCCCTTGCCCTGCCATTCCGGAAGTACGCCCATTAAAGCGGTTCGTAATCCCTTGGTTTTTTTCTTATTCCATAGCAGTTTTATAAATCCAAAGGGAAGTAATTTTCCATCCAAATCTTTCAGGATCTCATTTATATTTGGGAGGCCTATAGAAAAGGCTATTGGTTTTCCCTTCACTTCAGCTATATGTGCATAGTCGGTATCGATGATCATTTTCATATCACTTCCAGCCGCATCAAATTCTTCTTCGGTAAGTGGAATAAAACCCCAGTTATTTTTCCATGCTTGATTGTAAATTTCCCGAACGATCTTGATCTCATTCTTCATATCCCTAAGGTTTACAGGGCGAATTACAAGGTCCGGCAGCCTCTTTTTTACAATTTCCATCGCACGTTCAATCCGATCTGTAGAAACTGTATTTTGGTCAACCATATAGGCATACATATCCATGGCCTTACCAAACCCTGCTTGCTTAATCAATTTATCATAGTAGGGATAATTATAGGGCATTAGGATATAGGGCTCTTTGTCAAATCCCTCAACTAAAACTCCGATGGTATCCATCATGCTTGGGCTGGCCGGGCCAAGTAAATCATTCATGCCTTTATCCCTAAGCCAATCTTCTGCTACACGGAATAACAAATTTGCTGTGTGTTGATCGTCAATACATTCAAAAAAACCAAAATGTCCTGTTTTGGTACCATGATATTCGTTGTAACGATGGTCTATTATAGCTGCTACTCGTCCTACCTCTTCGCCGTTCTTTTCTGCAAGAAAAAGCTTGATCTCTGCATTCTTGAAAAAGGGATTTTTTTGGGTATCGATCAGTTTTTTCTGATCCATACGAAGTGGTGGTATCCAATGGTCAGCGCCATTATAAAATGAGTAGATGAAGTCAACGAATCGCTTCTTTTCATCTTTAGTAGAAACGATAGTGACTCCTGAGCTATTCATCGGATAATAAAGGTATGATTAATCGAGTGCTGAATGACCATTTTGGTCAATTACCCCATGTTTTAGACCAACTTTACGAAACGCCTCTAAAATCTGGTCTAAGTGTTCATCAGTATGACTTGCCATATAGCTGGTTCGAAGTAAAGACTGTCCTTTTGGTACGGCTGGTGGTACCACAGCATTCGCATAAACGCCTTCCTCAAATAAATCTTTCCAGAATTTAAAACAATCCATCATTTCTCCAATCACAACAGGTATGATTGGGCTTTGGCTGCTCCAAACATTAAAACCAAGTCCACGAAGTTCTTTACGCATATAATTTGCGATCTCTTCGAGCCGGTCAAGCCTCCAGGTTTCTTCTTTTAAGATTTCGAGTGCTTTCAAAACCGTTGCAACATTAGCAGGCGGCATGGATGCACTAAAAATGTGAGCAGGAGAATTATGCCGTATATATTCAATGACCGGCTTATCCCCTACTAAAAATCCACCTAAAGAAGCAAAAGATTTTGAAAAGGTTCCACTAATGAGATCCACTTCATCCGTTAATCCAAATACAGAGGCAGAACCTCGCCCACCGTCCCCTAATACTCCAATAGCATGGGCATCATCCAAATACAGGCGTGCATTATATTCTTTGGCAAGTTTCACCAATTCTGGAACATTTGCTAAGGTACCAGACATAGAAAATACACCGTCAGTCACAATAACTTTCCCGGCCTCAGGATCAGCTCGATCCAATAACTTTCTAAGCTGTTCCATGTCGTTATGTTGGTACCGCATCGTTTTTGCATTCGATACCAGCGTACCCACTACGATACAGGCATGATTATCTTTATCAGAAAATATAATATCGTTACGGCCTGCTATTGTTTGTATGGAACCTTCATTGGTTTGATACCCGGTACTAAACAATACACATCCTTCTTTACCCATAAAATCTGCAAGCTTGTCTTCCAGCTCTAAGTGGCTATCAAGGGTACCATTCAAATAACGGGATCCAGTACATCCAGTACCGTATTTTGTGAGGGCTTCTTGTGCAGCTTTTATGGTACGCGGATCATTGGTTAGGCCTAAATAATTATTAGACCCGGCCATGATTACTTTTTTTCCTTCAATTTCAACTATAGTTCCATCGGTAGCTTCCAATGGCTTAAAGTAGGGATATAATCCCATTTCTTTAACTTCATCCGCTTTCGTAAAATTAAAAGCTTTTGAAAAAATATCAGATTTTGTGGCGCTTGATTTCTGGTCGGCCATTCGGTAATTCCTTAGCAAAAATTGTAAATAAACAGCGAAATATAGCCAGTATTAAATTCGTATCAAATTATAGTAAACTTACTATTATCAACTGGTGGCTGCAATGTTCTTATAATTTCAATTTAGAAAGATAACAAATTTATAGCTCAGCTTCTGAATTTGAATCCTTTAACAACAACCTAACTATTTTTTTGCTGAATCAATTCTCCGTATTTATGAAATAACTGTTTAAAATGATCGTCCATTGTACCAATATTATTTTTGGCAACAGTTTTACATTCTGAAACCAAAGTATCTCGGTTCCGGGATATGATTTTTAAAATAGCTTCTTTTAATTTTTTTGCGTTTCCTGGCGGATAAGTTTCAGCAATTGCTGATTTAGCAATATCAGCCGCACCACCACGATTTGGTACTATAACCGGTAAACCACTACAAACCGCTTCTGCAACAACAATACCATATGTTTCAGCTGATGACCCGTGAACAAAGTAATCACAGGAAGCAAGAATATCAGCTAATTCATCCCTATTTTCAGTAAAACCCATAATTTGAATATATGGTGCTTTACTGACTTTATAGTTCACATATGAACGAATAGGGCCATCACCAAAAACAATTAAGCCCATCGGGCTCTCTTTCGAGGCAGCATCAAAACCATCAATGATCGTTCCCAGTCTTTTTTCAGGGTGATGGCGACTTATTGCGATCATAAGTTTTGCAGACTCGGGAAGATCGAATTGAGCTAAAAGTTTTTTCCTTAATTTTTTTTCTCTTCTATTGGGTGAAAAGAAATCTTTATCAATACCAAATGGAACCGGAATTGGGTTATGGACTCCATATTGTGAAATTCTTTCTCCCAGCCATTCACCGCTTACAACCGTCCCGTCAAAATTTTTACTCAATTTTTGTAGGTAATTCCAATAAAATCCAAAGAGTTTATCCACACGGTCAAAACCAAGTTTTGGTCCTAATATGGTGTGGGGATAAGCAGCTACAGGATCCTGATGAAAAATAAAGGTCTTTACGGCATCTCCTTTCCACCGGGCAGCAAACCAACCTCCTGTCCATGGAGATGACCCTTCAACCACATCTGGTTTTTCGCGATCCAAAATTTCATGAACGGCCTGCTCTCGCCACAAAATGTAATAACGCCAATCTACCGGGAGTCGCGGGCCTTTTACCCAAATCACTCTCCCTCCGTATCGTTCTTCTTCGCCCCAATCTTCTCCTGGTGCTATGATCACGATCTCATGTCCATATTTCCTGCCAGCTTCTAATTTCTGGTTAATATATGTTTTAACCCCGCCACCTTGGTCGGTATAAAATTCAGCTACGTCAATTATTTTCATGTAATATCGCTCTTTTAATAATGCCTTACAGGTGCTGGTTCTTCCAAAGCGGCTTTGTAATACTTCAATAAATTACCATTGATCTCATCCCACTCATATTGTACTGCCTTTCGGCGAGAGGCAACCCTCATTTTTGCCCTTAATTCTTTATCCTCTACAATCAGGGATAGTTTTTTCGTAAAATCTGCCTGATTCTCAGGTTCTGCTAACTTTCCGTTTACTCCATCCTCCACCAATGATCTGCTACCGGTGGCGTTTGCTACTAAACAGGGCAAACCACTGCTCATAGCCTCCAAGGTTACATTTCCAAACGTTTCGGTATGTGAAGGAAAGAGAAATACATCACTGCACGCATATGCTTTTGCAAGATCTTCTCCCCCTAAGAATCCTGTAAAATGTGCTTCATTCATTTGTTCCTGCAAGTCCTTTTTAGCAGGTCCATCCCCAACAATCATTGCTTTCACTTTTTTATTTTTAGATGCCACATGCTGAACAGCTTCTCGAAAGGTTGCTAATTCTTTTTCCCAGACTAATCGTGAAACAAATGTAACTACAATATCATCATCCTCAAATCCCCTTTCATTTCGCCATTTCAAATCTCTTTTTTCAGGTGAAAATAAAGAAGTGTTCACTCCTCTTGCCCAGATCTTCATTCCATCCTTAAAACCATGATCTTCCAGTTCATCGATCATGGATTTTGAGGGTACATATACTTGCGAGAGAGAATTGTAAAACCAGCTTAAATATCTCCATGCAAGAAACTCAACCGGAGTTAAGCCATAATATTTAAAATAACTTGTAAAGTGCGTATGGTATGAACCAACCACTTGCACCTCATTTTTCTGACCCCATCTAAGTGCTTTAAGTCCACCAAGATCTGGTGTGGCAATATGGATCAAAGTTGGACTGAATTTGATCAATTCCTCTTCCGCTTTTTGTGATATGCCAGTAGTTACCCGGTATTCTCCCCTTCCCGATACCGGCATCCGTATTGAGGGTAACTCTACTAATCTTCCATGATGAGCAAGGGGTGGATTTTTTATAGTTGGGCCAAATACTAAAACTGGTATATCCTGTTCTTCCAAATACTTCACCCAGCGATTCAGGGTAAGCGATACACCATCTTTTATATGATTGTAGTTCCCTGTAAAAAGGGCTACTCGTAATTCTTTCATAAACATTTAAAAGCAGAGGGTAGATTTGTATCTTAGTGACTCTGCGATGATCCTTGCGGTTATCACATTTTTTTATTCCAAATAATCTTTAAATATAAGGAAATTAATGAAAGCCTTTGTAACAGGCGGAACTGGTTTTATTGGAAGTCACCTGGTGGAAGCGCTCATCGCTTCAAACGAATACGAGGAGGTCAGGTGCCTTGTTCGCAACAAAGAAAAATGGCTGTCCGGCAATCGTTTCAAAAAAATTTCAGGAGATCTGAATGACCTAAAAGCACTTGAAAACGGGTTAAACGGTGCTGATGTTTTATTTCACATTGCCGCAATTGTAAAAGCACCCACAAAAAAGGAGTTTACCCAAGCCAACGTGGATGCCACCGAAAACCTGGTTCGCCTTGCCCAGAAAAAAGGAGTACGAAATATGGTAGTCCTCTCTTCTCTTGCGGCAGCAGGCCCCAGCAACGGTACTCCCAGAAAAGAGGAGGACCCTATGGAACCCAAAAGTATGTATGGAGTATCCAAAAAAGAGATGGAAGTCAAGATTCATACTGCAGCAGATAAAAAGGATTGTATTAAAATCATTCGCCCGCCGGCGGTATACGGCCCCAGAGAAGATCAAATCTACTCTTTTTTCAAAGCATGTAAGTTTGGTATTTGCCCTATCATTGGTGATGGGAACAATCCCCGGCTTTCTATGGTGTATGTAAACGACCTGATTCAGGGAATTATGAAGGCCGCAAAACACAAAAATAAAGGCGTTCATACCTATTTTATCTCAGGAGAAGGTACTTATTCCTGGAATGAAATTCGGGCCGTAACCAACAAAGTACTTAATAAAAGGACCCTTCCCATTAAGATTAAACCAAAATGGGTTCGCAAAGCAGCAGGTGTTATAGAAAATGCTGCATCATTATTTGGAGTGTATCCCGTTATCAATAAGGAAAAAGCAAGCGAACTAATACTGGAGTGGACTTGCTCCAACGAAAAAGCTGAAAAAGAGTTAGATTATCACCCACAAACCTCGCTGGCTGAGGGAATTTCCCGAACCATTCATTGGTATAAAATGCATAACTGGCTATAGTTTATGAACCGATTTTATAAGATATTTTTGCTCTGTATTTTCTCCTTCCCATTTGCTCTTACTGCCTCCGCACAAAAAAACCTCTTCCAGGATTATTCCACTCTTATGGAAATACCGGAAGTTGTTACAATGGAAGCATCACCTACGCATCTCTATGTACTTTCTGAAAAAGTAGGTTTGGCTGTATTTCGCACCTATCCAGATTCGTTGCAATGGCTATACACTTCCAGTGGAATGCAACGCAGAGGGAATCATATCATGGCAGATATACGGTTTGCCTACCTGTTTGGGGATTCGCAACGACTCACCGTTTTAGAACCTACTTCTGTTTTAGGAGTCTATTCTTCAACCGGTTTAGCAGTTCAGCCCAATGCATCGGCAAGGATGAAAAATAGCCTCTATCTTGCACTTGGCCAGAAAGGCCTTGGAAAACTTCTTTTGACCACACCAGAAACTGTTGATTCAGATCCTACAATCGTAGCAGAGGAATATATAAACGGAGGCGCTGTACTGGATGTCCGCTCTTCTAACATAAGCAACCAGCTTTTTGTACTTACTGACGCACCATCACTGCACGTATTTGCACAACCTGATACGACTTTAGTACATTCAACATCAATCAGGCTCAATCGAATTCTAACCAATATTTTTATTGATGGTGAGCAGATCTGGGGTACCACGGCCAATGGTGAGATCTTTGAGATCAGGTCATCAGGATTAGGTAATAAAATTGGAACGACAAATGAACCGATCGACCAAATTTATAGCTGGAGTGAGCAGCTTTTTGTTCGGACTGAGTCCGGCCGGCTTTGGGTAACTAATAACAACGGCTTGTTAGAAATGTGGAAGGATGACCCAAAGGCTGGAAACTTCATTACTGGAAATGATCATGGAGTTTGGATCTCAGAGAATGACAATATTTCTAAAATTTCTTTCAAAGAAGAATCAGCTTCTATCAATACAGAGGCTAATACTGATTTTCGCATAAAACCAATTTCGGATAAAGTATTGGCTTATCCAGGTCAGTTATTACTTGCACTTGAGTTAGAAGGTGACAAGTCATTACGGAATGTAGAATTTTCATACCGCTCGGTTGTGGATAATGCAAAGATCCGTGGTCAAGGTTTTTACTGGAAACCAAATGTCAATCAGGTAGGAAATTATGCCTTTACCATTTTGGCTTCCAATGCAGAAGGTCAGACCGACAGCACCCGGTTTGTAGTAGAAGTTCGGTCTTTCAATTCCCCGCCAAGATTTAGCCCGGTACGAGCTTCTTCAATTCCTATGAACGAAAAATATCAAATTCAATTCAATGCAACCGATCCTGAAAATCCACAAAAATCAATAGTAAGATACATCGGCGTTGATATGCCTGACGGAGCTTCCATCAATGAAGGATCAGGAGTTTTTACATGGACGCCCTCAGAAAGACAAGTGGGTGAACATACTTTCAAAGTAATTGCAACCGACCGAATGGGAGCTGCTTCTTCTATCGATGTAACGCTGAAAGTACTGGAAATTTCGAGGGATAGTTGAGAATAAGTTTATCGGAGGGATTTTATTCTGAATTTATGTTTATCAACCACTGCGAATTTTCCGAAAAGCCGCTTGGCTCTAATATTTAACAATTCACCAATACGCACTTGTTTCAAATTTTTCTCAGTCACGTCAAATCTTAATAAGATTATTCCTCTGGCTTTTAGACCTAACCGAAAAACAAGTTCGCCAAAATCTTTGTCTTAAGTAACTAAAAGCCTCTGCTGTAAATAGGCCTTTTCAAGTACTTCTTTATCAGTTATTGAAGGTTATTCAAGGTAAAAATTCCTGAATGTATGCAACATCGTGTCCTTCTTCTCTTAGGAAGTTAACCAACTCCGCATCACAGCATTCGTCTACTAATAGCCTCATTTGTAAACAATTTCTTCTCCCGCTAAATAATCAGCTGCGAACTCTTGGGCAGCTCGTATATCTTCTGAAGTAATTCGGGGGTGGTCCTTAAATATCTGTTCTTTAGACATCCCTGCTCCTACTTTACGCAAAATCTGTTCTACAGTAACTCTCGTTCCTTTAATCACCGGTTTGCCAAACATAATCTCCGGATTTACTTCTATGCGATCGTACTTTTTCATGATTTTGAAATTACATGATTTTTGAAATTAATTGAATCTATCTCAATTTATATTCTATTACACTTCCAATCCAACTTTTTATTGTTCTGTCATCTTTCACTCTCTATTTTGGGGAAAATTTACACAAACATTTTTTTTGAATTTGACTAACAAAGAACTTGCTACAGAACTACTAAGCTGGTACCAAGATCACAAACGACAAATGCCCTGGCGGGGGGAAGCCGATCCCTACAAGATCTGGATCTCAGAGATCATGCTTCAACAAACACGGGTCGATCAGGCTACTCCTTATTTCCAGAATTTTATATCGCTCTTCCCTACTGTTTATGATCTGGCCAAAGCAGATCAACAAGACGTACTCAAAGCATGGGAGGGTTTGGGTTACTATAGTCGAGCAAGGAATTTACATGCCGCTTCCAAAATGGTAGTTGAAGATTTTAACGGGAAATTACCCGAGTCATATGATAAGATCATCAAGTTAAAAGGCGTAGGACCTTATACCGCAGCAGCGGTAACAAGCATCGCATTTAACAAACCAAATGCAGTGGTCGATGGAAATGTGATCCGAGTACTTACCCGATATTATGGGATTGAAGATGACACGCGGAGCACCAAAACACGGCGTAAAGTTCAGGAATTTGCCAACGAACTCATTGATGAAGAAAATCCCGGAGACTTTAATCAAGCCATGATGGAGTTGGGATCGGAAATTTGTACACCATCCAATCCTGATTGTCAAAATTGTCCTATCCAAGCCGGGTGTGTGGCTACCAAAATGGCAAAAACGGAAGTCATTCCTTACAAATCTCCTGCTAAGAAAAAACCTCATCACATCATCGGTGTTGGAATTATTGAGCGTGAAATGGATGACAAGATTCTGATCGCCCTTCGGCCCAATAATGCAATGCTGGGTGGACTTTGGGAATTTCCGGGTGGGAAAAAAGAAGAGGGTGAAAAAATTCAACAGACCATTGAGCGCGAGCTGAAAGAAGAGCTTGGCGTACACGTTAAAGCATACAAGGAGTTAATGAACTTGAAACATGCTTATTCGCATTTCTCTATCACTATGCATGCCTGGTTTTGCATACTGATCTCTGGTGAACCTAAACCCAAGGAAAGTCAGGAGGTACGCTGGGTAAGTCGGGATGAGTTGCAAGAATTTCCGTTTCCCAAAGCCAATAAGGTGCTCACTGAAAAGCTGATGAAAGAAAACTGATCATTTGGTGGCAACTCCACTTACATGAGGAATGATTGGTACAAAAACCGTCTTGCTTTCGAACTCTTCCATATGGACGTTAGTGAATGAAGCACTGCGAATGGTCATCCCGGTTTGTCGGGTTACGTGACACCCATCAAAGAACCAATTCCATGGTCTTTTTATGAAATTCTGAACTTTGCATATCCAGGTATGTCTATCTGCCTTTACATGCTCAATAAACACATATTTTCCACTCTTTTTGAGCACTCGTCGGATTTCAAATAGTACTTTCTCAGGCGATGTGACTGTACACAAAACCAAGCTCCCAATCACCATATCAACCGATTCAGTTTCGATATTCATATTCTCTGCTCCGCAATTATGGATCTCTAATTCGATTCCAAACCGTTTCGCTCTTCTCTTCAGAAGTTTGTTAAAGGAGAATTTGGGTTCTATTGCGATCACTTTAGATCCTGGTCGTAAATATCTGAAATTTGCTCCATATGCCGCTCCGATTTCCACAACGGTTTGGGGATGATTTTCCAGCAAACTTCTCTTTCTATCTCCATAATGAAGATCCATGTAGCGGTCTACCAGCAAAAAGAACCAATCGTTAATGGTATGAATCAATTTCCCGTGAATTTGTTTGTGTTAATAAATAATGTCTTGTGAATATTGTAGGCAATTTTGAGTAGAACCCTAATCAGATCAAAAGTAGGAATTTCCTTGCCCCGAAAGAGAAAAAGATATCGCACGATCTCCAAAAAGAAACTTCTTGAACTTAAACCCTTTTTGGATGAGCTGGTAAATAAGATCGAGCAAGCTGACTATATCCATGATGATCCTGTGCAATTCATGCATGCCTTTGATGATAAAAACGATCAGGAACTAGCAGGTTTTTTTGCCGCAACCATGGCTTGGGGAAGGCGTGATATTGTGAATGCTAAAGTGGAAGATCTGCTGAACCGGATGAACAATCGTCCGGTAGAATTCATAAAGAATTATAAAGAAAGTGATGCTTCAAATTTTAAAGGATTCAAGCATAGAACTTTTAAACCTATCGACATTCACTGGATCACCAAAACATTGCAATCAATACTGTTGAAATTTGGTGATTTTGAGAATTTCTGGGCTTTTTGCAGGGATAAAGCAAAACAAGAGAGACGAGACCTGATACCGGTCTTTCATGAACAATTTTTTACCTTTCACCCTGAAATTCCTCAGCGCGTTCGCAAACACGTCTCCAATCCCGAAAAAAACAGCTCGGCTAAAAGGTTGTATATGTATTTGAGATGGGTAATTCGAAATGACAGTCCGGTTGACCCGGGCACTATGTCATTCATTGCTCCTTCAGAATTGAAAATTCCTTTGGATGTCCATGTAGGCCGGCAAGCCCGTAAACTTGGGCTTCTATCCCGAAAACAAAATGATTGGAAAGCAGTTATAGAACTCACCAGGCGAATGAAGGTCTTAGACCCTGAAGATCCTGCAAAATATGACTATGCGTTATTTGGAATCGGAGTATTAGGTTCCGATATCCCTGAAGAGTTGATCATTAACAAGCGGGTTGAATGATATGCTCCAAAGAAGTTTTTAAATTCTCTCTTTCCAATACAAAGGCTTTCGATTTAGATTTGCTACAGCTACAATTATTATCTCATCTTCAGCAAGTTGATAGATAAGTCCAAAAGGAAAAGTATTTAGTAAACATCGACGGGTGTTTTTTGAGAATGGACTCCAGGAAGTAGGATTAGATTTGATTCTTTCAAAACCTTCCAAAACTTCAATTATAAACCTATAACCTAAACCCTCAAGCTCTTCTTCATAGTACTGAAATGCTTCATCAATTTCTTCACTGGCAGGGTTAAGAACACGGATTTCCAAAACTATTTAGTCTTATACTTTTCAATTATTTCCTGAACAGAAACCGAATTTATTTCTCCCTCACGGTAAGCCTCAATCCTCTCCTCCACCTCTCTTTTCCAAAGTTTCTCAATCTCTGGATCAGTTTTTTGCAGGCTTTGAAGCAGTGCATCAGCCATTTTTGCCCTATCATTTTTTGATAAGACCAATGCCTCTTTTATTAATTTTTCGTGTTTTTTCATGATTCTACGTCTTTATTTAATTCATAAAGTAATACTTTGGAATCATTATTTCACTTGCCGACTTATCCGCTCCAATTCAGATTTTATGTAGCTATCCTAAATTTTTCCCAGCTCCCAAATATATTTTACCATGCTCCACAAATTCCCAGCATAAAAGAACCTGCGAGTATCCGTTAGGTCCTCGGCGTTCAGTTACAGTGCTCGCATCCCAAATACTCGGGAAGACGCTGCGAGGTTGCTCCACTTTTACTTGTTCCACACACTTTTCGTTGGAACCAATTGGATCTGCCACCTATTTTAAATCAGCAAAAGTCTTGTTATATTTAAGGCTCCCAATTATGGGAATTAAAATTAAAAGAAAGGATGTGATACTTCATGTTAGGAGTCGAAGTTAAAGACAACGAAAGTGTTGATCGCGCAATAAACCGCTTTAAGAAACTGGTAACCCGGTCACGTGTTCTCAATGAATACAAAGATCGACAACAGTATACGAAGCCTTCATTGGAGCGACGCGAAGCTTTGAAAAAAGCCAAGCGAGAGCAAAGACGTCGCAACCGCGATAACTTCTAAACGAAGTAAAACGAATTCGAGCCCTCTGGTTTTACCTGAGGGCTTTTTTTATGGCCTGATGCAAATACTGAATCCCATCTTTCTGCTTCGAACCAGGTGCAACCAATTGCTTGAAGCCCAATTTTTTCGCTTCCTTGATCCTTTGTTCCAAATGTGGGACCGTTCGTACTTCTCCCCCAAGTCCTACCTCTCCTACAAAGGCCATGTTTTGAGTAACAGCATCGTCTACCAGGCTGGACACAAGCGCACAACACACACCCAGATCTCCGGCGGGATCGTTTAGGCGAAATCCACCGGCAATATTCAGGTATACATCATGATTGGAAAAATTCTTACCAACTCGCTTTTCAAGAACTGCAAGCAAAAGTAACAACCGATTTCTATCGAACCCGTTCGCCGTTCTTTGGGGTGAACCGTAGGCTGAGGGCGTTACCAAAGCCTGCACTTCAATTAACAGCGGACGCGTTCCTTCCATCGTACAAACCACTGCGTTACCACTAACTCCGGCTGTTTTATCTGAAATAAATAATTCGGAAGGATTGGTAACTTCAATCAAACCATCTGATTTCATTTCAAAAACACCCACTTCCTGTGCAGCTCCAAAGCGGTTTTTCAAGCTTCGCAATAAGCGGTAAGTATACTGTTTGTCGCCCTCGAACTGCAACACAGTATCTACCATATGCTCTAAAACCCGCGGTCCCGCAATATCGCCTTCTTTGGTGACGTGACCAATAACCAGCGTCGTAATATTCTTCTTTTTGGCCAACTGCTGAAACAAAGCCGCACATTCTTTCACCTGCTGAATACTCCCGGGCATGCTAGACAATTCCGTTCGGTACACCGTTTGTATGGAATCCACAATTAGCAGATCCGGCTTCATTTTTTGGGCTTCTGCAATGATGTTATCTACTTGTGTTTCATTGTAGACAAGCAGTTTATTCGATTGTACACCCAATCGTGCCGCACGCTGTTTTATTTGTCCCGCTGATTCTTCCCCTGCACAATATAGAATGGTAAGATCCGGATTGGCTTTAGCGATCTGCAAGGTAAGTGTACTCTTTCCGACTCCCGGTTCACCCCCAATTAATACATAAGAACCTGGCAAAAAGCCGCCACCCAAAACCCGATCCAATTCCGAAATGTTACTTTTAAATCTTGTTTTCTCTGAAGTTTCAACGTCTTTCAGTTTCTTTGGCGCTGCTGTGCTTTCAAGTCCTTCTACTTTTGCTTTGTGTTTTGAAGAGGACTTTCCCTTTGATACTGTTTTTTCTACAAACGTATTCCATTCTCCGCAGGATGGACAGCTTCCATTCCACTTTGGAGACACATATCCACAGTTTGAACATTCAAATTGTGTTTTCGTTTTTGCCATATCAATCTTGTGTTTTGATCTCTGCTACCTGTTGATTTACATACCAGGTGGTAGCCATAATACCCAATCCAATGCTGATATAATAGCTGATGATGCGCCAGAGAAATACTGCAAGCCCCACAAATCCTTCCCTCGAAATAAGTGGTCCCTGAAAAAGCACAAATAAACCTTCCACTCCTCCACTTCCTCCGGGTGTTGGAACCACAAGGAAAGCGAGATTCATAGCTAAGCTACGAAGAACAGATAAGACTTCAGGAGCTGGTAATAAACTAAGCACAACTATAGTCGGAAGTGCAATTCTTGCTAACCAAGAAAGTGTGGACAAACAAAATGCTTTCACCAAAAAGCTAAAGGGTTTCTTTCGAAGCTGATGGGCATATTCTTCCAGGTTTTCGGCTTCTTCCTCAATCTTGTCACTCATCCTTCTGAGGATTGGTAACTTGAATACAAACTTCACCACCTTTTTTATTGCACTTGGGTTTACCAACACCCCATAGGCAAGTACACTCGCATAACTAAGCAATCCAAAATAAAGAAGCCCCATGGATACATCTCCCACAAGACCTATTTCTGCCGGGACGACTTCATAAAATAGTCCAGCAAAAAGGAGTATTGGAATGGCCATTGCAAACCAGAGCTGATCAAGTAATACCCCATATAAAATTATGGCACCTGAATCTCCTAACTTTAAACCTTCTTTCGTCATAGCATAAGTTGCCATAGGCGCACCACCTATCGTTGATGGTGTTACAGCGGAGGTAAAATCCCAGGCTAATACAACTCTTGTTGAAGCCAGCCAGCTAAGTTTTTTTTCGGATAAAAAGCGAATTTTAGCGGCTGAAAACCAAACTCTAAGTAATGAAACAACTAAAGCAATCACCAAACCAGGCAATCTTTTGGGAACTAAATGTTCTAAAACTCCTGGCGTGTACGTCCAATAAATGACTGCCGCCATGGTTGCAATACTCAATGCAACAGATATAAGCAGATATTTTCTTGAAAAAAGAGATTGAGGTTTTTTCAGTTTTTTGCTGGAAGTCGACAAAAGATTACGCTAACGGTTATAGTAAATATCATTAAAAAAAAAGCCTTGCAGGCTATACCTACAAGGCTTTGATAAGTTGCATAAATAATTATGCTAATGTGATTTCATCATTTAGGTATACGTCCTGAATCATATTCAGTAATTTTACACCCTCTCCAATTGGCCTTTGAAATGCTTTACGGCCACTAATGAGTCCCATTCCACCAGCTCGCTTATTGATAATTGCCGTTTTGACAGCATCAGCAAAATCATTTGAGCCAGAAGCTCCACCAGAGTTGATCAATCCAGCGCGGCCCATAAAACAATTTGCCACTTGGTAGCGTGTAAGGTCGATCGGATGATCCGTTGCAAGCTCTGTATAAATGCGTTCGTCCAGTTTTCCATAGCTGGAATCGCCGGAATTCAGGGCCTTATAGCCACCATTATTGGTTGGCTGCTTTTGTTTAATGATATCAGCACCTAAAGTCGTACCGATGTGGTTAGCCTGACCAGTAAGATCAGCAGAAGAATGATAATCAACACCATCTACTTTAAAAGCATTGTTTCGAGTGTAGCACCAAAGGATGGTAGCCATTCCCAGTTCATGGGCATAAGAAAATGCGCGAGCTACTTCCTGAATCTGTCTATTTGATTCTTCAGAACCAAAATAAATGGTTGCTCCAACTGCGGCAGCACCCATATCATAGGCCTGATCAATTGTACCAAACATGATCTGGTCATAATTATTTGGGAAGGTCAAAAGCTCATTGTGATTTATTTTTACCACAAATGGAATCTTATGAGCATATTTTCTGGAAACTGAAGCTAATGCACCAAACGTAGAGGCAACAGCGTTACATCCAGCTTCCATAGCAAGATTCACGATGTGGTCAGGATCAAAATAATCTGGATTTTTTGCAAATGAAGCTCCTGCAGAATGCTCAATTCCTTGATCTACAGGCAAAATTGATAGAAATCCGGTTCCGCCTAAACGACCGTGATCCAATAATCTTTGCAGATTTGCAAGTACACGGTTATTGCGATCAGAGTGATACCAAACATCGTCAACATAACTCGGTGCTGGTTTAGCAATTCGGTCAGTGCTTATAGTTTCACATTTATGTTCAAGAAGATCGGAAGCTTCATCTCCAAGAAGTTCTTCGATACTGTTAATTCCAAGTGACATAATCTATTTCCCTTATTTATAATTTATTTTTAAGTGAGTAAGAGTCTAAAAATATAAGCTTAATAGAGGGAAATGGCTAAATAGAACTTGCTTTATTTAATAAAAGTTAGCAGATCAAGCTTCTGCATTTTTGAGCTGAAATTGTTTAGGGGTAACACCGGTATGATCCTTAAATAATTTTATGAAATGACTTAAACTGGAAAAACCCATTTGCAGGCTAATCTCGGTAACATTGTCTTCAGAATGTAGGAGGAGGTCTTTGGCCTTTTTTATTTTCTCCCTTGTTATATACTCACCCGGGCTCACCCCAAATTCATTATTAAAATACCTGTAAAAGGAAGCTTTACTCATACAAGCCACATCAGCGAGCTGCTTTACCGTTATATTTGTATCTAAATTGTTTTGAATGTATTCCACAGAAGCCGCAATACCATTTTTAGTAACATGGTCGCGATAATTTTTAAGTAATAGATTGCGTGACTCAGTTTGTAGCATATGGATGATCAGCTCACTTATATTAAGATCAATAAGCAAATCACGTTGTTTATACTCTTCTGTAAAGATGTGAAATAGTTTCCCTATTAAAAGATTTACTGCTTTTGTATTTGAAAAATGAACTGAACAATTTGCATCGTACTCCCACTCTCCTGAGGCTTCACTACGTGGAATATTCTCATTCATTTTTGCTACGATGTCTTTCACCCTATGTAAAGGCAATTCCACAGTAATGCATTTGGTTGGTTCATTTATTTGCGCTTCAGGGAAATCAATATAAATGGTTTGATCTGGAGGTAATACCAATGACTCACTTGGCAAAAAATCAAAAGGCTCTTCATTACCAGAATGAATGATTTTCTTGCCTGATATCATCCCACAATACATTGGACTTGAAGCATTCAATTCTACCCGATTAGCTTGCTGATAGGTGTCATAGATTGAAAAAATGGCATCTTCTCCAGCAAAACTAGTCCTGTTTTCAACTAATTTTTGCGGTGGATAGTATCTGGAAGCGATTCCATTTTTCATAATTAATAGCAATTGATAGAACTACATAATACATCTCGATGATATATAAAGAGCTCTATAAAACCAAATTGAGATTATTTCACCACTTTTTGAGAATATACCACAAGAATGGAAGCGCTTTTTACCGTATTAAATGGTATTCAATTTAAATTTAACCTATGGAGTGCAGTATGTTACATGACCGCCCAACATTCAAAGATAAATATGACAATTACATTGGTGGGTCGTTTGTCCCACCAGTTAACGGAGAATATTTTGATGATATTTCTCCAATCGACGGAAAACCGTTCACCAAAGTAGCCCGTTCGAATGAAAAAGATATTGAAAAAGCCTTAGATGCCGCTCATAAAGCAGCCGAAACTTGGAACCGCTCCTCAGCTGTAGAAAGAGCTACGGTATTAAACAAAATGGCAGATATTATTGAAGACAACCTCGACTATTTAGCAAGAGTTGAAACTGTTGAAAATGGTAAACCTATCCGAGAAACATTAAACGCTGATCTTCCACTTGTGGTAGACCACTATCGATATTTCGCGGCAGCAATTCGAGCACAGGAAGGAGGAATTTCTGAACATGATGAACATACCGTTTCTATCAATTTACCTGAACCGCTGGGAGTGGTTGGACAAATTATTCCCTGGAATTTTCCACTGCTTATGGCTGCGTGGAAAATTGCGCCAGCCATTGCTGCCGGTAATTGTACTGTAGTAAAGGCAGCCGAACAAACGCCTGCCAGTATCATGGTGATGATGGAACTAATTGGTGACATCGTGCCCGATGGTGTACTAAACATTGTTAATGGATTTGGCCCTGAAGCGGGACAGCCTTTGGCTACATCTGAGCGAATTGCAAAAGTGGCCTTCACCGGGGAAACCACAACGGGGAGACTAATTATGCAATATGCCTCCGAAAATCTAATTCCGGTAACGTTAGAACTTGGTGGCAAAAGTCCCAACGTATTTTTTGAAAGTATCATGGATGCAGATGATGATTATTTTGATAAGTGCCTGGAAGGAGCCGCAATGTTTGCACTTAATCAGGGAGAAGTGTGTACCTGTCCTTCCCGAATTCTGGTTCAGGAGTCAATAGCAGAT
>JAVLBT010000038.1:0-22252 GCA_031580945.1 Gracilimonas sp.
ATGTCAATTAATGCTTTTTCTTTGATCTTCTCATTCTCGAGGTTCGTAAAACGGTTGAGCTCCGCATTAGAAAGTACCGTTTCGGCTTCCGGTACTACTTTAAAAAGAGCATCGGTTGACTGTGCATACATATTTCCGGAAAAACTTAGAAAAATTAGTACACACCATATCGTTGTTATAGTTTGTATATTGGATTTCATGATCGTATTCCTGTTTAGTTATTAAGTAAACAGAAAGCAATTACACCCTGTCGGGCATTAATACTTCCTGTGGTTTATTGATCGTGGTGGATCAAACTCAGTGGTAGCCCGGCAGGGCTTTTTATACATTCATTGTTAGTTAACCTTATAGTTCATCAGGTACATCTCTTCTTTAATATCATCAGGGTCATTTTCTGTCGCCGATATTTGTGCAACTAGCCCAATCCCTGGACTGTTGTAGTACATAAAATAATCCCAGTCTGCAATTACATCCTCACCATTTGATACGGTAAATTTATAAACAAAGGAGTAGAAGGTACCCGCCGGCGTAACGATCTCACGGTCATCGTCGATTAAGGTAATGCTGAGCGTGTCAGAGAGTTAAAATTCAAATCGGTCATAGGAGAATGAAACTTGAGGTGATTGTATAGTTTACCTCACTTCACTGGGAAATTTATACTCTACTTTATTCATAAAAAGAGTATCCGACTCAGAAATTCCTCCCATCGAGTAAATTCCATGTTCCCCATTTCTTCGCAGCCAAAAGTACGGTTCTAATTCGGGCGGGTAGGGAAGGAAGTTTACCGCGTACGCTGTATAAGTGGTATCTCCAACGGGTACTTCTATCTCGGCAGTAACTTCATATCGGATGGTATCTTTTATCACATCTAAGTAGGTAGTTTCATACTCCCAGTATTTATCCACGGTTAATGCAACTAACCCGCCGATTGGTTTTTTGGGTACGTATTAAAAAGATAACAAATTGTGATGAATGGCAAAACGAAAAGTTAAGCGAACGGGTAAGATTTCAAATGGTATATTTTTATCTCTTATCTTTTTTTGACTTTAGTGACATGGAATAGATATACAAACTCCCTTAATGCTACAAAAAAAAGTTTTTAGAAGATGAGAAAGAATTTGGCAAAAGCAGGCGATCTCCTTGAACTACTTAGGATGTTGCTTACGTTAGATTTCCGCGTCGTTTTAAATCCCAATTCTGCATTCTGCATGGACAGCTCTCACAAGAACAAATTTTTTCATTATCATCCACCCGAACGGAAATCTAAGCTCGGGATATGGAGTCAGATAAGATTAAATCTACCTTTAAATATGCTTTCGGGCCGGGACTCATTTTAGCAGCCGCGGGGTTTAAGGAGTAAATTCCAAGCATCAAAACACGGAGTTGCTTTAAATCTTAAGTCACCGCTCGGTACACTATTTTTCTTATACTGAAATTGTGAGCTCGCTTAAGACTTAAGATATCACCGGGGGTTGGGGATTAACGGGCATGATTTCGTCCATCTAAAATCAATCGTTCGATCTTTCGCCAATCAAAAGAATTGCGATTAACAGATGGATCGAATGATCGATTTGCAAATGTTGGTTTCTGTAGTTCTCACAAGAACAAATTTTTTCACTATAATCCACCCGAATGCAAATTAAGCTCGGGAAATGGAGTCGGATAAGATAAAATCTACTTTTAAATATGCCTTTGGGCCGGGACTCATTTTAGCTGCCGCGGCCATTGGAGTATCGCATTTGGTGCAATCTACCCGCGCCGGGGCCGATTATGGGTTTACGCTGGTTTGGGCCGTCATCCTCGCCAGCTTGATGAAATATCCTTTTCTGGAATTTGGTCCGCGTTACGCTACGGCAACCGGAGAAAGCCTGATCGCCGGGTACAAAAAACTCGGAGGCTGGGCGCTTTGGATCTACATCATTTTCACTGTGGGGACAATGTTCGCCATTCAAGCAGCGGTTACCATTGTAACCGCAAGTTTGGCTATCGAGTTAACAGGGATAGAATTGCCGCTTTTGGCCTGGAGCATCATCATCTTGATGATCTGCATCGGAGTGTTGATAAAAGGCCAATATTCCGCACTCGATTCTATTATTAAAATAGTGATGGTTGTGCTTACGATTTCCACCATCATTGCGTTTGGAATGGCATTGTTTGATGGCCACTCTCCGGCTATTTCTGAAGCACCATCCATCTGGAATGTAGCAGGAATCACCTTTTTGATCGCATTAATGGGCTGGATGCCCATTCCCATTGACGCAGCTGCGTGGCATTCTCTGTGGACCTTAGAGCGAGTGAAGCAGACGGGGCACCGATCCTCACAGAAAGAAAGTTTGCTGGATTTCAATATTGGTTATATCGGTGCTGCGATACTTGCATTGATCTTTTTGGGTTTGGGGGCAATGGTCATGTTTGGTTCGGAAGTAAGCTTTTCCTCGTCCGGTGCGGCTTTCGCACAGCAACTCATTGACCTCTACACCCAAACATTAGGAGAGTGGGCGCATTGGATCATTATTATTTGCGCGTTTACCACCATGTTCAGCACCACGCTAACTGTGACTGATTCCTACCCGAGGGTTTCCAGGGAAATTCTTTCTGTGATGGATAAGGCGGATAATTCATTCCTGTTTTCTTACAAAGGACTAATGATCGGGATATCCGTATTGTCGATGCTGGTGTTATGGGGAACGGGTAGTCAGTTTACCTATATGATTGACCTCGCAACTTCTCTGTCATTTTTAACAGCTCCGGCACTGGCTTTCATCAACTTTAAGTTGATCAGATCCCGGTTCACCCCGCAGGAAAGTCAGCCAAAAAAGTGGCTTCAAATTTTGAGCTGGCTTGGGATGATTTTTCTAACGGCTTTCGCGCTGCTCTTTTTCTACTGGCGGTTTTTAGGGTAGGAACGTCGAACATCCAACATTCAACGCTGAACTTTGAATGGGATGATCGGGAGCTTAAAGGAAAGTAATCGTCCGACCACTCTATGATCTTTTAAGTCTTGAACGAAGTGGAGACTTAAAAGTAGTATCCTACCAAATCTTCAGACTTGAGTGCAACCAGAGTTTGTCAACATCTATTAAGTCACCGCTCGGCAAACAGAGATTTTGATGGTGAACAATTTCATCTCACTCAAGATTTAAAATATCCTGTACGGATGATCGGGCAATAAATCACACACTATTACTCCATTTTGTTGCCCTAAAAGAGTCTTTCTCCTTGAGAAGGAGAAAACAAAAGATGTCGGAGAAGGTGGATAAAGATTATGAATGTGAATTAGGGCTCTTCAATTCATAATTTCCCAATAAGCGGTATATTTAGGTTTTAACTAATACACTGAAATACTTTGCAAACCATTTTCCCCCCAAGAGAGCCCTTTAATGCCTGGTCCCATTATTTCGGCGCTTTGATCGCAACTGTTTGGCTATTTTTCCTGATGAGTGCTGCATCCCAGGACCCCTCCACATATAAAGTGTCTTTTTTTGTATATGGGATCTCTGTGATTCTCATGTTTCTTTCCAGCGGTGTTTATCATACGCTAAACGTGCAAAATAGGGTGGAAGAATTATTCCGAATGTTTGATCATTTTTTCATCTACATAGTGATCGCCGGAACCTATACACCTATTTGTGCCATTTTATTAGAAGGTGCCTGGCAGTGGGGAATGCTGCTGGGAATCTGGCTATTTGCCTTGGCGGGTATTCTTAAAAAAACCTTCTGGATGAGTGCTCCTCGCTGGTTTTCCACTCTTATTTACCTTTTAATGGGCTGGGTTTCCGTAATTATACTCCCGATCATCTGGCGTGTTTTGCCCCCCGGGTTTGTGTATTGGATCGCCATTGGAGGCTTGTTTTACACTGTTGGAGCGGTGATATATATTATAAGAAAACCGAATCCCATTCCTACAGCATTTGGGTTCCATGAGATCTGGCACCTGTTTGTAATGGGCGGTGCTTTTTCTCATTATTGGGCGATCTATTATTATTTGCCAACTTTCACTTTCCCTGCATAATGCAGTCAAAATCTCTGATCTCAGCCTTAGTATTCCTGATGATTCCGTTTATCGGAATGGGGCAGTGGTATAATTCTTCTGTTATCAACAGGCCGGGCGGCTTAAACTGGCAAGAATTAAAAACGGACCATTTTCGGATTATTTTTCCAGAGGGAGCCGACTCAATTGCTTACATATCGGCCGCAATTCTTGAAAGTCAGTATGCAAAAGCTTCGGCGTTAACGGGTGGCACATTGAAAAACTTCCCGGTAATTTTGAGGGATTACAACGACCTGTCGAACGGGTTTGTGACCTCATCAAATTTTCGTTCCGAAGTTGATATTGCAGCGCTGAAAGGGAAAAGCATGAATCCCCAAACCGGAAACTGGCTGGAAACCGTTTTGCCGCATGAGCTCATCCATGCAGCGCACTTCAATGTACAGCAGCCGCTAAATGAAAAAAAAGTCAGTTTCTCTAATGCAATCAGTCTGTTTTCTCCAGATCTGGCTCGGTCTATTCATGGTTTTCCACCGGTTGGTATTCATGAGGGATTAGCGGTCTATCATGAGTCCAAAGCTATCACTCCGATGGGAGGCAGGGGAAACTATACGCATTTCACCAATCGCTTTAACGCTAATTTCGGATCTTCGGATCGTTGGAATATGGGGCAAACGTTGATTCCTTCGGATTACTCACGACCATTGGGCAGGCATTATATTTCTGGATATCAATTTGTTGACTGGCTTCAGGAAGAGTATGGAGAAGATATTTCCAGAAAAGCTATTCGCTATCATTACCACAATTTCTTTTTGGGATACGGTTTTGCTTTGAGGCAGAAAACCGGAAAGTGGCCCTGGGAATTGTATGAGGCTTATGAAAAAGCGAATAGGCAAAAGGAGCATGAACGACTGGCAAAAATACAGGGTGAAACAACGGACAAATCCACCATTCTGGATTTTCATTTTAAAGGGGAAGAAGCACATAGTCCCAAATGGATAAACCATGAAGAGCTGCTTTTCTATACCTCTTTTTACAATGGTCGTTTAGGATTTTATCGCATGGACCTCAAAGATGAACAACCCTCTTTACTGATCGAGACTTTTTCTGTCAATGATTTCAATTACGAGATCGAAAACCATTCAAAGCTGTATTTTAGCAGCTATAAACGGGATCCGCTCTATCCATCAACATTTAAAACCGATCTTTTTACCTACGATTTTAACACGGCGAAAAGGGAGAGGCTTACTTATGATTCGCGGATATATGCTCCCACAACAAATGGCCAAGTCTTGCTGGGAATTAAAATTGAGGGGGGAAATGCAGAGATTGTACAAGTAGATGAAAAATCCGGGGAATCAAGTATAATAAAACAGTTCGGGGAATCAACTCCCAAAGCCCTTCGGTTCAACCCGAAAAACCCGGAACAGCTGGCAGTTGTGTTACAGAAAAGAGGAGTTCAGGCGCTTTGGATCACAACACTTCAAACTATGGAACAGGATCTGGAAAAAGAACCTGATGTAGCTTTTTCAAAAGGCTCAATTTTTGATCCGGAATGGCATCCTGATGGAACAAAGGTGTTATTTACCATGGATGCCCAGCCGGCAATGAATATTTTTGAATATGATCTGATATCTGGAGAAATATTGCAGCTGACAAGTTCGGCATATAATGCCATGGAAGCTTCCTATAGTCCGGATGGTTCAAAGATTGCCTATGTACTGCAAGTAGATGATGAACGAAAAATTGCCCTTTTAGATCGGGATCATTTTTTCAATAAACCCGTGAATAAAGAGTCGTTATGGTCTGGTCAGGAATTATCAAAAGCGCTGAATCGACCACTTCTGGGGTATGATAGCCTGGATTCCATTAAAACAATTAGTCCAACCCCCTATAAAAGTAATATTAACTGGTTAACACCACGATCCGTATTTCCGGTAGTAGAGGAAAAAGGAGGGACCTATCAGTATGGTGCAGCTGTTTCGAGCATAGATGCCCTTTCCAGTCAGGCTTACACACTGCAGCTTACCGGAATTCAGGATCGCTTATGGTACGATTTTACCTATACGAATAAAATGTTCTATCCCGGTTTTGAGTGCATATAGCGATCCGCAGTTTTTTGTTCAATCAAATCCTAATACACAACAGCCCATTTCATTGATGCAACAAAGCCGGGGTTTTGGCCTCTCCATTCCACTCAATTATGTATTCAGGGGAGACACCAGGCTGAGCTCCCTAAGCGTATCTCCTGAATTGAAGGCTGAACAAATCAAATACTATAATTTAACACCCAATGCCCTGTCTGACTTCTCAACCCGATATAGAGGCGGTTTGTTTTCACAACTAAATCTTGGCGTTCTGAATCTGCCAAGAGACGTACAGCCTTCTTCGGGTGTGTCTGTATTTAGTTTATATGAAAGCACGCTAAACGAGCCTTCACTTGTTATTAATTATCCGGGAGGTTCGCCGGTGAAGGGCACATTCGGTAATCAATGGACGGTCTATTATGGTATCTTTGGTTTTATATCTCCCCTAAGAAGGTGGAATCAGTCGTTGAGACTCGACCTTCGGTTTCTTCAGCAAAGCACCTCTCCAATTTATTCGAACAACACCATTATTCCATTAGGTTTTGACGGGGGTGATTTCCCAAATTATAATTCATCCAGCAATACCGGTTTTCAGAATATTGCACGATTCAGCACCCGTTATACCATTCCGTTGTTCTACCCTGATAATGGGGTTTTCACGGTTCCCGCTTACTTAAGCAGCGTCTATTTAACAACTTTTACACATACACTAACTAACATGGACGCCAACGACTTAGTTGAATCAAGCCGAACTATTATTGGAGCGGGTTTCCATGTTCAGTTTAAAGTGTCTAACTTATTGTTCGATTTGGGAATAGGGTTGGCTTATGAACCGTCTCAAAATAATACAGAATTCATAATTGGACAGTTTTGATCGATAAACCACTTCGTTTATTTGTTTTATTAGCAATGTTAATGACACAGCTATTTATGATTAGCTGCTCGAACACAGAAACGGAAACTTCCGAGGAACATACCGACGAAATTGGAAATCGAAAGAGCCCGATCGCTATCGCCTCTGTAAAAAGTAATAGCACCTATATAAAAGTGGTATATGGACAGCCTTATCGGCAGGGCAGGACGATATTTGGGGAATTGTTACCGTGGAACGAAGTGTGGCGGACTGGAGCTAATGAAGCCACTGAGATTACATTAACCAGGCAGGTGCTGATGGGAACAGAATCTGTCACAGCCGGCACTTATTCTTTGTTCACCATTCCTGAACCTGATTCAGTGACCATTATTTTGAATCATGAGTTGGGCCTTTGGGGAGCACGAAATTATAATCCCGAAAGAGATTATAAGCGTATTAAATTTCCTGTCAAGAAACTTGAATCCCCTGTTGAGGCTTTCTCTATCGAGTTTACGGAACCACAGCAAAGTGTGAGCACCATGCGTTTGAAATGGGGCTT
Organism: Gracilimonas sp.; assembly: GCA_031580945.1. GTDB lineage: Bacteria > Bacteroidota > Rhodothermia > Balneolales > Balneolaceae > Gracilimonas. The sequence continues at coordinate 7,488 of JAVLBT010000038.1, forward strand.
AGTTCAGGTAGATATACCAATCCGCTTTTTTGGTGAATAAAATTCTCAAATTACTTCCTCAAAGACCCTTCATTCCCGTGGAGCAGGGGATCTGATTTATTTATAGGAGAAGGCCTAATTTTAATGCAGAATATAGTTCCCTGCCTTCACAGAGATGACCAAAAATAGAGTTTTGTTTTATCGTTACTATAGGCTTTGTGACAAAGAATGCTTAATTCTCAACAAGTTTCAGCAGCTCATCGGGAACGTCAATATCCATTCTCAATACTTGAGAAGCATGCGTTTTGCCCTGGGCGTCTAATTTCAGTGAGACTGTACCGCCGCCGCCCAGGCTTTCATTTAATATAAAATTTAAAGCTCCGATATTAGGCAGTTCATATCGTTCAACCTCACCTTTACACACATTTTTCATGTGTTCTTTAATGCGACCTGCTGTCAGTTCTTTTTTGAGAAAAGGATAGATCTCAGGATGGCGGGCAATGATTCCAACATTACTTCCATTTCCTTTATCTCCACTGCGACCATGAGCAATCTTCAACAATTTTACGGTAGGCATGATGATTTTCTTTAGGCTGAATTTTTGCAAAGATAAAGGGATTTGGTTTTACATCACAATGGAAAACAGGGTGAATTGAACACGGATGGAGCGGATTGAACGGATGGTCGCAGATTAAAGATTTAGCCTCATTTCGAACGAACTCGTTTGGAATGCCTTGGCGTACCAACCGGGTAGTTGGAAGTGAGATAAATGACAAGAAATCGTCCGACCATTGAAAGGGGAAATTAGAGGCTTAAGAAGCATTTTATGTCCATCAAGTAGGCTGGTTGAAAAACCAAGAAGTGGTCCGGCGAATGAGTAAGGCCGTAGGTTGTAGAAACATTAAAATAACATTGTTACCGGCAGTCAATCTTCCGACGAATTTTGATGCTATAGAAGTAGTTGTGTTTAGTAAATTATTTGGGCCTTATATGGATATATGGGTTTGTTCATTCATCAGACAAGTTAATGTCCTTTTCAACAGGAGTGCTGAAAGCTGACTGCTCCTTAATCAATCCGATAGATAATAGACGATCGTAGAAACCACCCGGACTTTCTTGATGTGAGGATTATTGTTATCTCTTGGTGAAATGCTGAATAGTCCCTGATTTGCGGTTTTGATCTTTCCAAGCTCACTATTGGAATCTTCTGCAAATTTCTCAGCTACACCACGGGCCTCTTTAGTGGCTGCCTCTATCATTCTTGGTTTGATGTCGTTCAGGCTGTCAAAAATATATTCAGGCCGAACCTGGTATTCATCTCCTGAAAGCGTGATTCCTTGTTTTCCAAGATCTGCCAACTGACTCATAACTTCTCTCACCTGTTCTACATTGGTAGAATACACTGTTACCGTTTGGTCTGCTACATAACGAAATTGAGCATCATTTTGTCCACCGTAGCGTTGAGCAGATTTATCGGTAACAAGTGGGGTTGAGATCGAAATTTCATCGATACTAATTCCTCGTTCAGTCAAAAATTGCTGGACCTTATCTCCACTGTTCTCGAGATTTTCATATATATCTGCAAGTTGATTGTTCGCCTCGGTGTATTGAATAGGCCAGATGACGATGTCCGCCATGTGTTCTTCTTCAGCAAGACCTTTTACGGTCACGGTACGCTCATATTCTTTATAAGTGATGGCAGCATTCCCAATAATAAAACCAAAGGCTATGAGCCCAAGAAAGATGGCTGCCCCAATGATAGTTAGTCCGCGATTATTTTGGATGTTCATAATATTTATTTGAAATAACGTGTTGTAAAAAAGATACGAAGTTGTATTAGGATTTAGTGTCTTTTGGAGAATATGTTTCAGCCGTCAGCCGTCAGCCGTCAGCCGTCAGCCGTCAGCCGTGGCTGGAAGCTGTGTATTAAGCCCGCTCGGCCATTTCCAGCCATACTAATTCTTTTTCCTCGATCTCTTCCTTCAGTTCTTCAAATTCTTTAGAGAGCTCATTCAATGCACCATACTCCAGGTTTTCATCGCTCATTTTTTTCTCGAGCTGAGATTTTTTCTCTTCCAACTTTGCGATCTCTTTTTCGAGCTTATTAAATTCTCGTCGCTCGTTATAGCTGAGTTTATCTGCGGTTTCAGATTCCTGCTTTTTGGAGTTTGTGTTCAGGGAACTTGGAGATTTCGACGTTTTTGGCCCGTTTTTGTCTTCCTTGGAAATTCGGGCGAGGATCTCCTCTCTGTATTCATCATAGGTTCCGTGGAAGTCTTTGATCTCGCCCTGACCTTCAAATACAAAATAGTGGTCCACCAGTTTATCCATGAAAAAACGGTCATGAGATACGATCATCAGGCATCCCCCAAAGTTCTGAAGAAAATCTTCCAGTTTGTTTAAGGTGAGAAGATCGAGGTCATTTGTCGGCTCATCCAGGATCAGGAAATTAGGATTTTTAATAAGGACCATCATCAGCATGAGCCGGCGTTTTTCGCCTCCACTGAGTTTTTCAACCGGAGTGTACTGCATCTTTCCCGGAAACATAAAGTGCTCCAGAAACTGAGAAGCAGTTATTTTGTCGCCATTAGAAAGTTCGATCACCTCGGCAACATCCTTGATCACCTCAATAACCCGTTTACTCTCATCGATCTGAATTCCCTTCTGTTGATAATGCCCAAAAATAATGGTTTCGCCGGTATCAATACTTCCAGAATCTGGTTTAAGTTCTCCCATCAAAATCTTGAGAAAAGTACTTTTACCCACACCATTTTTGCCAAGAATGCCAATGCGCTCCCCCTGCAAAAATTGGTAGCTGAAATCATCTAAAATTACCGTATCGTCAAAAGATTTTGAAAGGTGTTCTACCTCCAGCACTTTACTGCCCATTCGGCTCATATTAACGTCCAACTGAAGATCCGTTTCTTCCCGAGCCGAATTTGCCTTTTCTTTAGTCTCATAAAAGGCTTTGATCCTGGATTTAGATTTGGTCGTTCTCGCTTTGGGACCCCTGCGCATCCACTCTAATTCCTTTTTCATTAATTTGCCGGCCTTCGCGATCTCAGTGGCCTCTACTTCTTCCCGCTCGGCTTTTTTCTGCAAATAATACTCATAGTTTCCTTTATGATGATAGAGCGTTCCGTAATCCAGCTCCAGAATATGATTACAAACACGATCCAGGAAATAGCGATCGTGAGTCACCATGAGGAGCGTCATTTTACTGCTCGCCAGATATTTCTCCAGCCACTCTATCATTTCAACATCCAGGTGGTTGGTAGGCTCATCCAGAATGAGAAGGTCTGGTTCATCCAGAAGTACAAAAGCCAGGGCAACGCGTTTTCGCTCTCCTCCGGAAAGGGAAGCTATGGACTGTTCAAGATCATGAATATTCAGAACAGCCAATATCTGCTCCATTTGTTGCTCAACATCCCAGGCTTCTGCAGCATCCATGGCAGCGGAGGCTTTATCGAAGGCTTTTTGAGTTTGCGGGTTAAAATCTTCTGCTTGGTCATGAACCGCCTTTTCATAACGCTGTACGATCTTGATCTTTTCAGAATCACCATGAGCTATGAACTCATTGATGGTCATATTTTCATCCAATTCAGGTTCCTGGGCCAGAAAACCGACCTGAATTCCCTTTTGTGTCATAACTTTGCCGGAATCAGGCTCCATCTCCCCGGCCAAAATCTTAAGTAAAGTAGATTTTCCGGCACCATTGGGTGCTATAAGTGCGGTTTTATCTCCTTGGGAAATACCGAAGGTCAGATCTTCAAAAATGGGCTTGATCCCAAAATTCTTGGAGAGATTTTCAGTTGAAAGGTAGGTCATGTATGAACTTGAATTAAGACTCTTTTAATGAAAACCTAAATTAAGGAATTTATTGCGGTATGTAAGATGGTTAAGCCATGAATTTTCACCTATTTTATTGAGGCTAAAAAAACAGGATAAAGATGAGCAGGTGATCCGAAAGGAGGGATTGAATATCACCTTACATCTGTTTAGAGTATTAGAAATTAATAGAGGATGGTTTTGGACTTTAAAGATCCACCAATTAAACAAAATCAGGATGGCAAGGAGCGCGCTGTTGGATTCGAATTTGAATTTACAGGCGTTGAGATGCAGGATGCCGCAAAATTGGTTTTGGACCTTTACGGAGGCGAAATCCAGCAGGTCAGCGGATATGAGTATAAGGTAGTAGATACCGATTTTGGTAATTTTTCTCTGGAATTGGATGCCAGTCTGTTCTTGAATAAGAAGTATGAAAAGGTATTAAAGTCGGTTGGGCTTGATGTGGATAAGCTCAAGAATAAAGAGAAGCTGGAAGACAAGTTGCGAGAAATGGCTTCTGCGGTGGTACCTTTTGAGATCATCACTCCGCCAATTCCTGTCTCAAAGTTAAAGCATCTGAATAAATTAGTAAAAGAACTTAGAAACTGGAAAGCAAAAGGAACAGGAAGTTCCTTTTTCTATGCTTTTGGCCTGCATTTAAACCCTGAAGTGCCGGAACTTTCAGCAGAAAGCATTACACATCACCTGAAAGCCTATGTGATGCTGGATGCCTGGATTCGAAAAGATGCTGAAATTGATCTATCCAGAAAATTGACTCCCTATATAAATGAATATGAAATGGATTATATCCGGCATATCCTACAGGAAGATTATATCCCTGATCTTGAAACATTGATACGGGATTATTTTGCATTTGAAAACTCTCGAAATCGCCCCTTAGACCTGCTACCGGTTTTTAAATTCATGAACGATGACCTCACAGAACAGCTGCTGGAAGAAACACTGACTTCTGCCCGACCTACCTTTCATTACAGGCTGCCGAATTGCTCTATCGAGGAGGAGCAATGGTCATTAGCAGAGGAATGGAATCGTTGGATTTTAGTTGAGAAATTAGCGGAAAACAAGAAGATTTTAAATCAATATGCGAGAGCATTTTTGACCATGGATGATAAGTCGGTTTTCGGAATGAAGAAAAAGTGGATAAAACTGATGGACAGGTGGGTTCAGGATGTTGGATAAAGATAAAGAACCAGTGATAGGTGTCACAGGGCCTACAGAGGGAGGAACTGGAGCATGGATCTTTACAGCGCTTTCAGTTATACTGGCTGGGGGTAAACCTCTGCGGATCAACACCGAAATGCCGCGTGATATAAGTCAGGTCGATGGCCTTATTTTGGGGGGCGGAGCTGATGTGGAACCTTTAAAATACGGTCAGCAAAGGATTGAACGGGCCGTATTAGCGCGAGATAAAAGAACAATTTTTGAATGGCTGCTTTCCATACTGTTTTTTCCCGTCTATTGGTTAGTTCGGTATTTTCAACATACAAAACGCTCACCCATTGACTTGGAGCGGGATAAGCTGGAGCTGAACTTGCTCGCCCAGGCGATTGAGCAAAATAAACCGGTTCTGGGAATATGCAGGGGCATGCAGCTTATGAACGTGCATTTTAACGGAACGCTTCACCAAGATATTCGTGGGTTTTATGCTGAGAAAGCACAGGTTTCATCAATATTTCCTAAAAAAAGAATACGCATTAAAGATCAGTCCAGGTTAGGCACATTTTTGAAAACAGATATCTGCAACGTTAACGCCTTACACAATCAAGCCATTGATCAGCCAGGGAAGGGAATAGAAGTGGTTGCAAAGGAATTACATACGGATATCAACCAGGCTATAGAGCACAAAGAATTTGCCTTCATGATTGGAGTCCAATGGCATCCCGAATACCTTCTGCAGATTTCCAGACAACGGAATATTTTTAAAGAACTGATTTCAATTGCCAAAGAAGTTCCAAAATTTTAATTGATCAGTAGAGAATTCGGGTTCTGATAGTATGTTTTACATTGTTCATAGCATCCAAGATTTTCTCGTCAGACTGTTTATCAATATCCAAAACTACGTATCCAATGTGTTCATTGGTTTTCAGGTACTGACCCAGGATATTAATGTTCATATCCGAAAGTAAATGGTTGATCTCTGAAAGGACACCAGGTTTATTTTCATGAATATGTAATATACGGTGGGCTTCTTTTTGCTTGGGGAGGTTAAGTTGTGGTACTGTGTGAGATCCCATTGTTGTGCCTTCATCGATCAGATTGATCAATTTGGTGGATACATCCACGCCAATATTATATTGTGCTTCTACGGTTGAACCACCAATGTGTGGGGTCAGAATTACATTTGGAAGATTTTGTAGTTCTGTTCGAAAAGATTCCCCTTTTGATTCAGGTTCATCCGGGTAAACATCAATTCCAGCCCCGGCAATATGCCCCATTTCAATAGCTTCTTTTAACGCTTTTATATCCACTACGGAACCACGTGAAAGGTTTAGCAAAAAGCTTCCTTTTTTCATTTTTGCTAACTGATTGGCATCCATCATCATATTTGTACTTGGCGTAGCTGGAACATGCAGAGTCACAATGTCAGAATTTGAAAGAAGGTCTTCCAGCGATTCCATACGGGTAGCATTCCCCATCGGAAGTTTGGATTCGATATCGTAGTACAACACATTAAGTCCTAAACTTTCGGCAAGTACCGATACCTGAGATCCAATATGTCCGTATCCAATGATCCCGATTTTTTTACCACGAACTTCAAAACTGTTGGTCGCATCTTTTAACCAGGTACCTTCATGAGCCTTTTTATCCCGAAGAGGAATTCTTCGCATTAGCATAATGGATTCAGCAATCACCAGTTCAGCCACTGAGCGTGTATTGGAATAAGGGGAATTAAAGACCGTTATTCCCTTTTGCATGGCTGCTTCAAGATCAACCTGATTGGTGCCAATGCAAAAACACCCGATGGCTTTTAGCTTTTCGGCTTTATCAAGTACTTTTTTTGTGATGTGTGTTTTAGATCGTATGCCAATAAGGTGAACATCCTTGATCTTTTCTAATAACTGTTCTTCGGTCCAAGCCTCATTATAGGTTTCTACATTATCAAAATTATGCTTGGTGAAATTTTCAAGGGCTGAGGAGTGAACGCCCTCGAGCAATAACACTTTAATATTTTCTTTAGGGTAAGATAGGTTGGCTGTATTGTTGGTCATATAAAAATTTTGTTGCGTGAGTGGGTAGAAGGTAAAAAAACATTTGCCTAAAATTGAAGTCCGCTTACTAATTAGTTTACCCCGGCCATAAACCATTTAGATCTACTCCATTTTACAAATTGATATCCTTGATCCGCTGTTTTTTTTGTGAGACAAGAATCACGCTTATATAACATTGGAGATCCTGAGTGCCAGAATACGAGAAACCGGATCAGTGCCAAGAACAAAGCCAGAATAGGGAAAAAGGTATAACTAAAGAAAAAGGTTAATTACTGGAAGTAGAGGATTTTCAAAAATTGTGAGTTGCTGAGTAGAGTTACCGTCCCTGCACGCGTTTTCGAAGGGTCATATTTGTTTTATAAGTTTTACCTTCTCTTACTAAATGAAGCTCCATATTTTCTCCTTCTTTATATTCTCTCATTAGAGCCCATGCATGCATTTCACTGGTAACACGTTCATCACCGATCTCCACAATCACATCACCCGGCATGATACCACACTCAAATGCGGGGCCGTTTTTATTCACTTCAGTCACAAATAGACCCAATACACGTGGAATATTTGGATATTTCATGATGAGGCTTCGTGTTACAGGTACAAATTTCATTCCCGGATCATAATCCAGTGATACGGCCCCGGATTCCTTTAACTGAGAGATAATTTTTTGAACGCGGTTACTTGGAATGGCAAAACCCAAACCTACAAATCCATTGCTTGTGCCACCGGTAAAGATAAACGTGTTAACACCCATCACTTCCCCATTACTATTTACAAGCGGTCCTCCGGAATTTCCACGATTTATCGCTGCATCGGTTTGGATCATCTCAACGTAAACTCGGGGATCCTGGGGGTCGGGCCGGAAATCACGCTCTTTTGCACTAACCACACCCACTGTCACAGAGGGCTGTCCGTCAGCAAATAAACCAAATGGATTTCCCATGGCTATAGTCCACTCACCAACCATAATATCATCCGAATCCGCAAAGGATACATAAGGGTATTCTTGACGAGTATCACTTTTTATTTGAAGTAAAGACAGATCCGCTAACTCGTCGGAACCAATTAATTCAGCCTCATATTGATTCCCATCTGATAGAGCTACCATGATTGTTTTAGAATTTTTACTGGCTACATGCTCATTGGTAACCACCAAACCATCTTCACTTATTATGAATCCAGATCCCACGCTTTGTACTTCGCGCTGAATAGGCACATCAAAATAACGGAAGAAAAAAGAATCAAATTCTCGTTTGTATCCCCTTTGTAATTCGGTAACGGTAATACTAACCACGGCTGGGCCGGCTTTGTCCACGGCATTGGTGATCGCAGTTTGGCGAGAACTGTCTATAGATGTATGCGGAGGGTCTACAATTTTTTGATTGGGACGTTCAGAGGATGGTGTGGGTATTTTTGATTGGTCAAGCGCACTATTTGAAGTTCCACTTTGGGAAAAAGCCGGAACTGCAGTTTGATCTTTGCCAAAATCACATCCCCCTAACAAGAAACCAAGAAGAATTAAAAAAGTAGCGGGTTTTGTCATAGATAAAATGAATGGTTAATAGATCTGGACTATAGTTATCAGGATTCTAACGGGCAAAACATCGATCCATTGTTTAGGATAACAGTTCAAATATTCTTGTATAGTCTCCATAGAACAGTCCCAAAATTCATAACGAACAGGGAGGTCATTTTAAATTCTTTGCTTGTGAATACTCTTTTTCTTTTGATCATCATAAAAGCAAAAAGCGGTGTTTCAGATGGAATTTTCATCTTATTCTTCACTAATTCCTTATCCGTGAGAGCAAAAAGAGGGATCCCAATTTCTGCTGCCAGTTTTTCATCCCTGGAAAGCTCTCTGAGGATTCCCTTTTTTGAACTGGTTACATTATTTACCATATAAGGCCGTTTTTGATCTAAAACCCGCTTAAAGGTATCCTCCTCCTTTAAATTTTTTGGGCCATATCTGCGTGGAGGCTGAATACCGTTAGCAAGCAGCATTTGTACGTTTCCGCCTTTAATGGTCCAAAAAGAAAAGTGATCTGATTTTAACTTTTTACCCAAAATTTTACAGAGTTTTTGGGTCGTCGTAACAAAATCGCCAGATGAAAGATCAAAAAGCAGTTCTTTTGTGATCTCTTTTTTATCCAATACCAACTCATCAGGGAGGTCGGGAATTTCTACATTCACGACCAGTTTTGTGCGAATCCTGTTCAGTAGTTCATCAACATTTTCATTAAACAGAGTTTTATCTATGAAATCAGTAGCTCCAAGGCCCAGTGCTTTTTGTTCTTTTTCAACCGAAGGTTGACTGGTCATAATAAGTACCGGAATATTTTTTCTTTCAGCATCCATGGTCAGTGCTTCCAGAAAATCAAGACCGGTCATGCCCGGCATATGTATATCTGTTAATATAAAATGAACGGGTTGTTTAGCTAAAATATCAATTCCCTGTTGTGCAGAACTGGCTTTCAGGATGTTATATTCATCACCTAATAACTTATTTAGGATGATGCGCATCGCCTCGTCATCGTCAATAGCCAATAAATTATATTTATCCTTCATAATATTCTCAATAATGGAATTTACTCTATAATAGCAAAATTTGTGGTAGGGTAACTACAATTGTTCTTTTCCAACCGACAAAACTTTTATGATTCCCTCCTCTACAGAACCATCAAACCAAGCCCCGGCAGCTTTTGTATGTCCACCGCCGTTAAAATGCCGTGCCCATTTGTTAACATCAATTTCATCGCTTTGGGACCTCAGGCTCAACTTAACACAGTCATCATCTTCACGTAACAATACACAAGCCATTACTCCTTCTACACTTAGCGGATATTGCACAAATCCTTCCGTGTCCTCGTTAGAAGTGCCGGTTTTTTTAAACATCTCTTTAGTGATAACGATCGTAGCGATCTTTCCGTCTGCATGCGTTTCAATAGTTTCAAGTGCCATGCTTAACAGTTTAAGCTGTTTCAGTGGGCGGGAGGCATAAATACGGTTAGTAACCTCATTTGGGGTAAAGCTTCCGTGGTCAAGCAGATTAGCCGCAGCGTGCAGCGTTGCAGGTTTTACACTGTCAAACTGGAATGAGCCGGTGTCTGTGACCAATCCAAGATACATTGCTTTTGCAGCAGCTTCATCAATTTGGTCGGCATTATGTTCTGTATATAATTGGTATATAAGTTCACAAGTTGACGAGGCAGAGACGACAGAAATACTTTCCTCAAATATATCTTCGGGGTCGGGATGATGATCAACCATAAAAATAGGTTTACCAAGATCGATGATACCTTCAGCCTGAGAGCCAAAACGGTGTAAGGCATTCCCATCTAAAATCACAAAAGCGTCAAAATTGGTCAATTGAGAAGGCGACGGCTTTTGGATGGGGAAGAAATTCAGCAACCAGTGCATATTTTCAGGTATATCATCTTCATTAAATGCAGTGGCATCAATACCGTTTTTCTGCAACCATAAGCAAAGTGAAACTTGAGCGCCAAGGCAATCGCCATCGGGCCTAACATGCGAAAAAACAGCTACTTTTTGATGTTTTAGTATTTTTGAAATAAACTTTTTAAACATAAATATCTCCATAGCTTCGAAAATAGGCGAACATTGCCAGAATTCCATTTATTTTACTTGAAAAGATTTTAGCCATAAAAATAAATATGCATGCACTAATTGTAAGTAATGGTTTTCCACCCACCCAAAAGCTTCTCGAAAAAGAACTTTCCAAAGCAGATCTACTGATCGGAGCAGATGGCGGTGGAAACAGGATACTTGAGCGGGAATTTCACCCAGATTTTGTAATTGGAGATATGGATAGTTTCGTTGCACCGGAAAATCCACAGTTTGAGATCATTCATGATCCGGATCAAGAAACCAATGATCTTGAAAAGGCGTTGGACCTGGCCTTAAAGAATGGAGCTAAAACAACAAATGTGCTTGGGGCATTTGGCCAGCGAATGGATCACTCCCTAAAGAATTTATCCGTATTAAAGCAGTTCCATGCTAAATTTAATAGGCTGATATACCGGGATGAGAATTTTGATGCTTTCATAGTAGACCATGCATACTCAGGAAAAAGTAACATTGGAAGTGTAGTTTCATTATTCCCGTTATCAGGGGCTGTACACGGTATCAAAACAAAGGGACTTAAGTACCCACTTTCAGGAGAAACCCTCGAAAATGGGTTTCGTGATGGTACATCGAATGAGGCCATTGATACAGAATTCTTTATAGAAATTGAAGAAGGCGACCTCGTTGTTTTTGTAGAAAGAAATTAATTAGCAGGCACCGTCAACAGAAACCCTATTTTATATGACCGTATTATTAAGAATAGTTATTTTAGCTGAATAAATATTTTTTCTATCCCAATACAGCCCAGTTTTCTTTGCCTTTATCTTGTTCTTTCAAAGAGTTTCTCCAGGCTTTGTAACCGGCAAACGCCAGAATAGTAAATACAAGAAACTGAAAACTTGTAAGAACGAGTCCTTTGTAAAAGTAAAGAGGGATTGAAATAAGGTCGGTGATGATCCATGCGATCCAGTTCTCCAGCTTTTTTCGAGCCATCAGATACATACCGGCGATAGCAAAACAGGTAGTTGTGGCATCCCAGAAGGCTACATCGCTATCTGTAAAGTTTGCAAGCCCGAAATAAAGAATTCCAAAAGATCCAATCAGGAGTGTGGCGGTTATTAAATTCTCTTTTTGATTGTTGACGGTCACAGGAACTTGTTCCTGCTCTTCATCTTTAGGGTGTATCCAATAATACCAACCGTATACGCTCATGATGAAGTAATAGAAATTAACTCCCATGTCTGCATACAATTTATACTGAAAAGCGAGATAGACATAGATCAACACACTCACAATGCCGAAAGGATAGACCCAGATATTTTCTTTCATGGAACACCATACACTGGCCAATCCGGTAGCTACAGCAATCCACTCCAGGAGCGTGGTTTGAACAATACCGTTTATGATGCCTTCAATAATATATTCCATGAAAAGAGCGGATTACAGAGATTAAATTCAGCGTTGAAGATAAGCATACGCCTATTCAAATCATGTGAAAAAAAGAAGTTACCTTAAACCCTATTGATCAGTATCTGTTAGTTGCTGATTAAATCTCAGTACATTTCCAAAGGGATCTTCAATTTCCATTTGCAAGGTGTTCCATGCAGTTTTTTCAATCTCATGTATCCCCAAAGAAGGATTTCGCCGTAGTAATTCTTTACGATATGCATGTATGCCTGTTGTATCTATAAAAATGATCATTCCAGCTGTAAAGCGTTCATTCTCAGATAAATGTAGCGTAAGGTTGTTTTTTGATATTTGCATGTAAACAGGTGCATCGTGCCCAAAACGGTGTTCCCAATCCATTTCAAAACCAAGATCACGGAGGTAAAAATCGAGCGCTAATTGATAATCAAGAATTCTAAACGTTGGTATGGCTTTAAAGTGTATGGAACTCATATTTCAATACATATTGAACAGTGTACATTAGTTGGAGAAATGATATACTGAATTATATATGGTGCGAAGGTTGTTTTAAGAATGTAGCAAAATTAATTTCTGGCAATCAAGTTTCATTGCTCCCCGGCCGCGCTTGTTTCGATATACTTGTCGGGGGCGGATTTAAAATGTTTAACCCATCTTTAATATGGTTTATTAGTCAAAACTTGACTTTTATGCCAAATGGTGAGCATGTTCACCCGATAAGATTTTAGACTCAATCTTTTCAAATAAATCTTGATATTATGACCTTGCTTCATGGTTAAACATGTCTTTTGATACCCAGCCAGATCTCATGTTCAATAGAAACTGAAAAGGGTTATGCAAATTAATTTATACAAGGCTGGACATACAGATTCTGCATTTTCTGTACCGCGGCTACCCGCAAATCAGCGTCATCTACATTCCATTCTGTTTTCGCTATCGACAATTTGGGTTTTTGTAGATCCTAAACTTAACCCTATACTTAAAAAAATTTCCACTTATGCGGTGTTGAACTAAAGGCTATGATATAGTTAAAAGTTTAAATAAGAAGAGACGCCCAAAAAGAAAATAGATTACCCTCTATGTACCCAATTTTTTGGATCGATATGGGTATTAATCACACCATGTACTGTAATGGTTTCTTTTTCTTCATTTACGGTGAAGTGGATCATGTATGGAAATTTGGATACAGGTAAACAGCGAACAGTATCATATCTCATTTGAAAGAAGGGAATATGTTTAAGTTTTTTGATGTGCTCATGAATCGTTTCTTCAAATATTTCCCCCAACCCGATTTCTTGGTCGTCATAGTAATCAATACCCTCTTGAATATCCTGTATTGCTCTTGGGTCAAGTACAGCTTCAAAAGCCATTATGCCTTGGTTTTAAACTTGAACTGCTTACGAGCCTCCTCCCAGGGGATAAGATCTTCGGGATTTGACGTTCGAATCCGTTCCCGGATAATTTCTTTATGCTCTTCAGAGATTTCCAGCTCATCGACTGTCTCAAGCCCAAGTTCCTCTATAAGCTCAAGAATAAAATCTACTTTTTGATCTGGGATTCTCAATATAATCTCTTTCATAATCTGTGCCTTTTTGGAATGCTTAACCCATTATAATGAATTAACGTGAAAGTGGCACGGTGTATCGAGTGATGAAGTTGACGGTAGGGATTCCAAGTAAATAAGACACATTATAATTCAAGGGCTTAAGAATTTGGTAAAGTGATTACTTAGATTTTAAACTAATTATATTAATTAATGAGCTTACATCATGGTTTACGTTAGTAAAATGATGAATACGGGAAAGAAGTGCTTCGATCTTTAGCTCAGGTGACATGTTTTAAAGAAGAGGAATCAGATAATGAACGCCATTTTATCTCAAAAAAAGAGCTCTCGAAGCTAGTGGAGAAACCTCATTCCACCAAATATTCAAAAAAGCATAGAGAATACAGCATCATTGAGTAGGGAATTGAACAAGATAATAGCTCCTAATAAGAATAAAACATTTGGTTCAATTCCTACGTACGATCCTACTTTTAAAGTAGAGCCATATTAAATTGAGTCTTTGAAATTTGAAAACCCTGTGGTAAGTAGAATTGAAGAGCTAATAGATCTAACAAAAAAACTAACGAAATTCAGTAGTCAAGCAAATGATACACAAGCTAAAATATCAGAACTACTAATAAAAGGACCACAACGCACAGAAATATATTCTAAAATCAATATTGGTACAACTATCTTTGTGATCATTATTACGTGTTTAGGGCTTTATTTTTCTTATTCGGGAAGCAAATTGCAAGTTGAAAATCAGGACGCTAACTCCTTAGAGTTAATCAATAAATTAGATTCTATACAAAATGATTTTAATGGTCAAAGAAATTCTGAATCGAGTGCCTTAAAAATTTTGATTGAAGAGTTTCAGAAATCAAATAAGCACGACTCCGCCCTAAATGCTACGATTTCTAAACTAATAAATACAACCATTAATCAACAAAACGAGATTAAGTCATTAAAGGATGAAGTTGAGCGACTTTCGGAGCAATAATACAGGAAATTTAATGAAGCTCTATTTAAAGTTTACCATGTATCCGTAACCATCCGCAAGATCAACCAAAACCAACTTTATCACTTTTCACTTAATCACTCTACCCAAAAACATTTATCCACATTACTGTTGATAACACGAAAAAGAACCCGTATTTTTACAGGCTCTGTAATTGGCGGAG
>JAVLBT010000039.1:0-22241 GCA_031580945.1 Gracilimonas sp.
CGCCTTCTGAGGCGCCTGAAACGGGATCTTGAAGAACGGGGAAGATCAGTAGAGAGTGTATTAAATCAGTATCAGAAGTTTGTTCGTCCCATGCATCTTGAATTTGTAGAACCAAGCAAACGATATTCGGATGTGATCATACCAAGAGGCGGAAAAAATAAGGTAGCCCTGCAAATGGTTTACGCTCTTATTCGTGGCCAAATGAACAAATAATTTAGTTAAGCAACGGTAATTTAATTAAAAACAGTTCAGGTCCGTTGAAGGGTTTCGGGAGGTTTTAATACAAATCAGGATAATGACCGGGATAACCTCTCAAGGCCATCAAATACTAAAAATGGACGATGTTTCGCTTCTCTGTCAAGAAGGGATTGAATTTTAGCCCCCGACCCACCCGTGATATACAGTTCAAAGCTTCCAAACTCTTTTTCATATTCGTAGAGAATATGTTCGATTGCCATTTTATAAAAACCAGCCTGACCCCATTTTAGTGAATCAATTGTGCTCTTTCCCGGCCAGGTTGTTGGGACGTTTAATTCAACTTTGGGCAATGCAGGGGCTTTTTCTGGTAATACTTGCATGAAATGGTTTATTCCCGGAGCAATAACACCTCCGTGAAAAACATCATCCTGATCCATAAAATCGAGCGTTAAAGCGGTACCTGCATCAATAACTACGACAGAATTTGAAGTTTGACTTGTAGCTCCAAAACAGGCCAGAAATCGGTCGATGCCTAAAGTTTCCACTGTTTTATAATCGAGTAATTCTCTGGGTATATCCTGAATGGTAATTTCTCTTAATGGAACCTTGGTTAAACTTCCTTTTATTGCTTGTATAACATCTTTTCTAACCCCGGATAACACTATTTCATTAAACTTGCTGGCATGATCCTCGATCCATTGCAATAAGTCAGAGGCGGTAAAATTACCCTCGGGATGGATGGTTTCCCACTGCATTTGCTGCTTGAATGCTCCTTTTATGGAAGAATTACCTACATCCAGGAATAGTTTTTTATTTGTGGAAACGGAATCGATTTTGCTCATCTTTTTGTAGTACTTTTAGAGATCGAATTACAAATAAAATACCATTTTAAAATGAATCTTGATTCTAAAATTGCCATCGTAACAGGAGCCAGTAGTGGAATTGGTGAAGAATTCAGCCGTATGCTTGTTCATAACGGTTGTAGAGTGTATGGACTTGCCCGCAGCAAAGATAAACTTCATAGCTTACAATCGGAATTAGGGGAACATTTTTACCCGGTAGAAATGGACATCACAAAACCGGATGATTTGGAAGATTGGGTTGATCGTACATTTAAAAGAAGTCATGAGCCCGATATCCTGATCAATAATGCAGGAGTGATGTTATCCAGTAATGTGGAAGATCTTTCTCTGGAGGAATGGCATACTATGATTAATGTAAATCTAAATGGTGTTTTTTATTTGACAAGATTGATTGTCCCTTACATGAAGAATAATGAAAAGGTTTGTCATATAATTAATATCGCATCCATTGCAGGTCTCTTAGGAAACCCTACTATTTCAGGGTATAACGCCACTAAATTTGGGTTAAGGGGCTTTAGTGAATCGCTGTTCAAAGAACTGCGGTATGACGGTATTAAAGTGACGGCGCTTTTTCCGGGATCCATAAATACTGATTTATTTGAAAAAATTGACGGCATTGAAAATCACCCAAACATGATGAAAACGACCGATATCTCAAATACGGTAAAATTCCTGCTTGAAACCGATGATAACTACCTGATCAATGAGATTACCATGCGACCTTTAAACCCAAAAGACCCAACTAATTAAAGGATTTCTAATCCTTAGTTTAATGGAAATTGAAAGCAACAGATCAGTTCTACTTTTCGTGATTATCCTTTTTGGGGGAATCATCGCTTCATGTATTGGAGTGGAGGAACCGGAGAAGCCTGAGAATCTGATTTCAGAAGACATCTACATTGATCTTTTGATCGAGTTTCAACACGTTAAAACATGGCGAAATTCACAACCTGATAGCGTTGATGCAGACTCATTGACACAACTGATCTATAACCGTTATGGTATTGATGAAGAGCTTTTTCAGCAAACGCATCGTTATTATCAGCAACAAGTGAGCGAGCAAGTAGAACGTATCGAAAAAGCTATCAAAAAAATGGATTCAGAAAGGCAAATCATTGAATCTCACATCGATTCTGTTTTGAAGTCAAAGGAGGCCAAACCCGATACTGTGTCAGATCAAGATTTGTAAGCTGATAACGTGATGCTTCGGTTTTTAAAATTAAATTCACTATAAAAAGAAGCAGCGGCACAAATATTGCCCGCTGTCTTGGTAAATGAATAATAAGTTTTATTTATGCCATGGCTTTGGGAGCTTCTTTAGGCCTGTTTCCATCACCAAGGGGCTTGCTTGGGGTTTCATTCATATATTCATCCAGTGTAAATTCGTCAACCTGAATAGCATCATTTCTTGCTTTCTCAGTTTTCTTGACCAGTATTGATTCCTCTTTTGTGATCACTCCTTTCTCTACCGCCAAGTCAGCAATTTCAAGATAAAGTTCTTTAGGTAGTTCCTTAGCTTTGATGGCCTTATAAAGTTTTTTAAATACTGGCCATGCCTTTTCATTCAGTTCCATGGTATACTCATATCGACCGATAGCTGATTCTTTATCCTTTGGCATAAACATACCTTCGGTGATGTGATCACGATCTTCTCCGCGTACCTGCATGGCTTGTGCAACTTTATGGCCCAGCTTATCAGAGGGGTAGGTGCCGATGGGATTTAACCTGCTCCAAACCCCAATTATTCGGAAGAACCAGCTTAACCCGGGCACTTTGATCTCCCTGAGTATGCCTTCAAATGCTTGTTGAATTTTCCAGAAGCTATATTCCATAGCCCATTCAAAATAGGGGCGGTCAGCTTCTCGTCTACCATCCGCCTCAAATCTTTTGAGGGTACCGGATGCTAAATAAAGATAGCTCAAAATATCTGCATAACGGCCTGCAATTTTTTCTTTCATCTTCAAAGCTCCTCCGTAAGATCCTAAAGCCAGGTCTGAAAAGAAGGCAAAGGAAGCAGAGGCCCACGAAAGTTTTTTGAAGTATTTTGAAGCCGGGCCGCTCACCGGTGAGCCAGCAAGTTTACCTCGGCTTACACTTAAAACAATTGCCCGGATCATATTTTTTACTACATGACCAATATGCTTCCAAAAATTATCATCGAATTTCTTTGTGTCTTTGTTCATAAGAGCATCGATCTCGTTATAGGCATAGGGATGGCAGCGAATAGCTCCCTGTCCAAAGATCATAAGCGTACGAGTCAATATATTTGCACCCTCAACGGTAATAGCGATCGGCATTGCGGTATAGTTACTTGCAAATATATTTCGGGGCCCACGAGAAATCCCTGCACCACCAACAATATCCATTGCATCATTCACGATCTCCCGCCCTAATTCCGTGAAATTATATTTAGCAATGGCTGTAACTACAGCCGGTTTTTGCCCCTGATCGAGTCCGCCGGTTGTATACCTTCTGGCTGCTTCCATCAGGTAAGTATAACCTCCTATACGGGCCATTGGCTCTTCAATACCTTCAAACTTTCCAATATTCAATCCAAATTGCTTTCGGATGGCTGCATAAGCACCAACGGCGCGAGTGGCAACTTTAGCCCCACCTACACTTTGCGCGGGAAGTGAAATACCACGTCCTACCGCAAGGGATTCCATCAGCATACGCCAGCCATTTCCTGCTCCTTCTTTTCCTCCAATAATTGCATTGATGGGTACAACAACGTCATTTCCATCAATAGGGCAGTTGTAGAATGGGATTCCAAGCGGGTCATGACGACGGCCAAGCACAACTCCATCTGCGTTGGAAGGAATCAGAGCTGCTGTAATGCCAAGATGTTCTTCTTCACCAATTAAGTGCTCGGGATCTTTTAGATTAAAGGCTAAGCCTATAACTGTTGAAATTGCAGCAAGTGTGATATATCTCTTTTCAAAATTCAGGCGAACATAGAGATCTCCGGATTCATCTTTAAAAATAACCCCTTCAGAGCGCATGCTTCCCGCATCGGAACCGGCATTAGGTTCGGTCAGGCCAAAACAAGGCATTTCCTCACCACTGGCTAATTTGGGTAAATAATGATTCTTTTGTTCATCAGTGCCATAGTGAAGTAAAAGCTCGGCAGGACCAAGTGAATTAGGTACCATGACCGTTGTAGCTAATGGACCACATCTTGAAGCAAGTTTAGCTACAATGGCAGAATGTGCCGTTGCTGAAAATTCTAATCCCCCATATTTTTTAGGGATGATAAGTCCAAAGAATTTTTCTTTACGCATGAATTCCCAGGCTTCGTCTGTGAAATCTTTGCGAACCATAACATCCCAGTCTGTCACCATTTCACACAGCTTCTCAACGGGGCCGTCAATAAATGCTTGCTCTTCTTTAGTTAGATCCGGATAGTCTTCATTCAGAATTCGTTTCATATCTGGCTTGCCTGAAAATAGTTCCCCTTCAACCCATACGTTCCCGGCTTCAATCGCGGTCTGTTCAGTTTCCGAGATCTTAGGAAGAAAATTAATAGCATCCAGTAATTTCATTAGCGGACCGCTAAGTATGATTCTTCGAAGCGCTTTCAGGTTAAAGACTAAAACCAGAATTGTATAAGTGATGAAGATCCAGTTGGGGGCGTTTAACCCAACAAGACCCGCATATCCTGCAATAGCCCAAAGCCAAAGAGGGGCTCCGGTGTAGCCTAATAACAGCGTTATAAGTACCGCTGAGCCAATGGAGGCCCAAAGCGGGAGCTCACTAAAAAATCCAAAATATTCCATGATCGCTTCCATAATAATTGTCTCCGTTTATGATATCGTGGCGCGTTCCAGAAACCCCTGAATAACGTGCTCGATAGATTCTTCAATAAATTGTTCTTTGTTAATTCGGCTGTCCAATCTTCCACTTAAAACAACCGATACTATACCATGTAGCTGAGCCCAAATTGAATAAGCAGCAACAATAGGTGCACTTACTTCCATAAGTCCCTGATCAACACTTTCTTCAATAGTTTTTACCAGTAGCTCATATGCCCGGCGAGCTTTTCTGAATTTTTCTTTAGGATATCGGGCCATAGAATCAGACCGAACCTGATAAATGATCTCATACTTTTCAGGATGACTCATTGCAAATGTCACGTAGCTTTGAATAATCGCTTTAAAACGTTCAATGCTATTGGTTTTCGGTAAAACCCGGTCTTCAATAAATTGGCTTAAGTCTTCCACCGATTCTTCGATCAGCGTATGAAGCAAATGATCTTTGTTCTCGAAATAGAGATATATACTGGTTGCTGATACGCTGGCTTCTTTTGCAATCTTACGCATGGATAAAGATTTATATCCATCTTTATAAAGCATATGCCTGCTGATATCCAAAATTTGGTTGCGTAGGGGAACTTCTTCTTCGCTCATTTATTATTGATAGGTTAACAGTGTTAACTGTCGCAAGTTAAACAATACAAACTGAAAATCAAGAGGGAAAGATCACCATTAGTGGAGGGATGTTAATTATCCACTGTCCTGCAATGCGTTATAGCTCGAAATTAGTATTTGGAGACAGGCAAACAGAATTGACTGCTTATATTTTGAACGCTACATATTTGATTGATTTACCTTTTTGGAGGTGCATTTTTTCGTAATAAGTACGAATGGAAAGTTTGGGATCATCAGGACGGTTTTCATGGATATCAGGTTCATCATCTATCAGCTTTAGATTTTCCTGATCAATAATCTCTTTGGTGTATTCGTAAAGAATCTGACTGTCAGTTTTCAAGTGTACAAGCGACCCGGGCTTCAGGATCTTTCTGTATAGGTGTATAAATTTAGGATGAGTTAGTCTTTTTCTCTCTTTTTTCACATATGGGTCTGAAAATACGATCCAAATTTCGTCTACTTCATTTTTCCCAAAATATGCATCCAAATGGTCGATGAAACAGCGAAAATAACGGATGTTATTTAGTCCTTGTTTAAGTGCTTTTGTAGCACCCACCCATAACCGATTCCCCTTTATATCTATTCCTATATAGTTTTTATGCGGGTCTATCTTTGACAATCCTATGGAATATTCACCTTTTCCACAGGCAAGCTCCAAAACAATCGGCTGGACCTTTTCAAAAATAGTTGAATTCCATTTTCCGACAGGAGGGGGGTTATCTTGATCAAAATCAGTATAGGCTAACGTATTCTCAAGCTTGGGAAGCTCATCCATACGTTCTTGTTTTATCTTTGGCATCACATCATAAATAATTCAAGGACAGTAAAGGAAGGTAAGAAATTTGTAAGCAATGATGGCCTCAACAAGCGTTTTGTATTACTAAAACATGTTGATTCACAATCAGAAGTTGTCTGAATTTTCTAAAACCTTATATCTTCTTTAAAGGAACCACTGGGAAATATCATATTAAAGAGAAAAGAGTTATGGTGAAAGCCTTTTGATATCCCACTTACTTCCTATTTGTTCATATTTGATGCGGTCGTGAAGCCGGCTTCTGCGTCCCTGCCAAAACTCTATAACCTTTGGTTTTACCTTATAGCCTCCCCATGAATCCGGTTTAGGAACTTCTCCTTCTTTATACTTTTTTTCCATGTCCTTAAACCGATCTTCCAGAAACTCGCGGTTTGGAACGACTGAACTTTGATTAGATGCCAATGCTCCAAGCTGACTCTTATAAGGTCGTTGCTTAAAGTATTCTTCACTTTGTTTCTCCGGGACTTTTTCTACTGTTCCTTCGATTCGAACTTGTCGTTCCAGTTCAAACCACATAAAGCAAAGTGCTACATTAGGGTTTTCTTCCATTTCTTCGCCTTTATCGCTGGCGTAATTTGTGTAAAAAACAAATTCTTCATTTTCTACTTCTTTTAGAAGAACCACCCGGGAATGTGGGTTATGCTGGAAATCGACGGTGGATAAGGTCATTGCATTGGGTTCAGGAACTTCTGCCTCAATAGCTTCACTCATCCATTGTTCAAATTGTTTGATGGGGTTGGAGTCTACATCAGACTCATCAAGGGAATGCTTACTGTACTCTTCCCGTAGTTGCTGAAGTTTTTCGTTTTTCATTGCGATTAATTTAGCCGAAATATTCGGGTTCGTTGCCTTTTTTCCATTTTATATTGCATCCGATACTTGGTACTTGCTCGTCCTCCGGAACAGCCCGACCTTCAAGAACAGCATCAAGCGCATTCCTCAGATCTTTTCCAGTTACGGGCTTATTGTTATTGGGACGGCTGTCGTCAAACTGCCCACGATAGGTTAACTTTTTATTTTCATCAAAAACAAAAATATCAGGGGTACAGGCAGCCTTATAAGCTTTTGCAACTTCTTGTTCCTCATCATATAGGTAGGGAAAAGGGTAGTTCTTTTCAGCCATTTTTTCCGGACTATCTTCTGGATAATTTTCTACATCATTGGAGCTGATGGCAATAAATCCAATTCCCTTTGATAAATATTCATTTGCTACATCAACGAGCTTATCCTCAATATGCAGCACATATGGACAATGGTTACAAATAAACATCACCACAAACCCTTTACTTTGGTTGGTATAGTTGAGGGAAAGATTACCGCCGTTAACACTTTCAAGACTAAAATCCGGGGCTTCAGTTCCTAACTCGAGCATTGTTGATGGGGTAGCAGACATAATTCTGAATTTTGTGGTTTAAAGGTTTTAACTTTAGTTCATGGAAACAATTACAAAGATATTGAATGAACGCGACAAAATTTTATTTGAAAAGGGATTGAAGTTCTACTTCTTCTCAAGACAACAAGATGTCCGTAAGCTTAATTCACAACTACAGGAACGTTTCAGGTATGCCGGGCAAGTGGCCTATTCACTGATAATAACATACATTCGTGAAGGAAATTTGAAGCTGGAATACATGGATTTTTTAAACGAGGAGATCAAGAAGATGCGCGGCCTCGATGCGGAATTCACTGAGCCACTTATGATAAAGCCCAATGAAATTGATGAGATTCAGCTCAACAAAGAAATGTCGCTGCAGTTCTATGATGAGGATGAAGATCAGGATTTTGTAGTTATCTATCAGCCTACCAAGAATACGGTTAAATTAGAATCAGTCTGAATTCTCCTACTGTATCTGGTATTTATAAGGATCTTATAACTGTTTGTCTTGAATATCTTTAAGCAGTTCAAAATAATTTTCAATAAGTCGTTGATAATCTTCGGAATACTTAGTGAAATTAGGATCATTTAGCCTACTTCTTATCTCTTTTTCCAGTTCCTCCAGGGTGAGTTCGGGTGGGTTCGTGCGCTCAAAGTCAGTAACAGCTTGTCCTTCTCTTTTATCTTCTTCATCCCGTTCCTGCATCGCTTTTTCGGCTTGCAGCATTCGGGATAGAATATTTTGTTGCCGTTCTATCATCATAGGATCCGTTGCGCCTCCTCGCAGGTCGTTGATCGTATCTTCCATATCTTCGATCATACGTTCGAGTTCACTACCCAGGCGGTCGCCATCAAGCCCTCCCTGCCGCTGCAGTTCTTGTAGCTGTTTTCGAATCCTGTTTTGTTGCTTGGCGATTTGATTTAACCGTTCCATTTGTTCTTGTTGAAGACGCTCTCCCTGCATGTCGTTAATCATTTCCTGAAGCTGCTGATTCAGTTGCTGCTGTTGCTGACTGTTCTGCTGAAGCTGCTCCATCATTTGCTCCATGCTCATGCTGCCTCCACCACCATTCCCATTTTTCTGTTGATCCTGAAACTGTTCTAATAAGTTCGCAAGCATAAAAGAGATATCATTAATACCACCCAGTGCTTGTCTTGATGCTACAGAAGACTGACTTTGATTTCGTTCTGACATCTGCTCAAGAGCGCGTTCCAGTCGTTGTTCAACTTCTTCTTTTTTTCGGTTTATTTGATTGGAGAATTGTGGAATTTCAGCGGAAAGCTGGAAAAGGGAATCCGAAAGTGTACCAAAAATACTTTCT
This sequence comes from Gracilimonas sp., assembly GCA_031580945.1. Classification (GTDB taxonomy): domain Bacteria; phylum Bacteroidota; class Rhodothermia; order Balneolales; family Balneolaceae; genus Gracilimonas. The sequence goes on from JAVLBT010000039.1 coordinate 9,000, forward strand.
ACATTTCTTTGGTCCCGGGCATATCCAACATATGCCTGACTTCTGTTTTCCGTAGAAGCAACTAATGAGGTCAGATCTTCTTGTTCAAGCGATAGTGTGAGTAGGGAATGTAGTATATACTGCAAACCGGCAATATTAATATTCATTTGCTGCTGACTCATACCTTCCATCATTTGTCGGGTCTTTTCAGCCATCTTCTGATATTGTTGCTGACGTTCTTGCTGAGATTGGTTATTGGAATCCTGTTGCTCAGTCTTTGGTTTTTGCTTGTCGCCAGATTCTTCTCCAGACTCACCAGAGGATTCAGATTCAGATCCCTTTTTCATCTCATTTTCTAACTGCTTATTGATGTCTTCAAGCTGTTGTTTAATTTCTTCCTGATACTCTTTTATCTTCTCTTGATTTTTATCGGTGGTATTCTCTGATAGTGACTCCACCTGTTCTTTGAGCTGTTCATTTTCTTGTTTGCTTTGCTCAAGTGCTTCTGCGGAATTGGTCGAGTCTGTTTCTTGCTGAGCCTTTTCTTCAAAAGCAGTGGCTAATTTATCCAGGTCTGAATTGAGTTTTAATTTTTTGAACAGTTCTAAAGTTCGTTCCAGCCTTTCTTTGTAAAGCTCTTCATTGAATTCCATGTTTTCCATAGCTTTTCGAAGCTGTTCGGGATTCATCGTTCCCAATTGTTCCTGCAGTTTCTTCAAAGCTTCCCTAAAGGCCGGGTCATCGATCTCTTTCATCAGTTTTTCAAGTTCTTCATATGCTTTACGAGTTTCTTCGGAAAGCATATTATCCTTACTGAGCTCCTGCTTCAGCTCTTCAAATTTTTTGTTTAACTCGTCCACTTTTTTCTGGACTTCTTCCTGTTGTTTTTGAACCTGTTCAAGCTGTCGCTTTTCATTATATCCCGGGTTTTCAGGATTATTTTTCATCTGTTCTTTGAACTGTTCATATTGCTGTCTGCTATTTTCAAAAGCCTCAGAGATCTCTTCCAGGTTTTCGGAGACCTCATTTTCCTTTTTATCGACATTCTCAATATAATCGACCATTGAAGGTATTTTGAGAACGATTTTTTGAGAAACAGCACTCTTGTATCCGCTGTACTCATCGTTATCGTTGACCTCTATCCAAAAAGAGACCTCGTCCCGGGGTTTTAGATCCAAGGCTGAAAGATCCCACAGATAGGAATTAAGTGTTTCTTGTTCGGGCACTTTGAGGAGTAAGGAATTTTGTACAGGTTTCTCAGTAAAAGCCCTCTTAAGTTCATATTGAAGCTGTGCCCCTGTAAGCCCAAAGTCATCCGAAGCGCGATATAGAATCTGAATTTCCTGGGGGTTGACTTCAGACATATTCTCTTCAGGCTCAATTAGCTCTGCTACGGGATATTCGTCTTCAGAAGGATTTAAAACCATTTGAAATGGGTTCTGATTCACTAACCCATTTTCATCTTCTATATGAAATGTTAGGGTGTCATTTTCTACCACAGTAAAGGTGTGGGTAAAAGTGCTATCTTCATCTATTCTCAGGTCAATGGTTCCATTTCTTGTGTACAGCTGGAGAATTGAAACTCTTTTATTTACCGAACCTGACAGTTTAAGTTCAGAACCCTGGAAAGCCCTGATCTGTGACATCGGATAAGAAACAATTGTGGAATCAAGTTTTGTATAGGAGGGAGGTGTAATGGTGGCCTGAAGGTTTGTAAATCGTGGACGTAGCTGAACATCTGCTTTAAAGATGTCTGATTGGTACCCATCCATTTCAAAGTAATACTCCAGATCGTTATTGATCTCAGTAGCAACTGATCGATAGGACGAAGCATAACTTTCGATTCCGCGGTCTCGAAAATTTTCTTCCACCATCGTTTTGATCTTCATGGTTACTTCATCAGGTAAAAGGTCTCCCTGAAAAGAAATTTCAGCTTGAAATTCACTCCCCTGTTCAAGCGTTATATCACCGGGAGAAATAGTATAATTGTAGGGATTGGGTTTTGCATAATTTTCCCAAAATGTAAAAGCTCTTTCAGTGGCAGTTTGATAATTAAAGGCAGTTACCAACATGATCAGCAATGTTGATATAGCAATGGTGAAAAGCTGACTGTTTACTTTATAGGTCTGGGTATTCTTAACAAACTCGTCCAGTTTAGCTTCAAGCCTTGAGGGTTCAACTTTTGTAAGACTTTGAAATATTGCGGCCTTAATAAGTGCTTTATTACCTGTTTTACTCTGTTCCAGATCTAAAGCATCTTTTAATTCAGGAAATTGGCTTTTCCGGCTAAATGATCTGTAAAATTGGCTGAATTCATCAGAAATTTCTGTTGAATAACTTCTCCAGCCACTAAAAATGCTGATCAGTAAAAGTGAAAAGAGAATTACTGTTTTTACTTCTGCGGCCAAATAAAATACCTGTTCAGCAAGTATTAAACTTAAAAACCCGGTAAAAAGGATCAATAAACTTTTCCATGCAGCGGTCTGAAGCCGTTTGGATCTCAACGATCGATGTGCGGCTTTTAAAAGCTGAATTACCTTTTCGGTAGAGTATTGTGAATTGGGGTTAGCCATAAGCTGTTAACTAAAAATTATGAACAGTCATTAACGTAATTTATTGCAATCTACAGATCATTTAAGGTCAGTGTTTTTGAAACAGAAAATCGTCCTTCACTCTTATTAACCTGTATCATTTCAATTTCTGCATCGTGTTCAAGATATAGGTACCAATTTTTTTCTGATGCCTGCTCTAAAAACCAATCCTTTTCCTTCAGCGTTTGAACCGGGTACATATCGTAGCCCATAACCCAAGGTAAGGGAACATGTACATGCGTGGGTAAAAGGTCAGCAACAAATACAATGGTTTTATTATCACCTTTTATAACGGGAAGTTGTTGGCCAAGGGTGTGGCCATTAGCCGGTATGGTAGACAAACCCGCTTCATATTCATGTTGTTCTAATACAAGATTCAGTCTGCCAGTATTTTTAATAGGGTTGATATTATCAGGTAAAAAACTGGCTTTTTCGCGAGCATTTGGGTCTGTAGCGTTCTTCCAATGCTTTTCGACAATATGGTATGTTGCATTGGGGAATGTATGCTGAAGGGTATTATCAGTATCAAGAAAAGTGGTCCCACCACAATGATCAAAATGCAAATGGGTAAAGATGATGTCTGTCACGTCCTCAAATGAAAATCCATGATAGGAAAATGAATCTTGTAGATTTTTCTGATCATGATCGAGCTGATAGATCTTCTCCATCTTATCATTGAATTTGGTACCAGCTCCATTGTCAATCAAATAGAGCTTGCCAGACTTGTTAGATTTGACCAAAAGGCATCGCATGGTCATGGGGATTCTGTTATGTTCATCGGCGGGTAAATGTCTTGCCCATAAAGTTTTTGGTACAACCCCAAACATAGCCCCACCATCAAGGCGAAAATCTCCGGTCTCAATCGTATATAATTCAAAATCACCAATTTTGTTTTTTGACAGGCTCATATGCTATTTTTTTAAAAATGAATATAACAATCCACATACAGGATTCAGAATTTCAACATTAATGAAAAGTTTACTCATGTCCCGATCTTTAGTTGTTAACAGATATAAAAAAAGCCCTCAAACGAGAGCTTTTACATTATGATTCTAATTGAATCAATTTAAAAAGATGGGATCACATCAACTCTATACATCGTATCAAGCAGGGTGATAACCACCATTAAAATAAAAAAAGCAACGGCCATAAGAAGCAACATGGCATTAAATTTTGTATCCCAATAAAGGTTCATGAAGAAAGCTGCCACTAAAAAGGCTTTGACAAGGGCAATAGAAATTGCCGTGATCACATCAAAAGGGGGAGGTATGGTTATAAATTTTGCAACTACTACCGTAATGATCGTCAAGATGATCAAACCCACAGCTACTGCCCATAGTTGTCCTGCTGTAGATACGTGATGATGATGTTCGTGATTTTGTCCGCTCATAATAATTTCTGTTAATATTCTTTGGAAGTGTTTTTCAGATCTCTAAAGTCATTATTCAATGAGATAAAGCAGGGGAAATAAAAAGATCCAGATCAGGTCAACCAAGTGCCAATATAATCCAGTGATCTCGACAGGGGTGTAGTATTCACTACTGAATTCACCCCGTTTAGCTCTTACATAAATCCACCAGATCAAACCAATGCCAATAATTACGTGTAATGCGTGAACACCGGTAAGCATATAGTAAATACTAAAAAATATTGCAGCTTGCGCATGTTGAAGTCCTTCATAGGTGTAATATTCGCCTGGAAAAATGCCATATTCGAATTTATGGGCATACTCAAATCCTTTAATGACCATAAACACTACAGCCAGTGCAATGGTGATCAACAGATTTTTTTTAAGTCCTTCGATCTGATCTTTTTGAACCGATCGTATAGCCATTGCAACGGTTAAACTACTACCAATCAGCACAACCGTATTAACGGCTCCCCAAAAAGTATTTAGCTCAAGAGCTGCTTCAGTAAAAAGTTCAGGGTACCAGGCTCGATACACAATATATGCACAGAATAGCCCTCCAAAGAATAAAATCTCGTTAACAAGAAACACCCACATACCCATCTTTGCAGAATCAAATTGCTGATCAGAGTCAACAAAATGATGTTGCACATGAGTTGGATGTGAAGTCGAATGATTCGCCATTACTTCCCGATTATTATTTAGTGGTTTATTGTTGAAATATTAGTTGGTTGCTACTTCTTTTTTTGCACCCGCTGCCTCATGACTGGGATCATGGCCATTGTGGTGAGAGTCAGCTAATCCCAGCTGGAATTCTTCCATAGGCTTATGGTAATCATAAGGACCATTGATGATGACCGGGGTGTGATCAAAGTTATGTAAGTCGGGTGGTGATGTTGCCTGCCATTCCAACCCACGGCTACCCCAAGGGTTTGCAGGTGCTTTTTCACCTCTTATCATAGAGATAAATAAGTAATATGCGATCAGTAAGAAACCGACCCCCAATATGTAGGAACCAATCGTTGATGTTTGATGAAATATGGTAAATTGATCAATATAGTTGTAATAACGTCGGGGCATACCTTGAGATCCCATTATAAATTGGGGCAGGAAAGTTAAATTAAAGCCAACAAATATTAAAAAGGCTCCTACTTTCGCCTGAAATTCATTGTACATCTTACCGGTCATTTTTGGCCACCAATAATGAAGGCCAGCTAATAAGGCAATAAGTGTACCACCCATCATTACATAATGAAAGTGCGCAACTACATAATAAGTATCATGTAAGTGAATGTCGGCGGCGAGAGAACCCAGCATGATTCCGGTGAATCCACCAATCGAGAACAGAAATAAGAAGATGAACACATACAACATCGGTGTTTTCATCTCTATAGATCCTTTATACAAAGTAGCAACCCAGTTCAGGATCTTAATGCCTGTTGGGATACCGACTAAGAAGGTCAGAAACGAAAATACGGTGGTTGCCACGGCAGACTGACCGGAAGTAAACATATGGTGGCCCCATACAAGGAATCCTATAAAGGCGATTGCTAAAGATGAAAGAGCAATGGCCCAGTAACCGAAAATATGTTTTTTAGAAAATGTGGTAATGACCTCAGAGATAATTCCAAAACCAGGTACGATCATGATATAAACAGCCGGGTGAGAATAAAACCAGAAAAAATGCTGGAATAAAACCGGGTCTCCGCCCATAGAGGGATCAAAAATCCCAATTCCAAGAAAGCGCTCCATGGTAAGAAGTAAAAGAGTGATAGCCAGAACCGGAGTAGCTAATACCTGAATAATACTTGTAGCATATAATGCCCAAATGTTTAGAGGTAATTTACCCCAGGTGATTCCGGGTGCCCGCATCTTGTGGATGGTTGTAATAAAGTTGGTTCCCGTTAATATCGACGAGAAACCAAGTATGAATATCCCTAACGTCACCCATATTACGCTTGAGGTTGAGTCTGTACTATAAGGGGTGTAGAATGTCCAACCTGTATCAAGCCCGTTATTGGCAAGAGCTATAAATGTGAAAATGGCACCAATCACATAAATATAAAAACTGGCAAGGTTCAAACGGGGGAAGGCAACGTCTTTTGCTCCGAGCTGCATGGGTAAAATAAAGTTACCAAGTGCTGCAGGAATGGAGGGCACCAATACGAAGAAAACCATAATAGCCCCGTGAAGGGTAAAAAATTGGTTATAAGTATCGGCTTCGATAAACGTTTTAGCCGGGGTTAATAGCTCCGTTCTTAACAGCAGGGCTAAAACGCCCCCAAGTAGAAAGAAAAAAGCGACAGATCCCAAATACATGAGACCGATCTTCTTATGATCTACAGTCGTGAGCCATGCCCAAAGACCTTTTTCTTCAGTTAAAAAAGTTTTCTTTGGATTTTCTGACGGTTTGAACCGCTTAACCTTTAATGTTCTTTTATTTGATACTTCAGCAGTAGCCATATTATTCTTCTAAAGTTTTGATGTATTCAATAATGTCAGAAATGTCGTCATCACTCAGGCGACCTTCATAACTAACCATCTGATTTTGAAAACCTTCAACGATCTTGGCAGAAGGATCTAAAATAGATTCCCTAATGTAATTCTCATCTGCAGATACAGAAGCCGCTTCCTGAAAATTTCGTTCTTTACCCCATAGTCCCTGAAATGTAGGAGCGATACCATCAGATCCATCCACTGAGTGACAGGAAACACATCCCTGTAAGGTAATCAGGTTTTCACCGCGTTCCTCAGGCGTTCCGCCGCCACCAGTACCTTGCTCATCTAACCAAGCTTTAAAATCTTCTTCGGTATGAACAATTACTTTTGCTAACATATCGGAGTGGGAGGTTCCACAATATTCGGTGCAAAACACCTGAGATTCGCCGGCTTCTTCGGCTTGAAACCAAACGTAAGTATATCTATTTGGCAGCACATCCTGTTTGATTCTGTAATCGGGGACAAAGAAAGAATGCAGCACATCCTGTGACTGCATAACCAGTTTAACCGGACGACCCGCAGGCACATGAACCTCGTTCCCGACCTGTGCACCGGTGTCGTACTTAAATGTCCAACCCCATTTATAGGCTGAAACCTGTATTTCGTAAGCATTATCAGGTACGGTTTTGAGGTTGAGCCATCCTTTATATCCCCATCCAAATACAATAAATACCAATAGCAATGGTATTACTGACCAGGTTATTTCAAGTTTGTTGTTGTGCGTGATGAGCGGAGTTTCATCGTCATCAGATTTTCGTCTGTATTTGATCGCAAAATAGATCATTGCAATCGTTACACCCGCTAAGAGGATAAAACTTACGATATGGACAAAACCCATAACCGCATCGGTGGTGGCTCCCGTTAACGGAGATTTAAGCTCCGGGAGCATGAAATCAAATAAACTGCCCATTAGTTAAAATCAGTTTTTGAGGTTGGTTTTTTGCGTCTTTCGCGAAGCCAAAGCACAGCCAAGAATATACCGAGAATTATCAGTGTAGCCAAGCCGCCAAGCTTCATAATATTAATTGCAACCGGCACATAACTGCCAGAGTCAGGGTCATATTGGTAACAATACATCACTAATTTATCTACCGTGTTACCAATCTTCCCATCAGCAGCCTCATATAAGGCATTGCGTACATTAAATTCGTCATAAGAAATTCCATAAAGGTAACGCGTTATTTTACCATCCGGACTAAGCAACATGATCGCTGCACTGTGTGCGTACTCACCGGTTTCCTCGACTTCCTTATATTGAAAGCCCGTTGCCTGCGTTACCTTATCAATTTCTTCTTTTGAGCCGGTCAGGAAATACCATCCGGCGTTCATTGTTGAATCCCGATCTCCGAGATATTTTTCTTTTGATCGGGCCGCAACTTCAGTGTCTTCATCAGGGTCAATACTAAAAGATATAACAATAAAATCTTTGCCTGGTTTCCAGTTTACTTCTTCAAGAACATTGAAAACACCATCCAATACCAAGCCGCATAACATTGGGCATTCATAATACAGAGGATTTAGTAAAACTGGTTTATCTTCTTCTAAAAGATCGCCAATACGTATAGTATCACCTTCCGATGTTACAAACTTAGCATCAAGTGGGATATAGTCTCCCAGATGTTCATCGATGCCTAAATCTTCCAGCGCATCCGGTTGATCACGGTTAACCTGCGAAAAAGCAGGGGGTGAAATCAGAAGCACTGTAAGCATGCAATAAGCAATCACTGACAGTGCAGAGGTTCTCATGATGAATATAATTTCTTAATCAATAGCCATTCTACTGATTGCGCTGTCTATAGGAATTCGGTATCGTCCTTCTTCAAGATCGACAACGCCAAAGCTATTGAGCTCTTGATTCTGTTCTGCTATTAACACTTTTGATTCTGAAAACGTGCTCCTTGCAGAAACTTCTTTTTGTGTCTCAAAGATACTGTATTGAGTAAAATAAATTAACCCAACCACAAATATAATAACTAATGCCGTTCCGAGGGTTGACCAAAAAATCAGCTTGGAGTAGTTCAGATCATCATTCATTACTCCATGACCTACAGCTGAAGCAAAATCCTCATCTTCTGTACTGATCTCTACGTCCTCAGCCTCGGGCTCATCAAGGGGGGCTTGAGTGGAAAAAATCTGAGAGGCTTCATCCTGTAGTTGAGCAGACCAGGCAATCACCTGTTCTTCACTGACATCATATTTGTCTGCAATTTCTTTTATTACAGAACGCCCCTGAGATACCGCTTCTAACGCAATTTTTGCTTTTAATTCTGAGCTAAACTTATCTGACATCGATCAATTCAATTATTGGTGATATGATTTGGATAAACAATCTTCCAGTTTTGGATCATTCTTAGGAACCATATCATGATTTTTGAAAGTGTTGAAAAATAGTCCAAAGAATATTCCTCCTAAACCAAGAAATGCCGTGATATCCATCCAGCTAAAATGAAGCCCATGGTCGTAAAGTACCGGCATTGCGATCCAATAAATCTCTGCAAAGTGTATGACTAAAACAAGAACGGATATGATACCAAGGACTGTTCGGTTCTTTTTTGCCTCCCGGTTTAATAATACCAGGAAAGGAATTGCAAAACGGCCAATTAGCAGGCTGTATGCAATGTATTCCCAGCCACCTTCGAGCCGGTGATAAAACCAAAGTGTTTCTTCGGGAATATTCGCATAGTAGATCAATAAAAACTGTGAAAAAGCGATGTAGGCATAAAAGACAGTAAAAGCAAAAAACCAGGCTCCAAGATCGTAAACGTGAACTTGTCGTATTGTATTCTGCAACAAGCCTATCCTATGCAGATAAAATACAAGCAGAATCATAACGGCCCAGAAAGACTGAAAGCTAATGGCAAAGAAGTAAACACCAAACATAGTAGAAAACCAGTGGGGATCTAATGACATCAACCAGTCAAAGCTTGCAAAAGCAACGGTTAATGAGAAGATCAAAATCCCGGGGGCACTGAATTTCCGTAGCAAAGATGAAAGTCCCCAATCGTTGGTTCTATCCATCTCAATAGATACTTTATGCAGCTTATATCCAAGAAAGCCCCATATAGCAAAATAGATAAACTGACGAATTACGAAAAATGTTGAATTCAGATAAGGAGCTTTGCCAGCTATGATCTTATCATATTCAGCTGTACCATATTCGTATAATTCCGGATGACTCCAATGAAAGAGATTATGTATACCCAGGATGATCGGAATTACAAATATAGCCCAGATCCAGATCTTTGAGGTAAAAGATTCGGCAATCCGTCGAAATACGACACCCCAGCTTGATTTGGTGATGTGATGTAACATTACCATTATTAGAGCTGCTAAAGCAATTCCGGTAAAAAAGGTGAAGCTTACTAAATAAGAAAAGAAAAACTGATCAGCATCAAGGAAGTACCCTATGATGGTTGCTATCAAACCAACGGCACCTAACCCAAACAAGGCTCTTGGAACTTTGCTGTCGGCTGGGAATTGTAAAGAATCTGTAATTGAAGGCTTATGACTCATTGTGTAAGTGTATTAAGCAAAGTTCTTAGTTTTCGAGATTTTTGATATAAAGTACAATGGATTCTATTTCCACATCAGACAGGTAGCTATACGAAGCCATTACAGCCTGAGCATAATCCACTGATTTCTTAGCTTCTGGATCTACAATTGATTCATATATATACTCTTCATCTTTGGTGATAGTGATCGTTTCACCTTCAGCGGTTACAACTTCACCTTCACTTCCATATAAACCTGTCCAGGTAGGCCCAATGCCGTCTGAGCCGTCTTCACTATGACAGGTACCGCAGGCATTGGCTGTGATTACATCGGCTCCCATTGAAACAGATGCAGTCATTGTTTCTTGTTCGGCTTCTCTTGCCGCAGCAATGGAATCTGCTCTGGCCATTTCTTCTGAGGCTTTGGCCTTAAGTGAAGAGAGGTCAACATCGTATTGGGCAATTTCTTCTTCAGAAACATTTTGGCTTTCCTGTAAAGCTCGGATGTACGCCACAATCGCCCAACGGTCTTCAACAGGAACTTGAGTAGAATAAGAAGGCATAGTTCTTACTCCATTGTAAATCGCGGAATAAAGTTCACCATCCGGTGCATCGATTAATCGCTGCTGATGATAGGAGGGAGCAGGAACATACCCGTAATTCCCTTCCATAATGATCCCATTTCCAGCGCCAGTTTGGCCATGACATGGAGTACAATATATTTCATACCGTTCTTTGCCGCGGTATAAGAATGATTTTGTGAGGTCAACCGGGATATAATCAATGTAGTCCCCGTTTTCGTCAACGCCTTCGTTATAGGCAATGTCAGTTTTTGCCAGGCCGCGGGCAACGGTACCTTCCACAGGTTGTCGCATACTCCGGCCGTCATCAAAAAAGTTATTAACTTCCTGTGCCTCTTTTCGGGGTTGTTGATCCATATTCATGTTTGGATGGATCGGTGGTTTCTCAGAAATTTGTCCCTGACAGGCCGTAAGTGATATCCCGATCACAAACAGGCTCAATATTTTCAAAATACCTTTTATATTCATCCCAGAGCGTGATATTTGTGGATTTCTTTTATTCATAAACTTCCTCAATGTGCGTTGCTCCTGCCTCTTTAAACAACTCCTTCACTTGTTTGGCGTCAAACATATCATCTTCTGCTTCTATGCATGCAAAGAACCCATCATCAGTGGCTTTCTTAAAACGATCTACATTAAATAGTGGATTATTAAGCTTTGGAAGTCCATTTAAAAAGAACATTCCAAAAACAGCTCCAAATGAGGAAAGTAAAACTGTTAACTCAAAAGTAATTGGAACCCAGGCAGGGGCATTAAAAAATGGTTTACCGCTAATGTTGATCGGATAGTCCACTACAGACATGTAATACATCATGGCAATAGCACCTGTAAACCCAAGAATAGCATGGCCAAAAACGATCCACCCTAACTTTGATTTTTTGAGATTCATTGCTTTATCCATTCCATGAATTGGGAAGGGACTATATGTATCGAACTTGTTGTAGCCTGATTTCACCATTTTTTTGGCAACATCAGTCAGTTCCTTTGGATTCTTGAATTCGGCTAAAATGCCGTGTAATTGTTGATTTTCTGTTTTCATATTCTTACACCTTCTCCGTTTTAGGTTCAGGTATTTCTACTTTTGGAGCATGAAACTCGTTGGTATCCTCGTCATAATTGTGAGGATCAGCTTGTGGAATAACCGCTTTCACCTCGGCCAGTGCAACCATTGGCAGGAACCTCAAAAAGAGCAGGAACATGGTAAAGAAAAGTCCAAATGTTCCAACATAAGTTAACACATCCCAGATAGTCGGAGAGTAATAATCCCAGCTTGAAGGCAGATAATCTGTTGAAAGTGATGTCACGGTAATTACAAATCGTTCGAACCACATTCCAATGTTCACGACAATGGAAATAAAGAACGTAAACCCTACGCTTCGTCGTAGTTTCTTAGACCAGAAAAATTGGGGCGATAGTACGTTACAGGTCATCATAGCCCAGTAGGCCCATGCATAAGGACCGGTGGCTCTAAGTATAAAAATCGCTTGTTCGTATTCAACGCCACTGTACCATGCAATAAAGAATTCCATCATATAGGCAAAACCCACCATGGTACCCGTCACGAGAATGATGATGTTCATTTTTTCCATATGATCATCGGTCATGATCTCCTTCATTCCGTAGATCTTGCGGGCAACGATCATCAGTGTAAGTACCATTGCAAAGCCAGAAAAGATAGCTCCGGCAACAAAATAAGGTGGAAAAATAGTAGTGTGCCATCCGGGGATCACGGAAACGGCAAAGTCAAAGGATACAATCGTGTGAACCGAGAGGACCAGCGGGGTTGCCAATCCAGCAAGGATCATATAAGCTTTTTCATAATTCCACCAGTGGCGGTTCGAACCGGTCCATCCCAACGAAAAGATTCCATAAGCAACTTTTCTGATTTTATCCGTTGCACGATCCCGGATCGTCGCAAGGTCAGGGACTAATCCAACATACCAGAATAAAAGTGAGACGGTGAAATAGGTAGAAACTGCGAACACATCCCAAAGGAGGGGTGAGTTGAAGTTTGGCCACATTGCCATTGAGTTGGGAATGGGAAATACCCAATAGATGGCCCAAATACGACCTACGTGAATGGCCGGAAAGATACCGGCACACATTACGGCAAAAATCGTCATGGCCTCCGCAAAACGGTTAATGGCAGTACGCCAATCCTGCCGGAAAAGAAATAGAATAGCAGAGATCAGGGTTCCGGCATGGCCGATACCAACCCACCATACAAAGTTAATAATAGCCCAACCCCATCCAACAGGATTTGTAAGGCCCCAGATTCCGGTTCCTTCCCAGATCAAATAACCGATGGATACAAGAAGCACCATCAGCAGGGCATTGGCTCCAAGCATAGCCACATACCATGCTTTTGGAGTAGGTCGTAAATTAATATCAGTAACCAGTCGTGTAAGGCTCGAAAAGTCGTGATTGCCTTTTACAAGAGCGGGTTCCGGTACGTATTGGTATTTACTCATGTTTTGGTTGTATTCCTGATTAATATCTTAAGCCAAAGCTGGGTTTGGGTTCGTAAGTTTTGCCATGTATGAAGTCCGAGGACGAGTATTGAGTTCTTCCAGCATCTGGAAGTTTCGCTCGTTTCGCTTCATTTTTGCAACCTGGCTGTTATCATCGGTCAGGTCGCCAAAGTAGATGGCATCGGCAGGACAAGCTTGTTGACAAGCTGTCTTAACTGTTCC